>NZ_VFNX01000001.1:900000-1190000 GCF_006715785.1 Streptomyces puniciscabiei
CGCTCAGCACCACCGACTCCGAGGCGGTGACGTCCTCCTACAAGTTGGCGAACTCCGCGGTCGACGAATGGCTCTCGCCCTACATCTGGACGGGTGCCGTGGCCTACCGCGGGGGTCCGGCCCTGTGCATCGTCGGGAGCTATGAAGAGGTGGCCCAGTACATCTACAGCTACAAGGCCGCGGGTATCAGTGAATTCATCTTCTCGGGGTGGCCGACCCGGGACGAGATGAGGAACTTCTTCACTCATGTCGCTCCCCTGATTCGCCGTCTTGAGGCAGAGGCGTCCTGAGCGAGCAGGGCGACCATCTGCGCGCGCTGCCAGGACCGTAGCCAGGCGGCCGTGCAATCTCGCGAAACGAAGCCCTGCGGTGCTCGTCGCGAATACGTGTGACGAACCAAAGGAAGCGATCGAGTTCACCCCGCGGACGATGCCGATCAAGGCTGGCGCCGCAGTGACGGAGCAGCGTGGCTGTTCACGTACCCCACCCGAATGAATTGCGCGTCCGACCTGCGGCAAAGCCGGCGATCGCGCAAGTGAACAGCTACGGAGGAGTAACCATGCACATTGTCGTCATCAACCGGTGGCCGAGGTTCCAGGAGGGGCCGCGCTGGGACTTCTCGATGGGCCGCTTCGAGGAGCTCATCGACCATGAGCGGCACCAGGTCAGTTACGTGGTCGACGCGGTCGGCGCCACCGGAGTCCTTGCCGATCCCGAGCAGATCGCCGACCTGGTCGAGGTCGAAGACCTCAACGACTTCGAGGCAGTTCGCGGAGCGGTTCAGAGGATCACGGACCACCTCGGCCCGGTCGACCGGCTCGTAGCCGTGTCGGAGGCCACGCTCGGTGTCGCGGCCGAAGTCCGCGCGGCACTCGACATCCCCGGTCCGCGACCCGAGGACGTGGCCCTCTACCGGAACAAGCTGCGGATGAAGGAAGCCGCGGCGAAGGCCGGTATCCGCGTGCCTCGGTTCGCTTCCTGCGACAACCCCGAGTCCGCAGTGGACTTCGCGCGGATGATCGGATTCCCACTGATACTCAAGCCGCTGTCCGGCGCGGGGAGCAGGGGGGTGCACCGCGTCGAGGACGAGGCCACGCTCACGACGCTGCTGGATCAGATCGACACCGGGGACTACGAACTCGAGGAGTTCATCGACGGGCCGATCTACCACGTGGACGGGTTTGCCGGCGAGGACTCGCAGATCCCGTTCATGGCGGTGTCCCGCTACATCGGCGACTGCCTCGCCTTCGAGGCCGGCCGGCAGCCCCTCGGCTCCGTCGTCGTCCAGGACTCCCCGCTGCGCGACCGTGTGCACGAGTTCGCCCGGCAGTGCGTGTCGGGTCTGGGCATGACCTCCATGCCGTTCCACCTCGAGCTCTTCGTCACGGCCGGGGGGGACCTGGTGTTCCTGGAGATCGCGGGCCGGATCGGCGGGGCCGAGGTGCCGTACCTCACGGACAAGCTCTTCGGGGTCAACCTCTTCGAGCTCTGGCTGGACGCCCTGTGTGAGGGCGGGGCGACGGTCCCGCCGCAGACGGGCGACCCGTCCGGCGGCTGGCTGATCATCCCGAAGCCCGCCGGACTGCCGGCCGAGGTCGTCTCGGTGACCTCCATGCGGGACCGCTTCGCCACGATCTGGCGGGAGTTGGTACCGACCCCCGGCGAGGTGATGCAGCCCGGCGGTAGCTACGACGCGGTGCACAGCGGGCGGTTCATCCTCATCGGCGACGAGTCGGCTGTGGCGGAGGACATCCGGAAGATCATCGCCGATTTCCGGATCGAAACCGCTCCGGTGCCGCAGTGAGGAATCCCGGACCGGGCCGCACCACACCATCACGGGCCGTCGGTTGCTTCGGCCTGCCAGAAAACATTCACGAGCTGCTCCGCGGGGGAACTTGATGGACGTCGGTTCTGTACGCTTCAGCGAACTCTTCGGCTCGTTCCCGACTCCGATCGCCATCGTCACGGCAATGGACGGAGCGGGTGAGCCGTACGGTTTCACCAGCAACGCCGTCTGTTCGGTGTCGGCGGCGACGTCGACGCTGCTGGTCTCCGTCGGCAAGGGGTCCCGCACGCTGCCGGCGATCGTTTCGTCGCAGGCGTTCGCGGTGAACTTCCTCTCCTCGTCCGCGCGTGACGCCTCGCAGGTGTTCGCGAGCAAGGCCACGGACAAGTTCGCACATGTCGAATGGCGACCCTCGGCCGTTGCCGGAGGCGCTCCGCTGCTCACCGAAATCGCACTCGGCTTTGCGGAATGCAGGGTTGAGAATGCGATCGAGGTGAGTGACCATTGGCTTTTCGTAGGCCGGGTGGAAGGCGCTGAGACCTTTCCCCGCGAGCCACTTCTCTACCGTCGGGGCGACTACGGTGTCTGGTCGCCGCTGAACGAGTTCTCCCCTGTCTAGTGCGACGTTCGCACCCGAATCTCCTGATTCGCCAGGCAGTCCCTTCCCAAAAACTTATCGACATCTCGACCTCCTCCTGTCGACGATGGAAGCAGAAGGGTTTTACATGAACATCGGGGCCGTAGACCACATCGAGTTCTACGTCGGAGATGCCCAGCAGTCCGCGTTCTACCTCTGCACCGCTTTCGGCTTCCGTATCTGCGGCCAAGCCGGCCCCGAGACAGGACAGGCCGACCACCGCTCGCTGCTGCTGCGCCAGGGCGGCATCGAGGTCGTCCTCACCTCCGCCCTCAACCCCACCCACCCGGCCGCGTCCTACGTGATGCAGCACGGTGACGGCGTCGCCAACATCGCGTTCGAGGTCGACGACGCCACCCGTGCCTTCGAGCTGGCAGTCGAGCGGGGCGCCGTCGCCGTCGAACAGCCCACCGTCCACAGCAAGGACGGCACCGAGGTGGTCACCGCCGCGGTCCTGGGCTTCGGTGACGTGGCCCACCGGTTCGTCCAGCGCACCGGCGACCGCAAGCAGTTCCTGCCCGGAGTGATGGACATCATCGCCGCGGACCCCGAGGCGGGCGAGGAACTGCTCAGCACCGTGGACCACGCGGCGATCTGCCTGCCCGCGGGCCAACTGCGCCCCACGGTCGCGTTCTACGAGCACGTCTTCGGCTTCTCGCAGATCTTCGAGGAGTTCATCGAGGTCGGTTCCCAGGCGATGGACTCCAAGGTCGTCCAGAGCCCGTCCGGCAAGGTGACCTTCACCCTGATCGAGCCGGTCACCGACCGCCAGCCCGGCCAGATCGACACCTTCCTCGCCCGCCACGGCGGCGCCGGCGTCCAGCACGTGGCGCTGCTCTGCGACGACATCGTGGGCACCGTGCAGACCCTGGAGCAGCGGGGCGTCACCTTCCTGCAGACGCCGGGCTCCTACTACGACCAGCTGAAGGAGCGCTTCGAGCGCTCCGAGCTCGCGATCGAGGACCTGCGCCGGACCAACGTCCTGATCGACGAGGACCACTGGGGCCAGGTGTTCCAGATCTTCACCCAGTCCCAGCACGTGCGGAAGACGTACTTCTGGGAGGTCATCGACCGGCACGGCGCCCGCACCTTCGGCAGCGGCAACATCAAGGCGCTCTACGAGGCGGTCGCCCGCGAGAAGGTCGTCTCCTGACCCGGCTCAGGGCGCCGTCCATCCACCGAACCACCGACCTGTAAGGAAGAGCATGACCACCGAGGCCATCCGGACCTTCGCCCTCACCGACGAGGAGCGCGCGCTGCTGCCGACTGACGAGGACGTCGCCTTCTACGCGGAGCACGGCTGGTACCTGTCGAAGAAGCTGTTCACCGACGAGGAGATCGACCAGCTGGAGGCCGCCAGCGAGCGCTTCTACGCCGGCCACCGCGACCGCACCCTGCCGGTCCGCCCGCCCAAGCTGGCCTACTGGGAGCCGGAGAAGGGTGACGTCCAGCGGCACAACGACTACATCCACTACGAGGACGACACCATCGGCCGGATCCTGAGCAAGCCGCTGCTGGGCGCGGTCGCCGCGCGCCTCGCCCAGGCCGAGCAGATCCGGGTGTTCCAGTCGACGCTCATCTACAAGCCCCCGGTGGCGCAGGAGCAGTCGAACATCGTGCCCTGGCACTTCGACCGCCACTACTGGTCCACCTCCACCTCCGAGCGGATGCTGACCGCGTTCATCCCCTTCCACGACTGCGGCGAGGAGATGGGCACCATCACCATGGTCGACGGCAGCCACCTGTGGAAGGAGACCGCCGACAACGATGCCACCTCGCTGCACTTCGCCGAGCGCGACCGCTCCGAGCTGGACCAGATGCTGGAGGAGAACGCGGCGTTCAACGGCGTGGAGGTCACCAAGATCCCGGTCACGATCCCCAAGGGGCACGTCAACTTCCACCACTGCCGCACCTACCACGGCAGCGGTGCCAACGTCAGCGACCGTCCGCGCCGCGCGATCTCCTTCCACCTGCAGGACGGCGAGAACCGCTACCGCGAGTTCTTCCGCTCGGACGGCACCCAGGTCAGCTACAACCACGACGTGCTGGTGCGCCGCACGGCCGAGGGCACTCCCGACTACAGCGACCCCGAGTACCTCCCGCTGCTGTGGAGCGAGCACTGATGCGTAGTGCCGCGGTGGTCGGTACCGGATTGATCGGCACCTCGATCGCCCTGGCCCTGCGTGGCCGGGGCGTGACCACCTACCTGATCGACACCGACCCGGAGGCGGCGCGCACGGCCGCCGAACTCGGGGCCGGCATCGCGGGCAGTCCGCGTGAACCGGTCGACCTGGCGGTCATCGCGGTACCACCGCAGTACGTTGCAGCGGCCCTCAGAGAACACCAGCAGCGGGAGCTGGCACATGACTTCACGGACGCGGCCAGCGTCAAGGAGCAGGTCCAGCAGGAGGCGGCCCGGACCGGCTGTGACCTGACCCGCTTCGTCGGAGGGCATCCCATGGGTGGCCGGGAGCAGTCGGGTCCGCTGGCCGCGAGCGCCGACCTGTTCCACGGTCGTCCCTGGGTACTCACTCCGGCCCCGCAGACCCGGGCGCAGACGGTCGAACGCGCCCGGAACCTGGCTGAGCTGTGCGGGGCCAGGCCGGTCGTGATGACCCAGGCGGAGCACGACCAGGCGGTCGCGCTGGTCTCCCACACCCCGCATCTGGTGTCGAGCCTGCTCGCTGCGCGTCTGCTGCATGGCGAGCAGTCGCAGCTCGGGATCGCAGGACAGGGACTCCGTGACGTGACCCGCCTCGCCGGAGGCAGCGTTGAACTGTGGACCGACATCCTGGGCACGAATGCCGTAGCAGTCGCCGACGTCCTCGCGGAGTTCTCCCGCGACGTGGCGCTGATGGTCGACACATTGCGCACACTGGGCACCGCCCGGAAGCCGGAGCAAGACAGTGCCTCAAGGGATCGGCTCGCGTCGGTCCTGCTCCACGGCTTGCAGGGAAGGGCTCGGATCCCCGCAGGCAGCACGGACGGAGCCGGCACGATCCGGACTTATGCGACCGCACCGGGAAGGGTGTGAGGGATGACTCAAGTTGGAGCGCCACCAGATCAGGCCCTGTTGCTCGCCGACCTGCACGGCTCGCTCAGTGCCCCGGTCCTCGACGCGATGACCTTCCTCAATGAGGTCGTCGGGCGTTTCCCGGACGCGATTTCCTTCGCTCCAGGCCGGCCGACCGAGGGCGGCTTCGAACCCGAGGACCTCGCGCGCCATCTGCAGACCTACACCACGTACCTCGAGAAGGAACTCGGCTGGTCACGTGATCAGGTGCGGACCCAGTTGTTCCAGTACGGCCGTACCAGCGGCATCATCCGAGAACTGATTGCCAGGACGGTCGCCAACGACGAGGGGATCCAGGTCCCGCCGGAAGCGATCGTGGTGACGACGGGTTGCCAGGAGGCGTTGCTCCTCACCCTGAGGGCGCTCTTCGCCAGGCCCGAAGACACTCTGCTGGTCAGTTCACCCTGCTATGTGGGCATTACCGGTGCGGCCCAGCTCCTGGGCATCCGAGTGCGCCCCGTGCCCGAAGGCCCCGCCGGACCCGATCCGGAAGCCGTGCTGGCGGCTGTCCACGCCAGCAGGCAGGCAGGCGAAAACCCCCGGGCCTTCTACGTGGTCCCGGATTTCGGCAACCCCTCCGGGGCGAGCATGAGTCCGGCGGCGCGGAGGCGTCTGCTGGAGTTGGCCGCTGACGAGGACTTGCTGGTCCTGGAGGACGACCCCTACGGGTTCTTCGTCCGGACCGGATCAGCCCGCCCGACACTGAAGGCCCTCGACCACAGCCGCCGCGTGATATTCCTGGGCTCCTTCGCCAAGACCGCGCTTCCTGGGGCCCGTGTGGGCTACATCATCGCCGACCAGGAGGTCGTGGGCCCATCCGGCAGGCGCACGATGCTCACGGACGAGCTGTCGAAGATCAAGAGCATGACCACGGTGAATACCTCGGCCATCAGTCAGGCCGTCATCGGCGGGCTGCTGGTCGAAAGCGACTGCCGGCTCCGCGCCGCGAACTCTCACGCTGTCGCCCACTACCGCACCAACATGGACACGCTGCTCGACGAGTTGGAGCGGCACTTCCCCGCGGCGCGCCGGGCTGAGGTCGGAGTCCGCTGGAACCGGCCCGACGGCGGCTTCTTCGTCGTCGTCGACGTCCCTTTCGCCGCCGACCACCGGGCTCTCGAGCTCTCCGCGCGGTGCTTCGGTGTGCTGTGGACCCCGATGTGCGACTTCCATCTGGACGGCGGCGGCACTCATCAGTTGCGTTTGTCGTGCAGCTCACAGAGCCCGCAAGAGATCACCGAGGGCGTTGCGAGGTTGGCCGACTTCATCACCGCGCAGACAACCGGCACAGCCGGCCAGTACTAGAGCACGGGTTTCCGGCGGCGTATCCGGCCTGCGGAAACGCGGAAGTTCGGCTGTAGTACCAGGCCGAACGGCACATGCCCGCAAGCGACCCGCTCACCGGACGGAGAATGGAGAATACGAGGTGCCGAATCTGGACGCTTACGAGGCCGCGGCCAAGGAGCGGCTGCCGAAACCCGTCTGGGACTTCCTCGCAGGCGGAAGCGGCACCGAATCGATGCTGACGGCGGGCCGGGAAGCCCTGGACCGGATTCAGTTGCGGCCGCGCTGCCTCGTCGACGTCTCTCGCTGCGACTCCTCAACCGCCCTGCTGGGTGCCGAGTTGGCGGCTCCATTGGGTATCGCTCCCATGGCCTACCACCGGCTCGCCCACCCTGAGGGCGAGGTGGCAACGGCGCGCGCCGCGGGCGCCGCGGGCGTGCTGTTCACGGTGAGTATGTTCGCCAGTCGGACTCTTGAGGACATCGCCGCCGCGGCCAGCGGCCCCTTGTGGCTCCAGCTCTACTGGCTCAAGGACCGCGGGGCGATGACGGATCTGATCCGCCGGGCCGAGTCCGCCGGCTATCGGGCGCTGGTGCTGACCGTCGACGCACCCAGAGTCGCGTTCCGCCCGCGCGATGCCCGGAACGAGTTCGTGGTACCGCCTGATGTGCGAGCGGTCAACATCTCTCCGGAGGTCATGGCCGCCTCCCACCGGAGCCTGAACGGGCAATCGGCTGTCGCACGGCACTCGAGGGAGCAGTTCGACGCCTCGATCACCTGGGAGGACCTTGCCTGGCTGCGTGGAGTGACGTCTCTGCCGGTGGTGCTGAAGGGTGTGCTGACCGGCGAGGACGCCGAGCTGGCGGTCAAGAACGGCGTTTCGGGGCTGGTCGTCTCCAATCACGGCGGCCGACAGCTCGATTTCGCCAAGAGCGCTCCGGAGTGCCTCACCGAGGTGGTGGACGCTGCGGGAGGAGGATGCCAGGTCATCCTTGACGGGGGGATCCGGCACGGCGCAGACGTGGCCAAGGCCCTGTGCATGGGCGCGGACGCGGTCCTGATCGGACGTCCGGCTCTGTGGGGGCTGTCGCATTCCGGTGCCAAGGGGGTCGCGGGCGTCCTACGACTGATTATTGACGAGTTCGAGGAAGTCATGGCCCTGATGGGCGCGCCGTCCGTCGCCGATTTCGGACGGTCGGGAGTCTCCTACCGGGGCGGATTCACAGCTCCGACTGGACAGTTGTGATGTTGACGCGTCGATGACGGCACCGGAACGTCGCTCTTCCTTGTTGCAGCCCGGGAGTGCCCGTGACCGGGCACCACACACCCTGCCAAGTCCACAGGTCACAAGACCCGTTGACGTAGTAACAGTAGTAACATCGAGGTCCACTTTCAGTAGTTGATCGTCGATGGCATGACTGAGGTGCCCTCCGACCGACGGCACAACCGCCTCTTCGTCAGCCAATCAACACCTCGAGCCCTGACACGTCGTCGATGCCGCCATCAATGAGGAGGCCGCCCCATGGAACCCGTCACGTTGATCACAGGTGGTTCGAGCGGAATCGGTGCGGCCACTGCCCGTGCCTTGCTCAAGCAAGGTCACCGCGTGGCCATTACCGGCCGCAATGCCGATCGGCTGGCCGCATTCGCTGCCTCAGCCGGAGCGGGGGAGCGGCTGTTGACCATGTGCGGCGACGCCAGTGACAAGGACCATGTCGCCTCCGCTGTGAGTCGTGTCGCGGGCCTCTGGGGTCGGTTGGACAGGGTGATCGCCAACGCCGGGTTCTCCCTGCCCGGCACCCTGCAGGACCACGACCCTCAGGCGATGCGTGCCATGGTTCTCACCAACGTCCTCGGCCCGGCTCTGCTGGTACGTGAGGCACTGCCGCACCTCAGGGAGTCCAAGGGCCGGATCGTGATCGTCGGTTCGGTCGCGGGGACCAGGAACACGCCCGGCAACCTGTACTCCGTCACCAAGTGGGCCACGCACGCCCTGGTGGAGAACGTCCGGCTCTTGGTTGCCAAAGACCGCGTCGGCGTCACCCTCATTGCCCCGGGAGTGGTGGACACCCCGTTCTGGGACGAGCGTGGCGGCTGTCCCGAGGCAGCACCGGCACTGACCGCCGAACAGGTCGCCGAGACGATCCTCTTCGCCATCAATCAACCTGGAAGCGTGGACATCAACCAACTCGTCCTGCGTCCTGGCGGCCAGGTCAACTGATCTCGTTCGGCGGTCACCCGCAGGCGACGGGACCCGGGAAATAGCCAAAAGCCGTTCGCGCGGGTCAGCGACCATCAACCGCTCATCGCGGCAGGTCACCGCAGCCCGTGGTCCCTTCCGGGACATCCAGGCCCCGGGAGAACGCGGCAGGCCGTCAGTCACCGGCGCGTACGAAGGACGGACGGCCGGCGAGCAGACCGCACATCGTCTCGGGCACCAGCAGCACGAGCAGGAGCAGCAGCGGCGGCGCCCAGCCGCCGGTGAAGCTGTGCATGAGGCCGGTCAGCAGCGGGCCGAGTCCGGCCACCAGATAGCCGGTGGTCTGCGCCATGCCGGACAGCTGCGCGGCGACCGAAGCACTCGGGGACCGCAGGCTCAACAATGTGAAAGCGAGCGGAAACGCGCTGCCCGTGGCGAGCCCCAGGAAGACGATCCACAGCCATCCGGCCTGGGGTGCGAGGAGCACCCCGGCCAGGGCTACCGCCTTCGTCGCGGATATCCCCGTGATCAGCGGCCGTTGTGTGGGCAGCCGGGCCGCGAGAACGGGGATGACGAGGCCCAGGGGGACGCTGATCATCTGTATGGCGGAGACCATCATCCCGGCCTCCGTCGGGTCGAAGCCGTCGGCATGCATGATCTCGGGCAGCCACGCCATGAGGGCGTAGAACATCAGGGACACCAGGCCGAGAAATCCGGCCACTGCCCAGGCGAGCGAAGAGCCCAGCAGTGATTCCCCCGTTGTGACCGGGGAGTCGCTGATGTGCCGTTGTGCCCGGCGTCCCCGCACGGCGAGGGGTCCCCATACGAGTGCGGCGACGAGGGAGGGGATGGCCCATACGGCGAGGGCGATCCGCCATCCGGCGGCGTCGTGGAGCGGGACGGCGAGCCCCGCGGCCACTGCGCCGCTTCCGGCCATGAGCATCATGGAGAGCCCGGTCAGAGGTCCCACCCGGTGGGCGAAACGGCGTTTGATGACCACGGGCAGCAGCACGTTTCCGAGGGCGATCCCCGCGCCGGCGAGCACGGTGCCGGAGAAGAGCAGCACGGCGGACGGGAAGGTCCGCAGCAGGATGCCGGCCGTCAGCAGGGCGAGCGCCCCGGCGATGGTGGTTTCGGTGCCGACGCGGTGGGCTATCGGTGCGGCGAGCGAGGCGAAGGCCCCGAGGCAGAGGACGGGCAGGGTGGTCAGGAAGCTGAGCGCGACTCCGCTCAGGTGAAAGGTCGCCTGCAGATCGCTGAGCATCGGTGAGATGCCGGTGATCGCCGCGCGTAGATTCAGTGCGAGGAGCATGAGGCCGGCCAGTGCCCACAGTTGTGCGGCACGGTCGACGACGGATGAGAGGTTCACTTGTCCCCCGGGACACACCGAAGGCTTCCCCGCCCTGGGGGAAGCCTTCGGCCGTCTGAAGATGTCTGGCGGATCGGACGGGTACCGCCTAGACGGCGGCCGCCGTGGTTGCCGAACGGTTGTGGAACGGGCACACGATCTGGTTCGTCTGTCCCTTGGTCAGGGTGCTCGCGGTGTCCGCGGCGGTGCCGTTGCCGAGGAGCCGGAGGATCTCGGTGGACAGCAGGTCCGGCTGTCCCTTGAGGGCGTCGGCGGTGGGCTGGTCGGCGGAGAAGACCATTTCCGCCGCGACGTTGTCCATCACGATGCGGGCGAGGTTGTCGAGCGCGACGTGGACCGGGTCGGACGGGGTCTGGGCGGTCATCAGGTCGATGAGATGCGTGGAGACCTGATGCTGGTTCATGAAGTTCTTCAGGATGATGCTGTTCTGGTTCTGGACGTAGGTCGTCCAGATCGACAGCACCACCACGTACAGGCCGCTCCAGGCGGTGTCTCCGACCTGCTTGCGCCAGCGCGTCATCAGGGCGGAGACGCCGTCGATCTGCTTCCTCGACGACCAGTACATGTTGGTGCGCACGCTGGGGTAGACGTCGCCGGCGAAGTCCTCGAAGGACCGCATGTCGAACGACCGGGACCGGATGGTGTCGCTGATGAAGTCGTCCGCCCTGTCCAGGATGTGCGCACAGGAGTCGTGCAGACTCCCCTGCGCGTCGCCGGGGAGGCCGGCGGCTTCCAGGGTCTTCCGAGCGGTCCGAAGCGTGTTGGCGAAGTCCTGGAGGGGCTGTATCCAGCTGGTGTCACCGGGCCCGTTGAAGGCCACCATCCTCAGGTCGTGCGGGTCGATGTACGAGGCCTGGGCGGGAAGGATGGTGCGGGGGTCCAGGGACGCCGCGCAGATGGAGTAGATCCCGAGCGGTGTGTGGGCGATGGACTTGGCCAGCTCGAACACCTCGTCCACGGGCTGGACCTTCTCCAGGACCTGGCCGTTGCTGATCAGGTAGTACGTACCGCCCTGCATGTCGTTGTTGACGACGATCACCGGGTCGAGGTGGTTGATCAGACGCGCACGAAGCGCGTCGTAGTCGGTACGCATGCCGGTGTCCACGGCGCGCATGTTGTCGCGGGCCTGGGCCTGCGTGACGTTGCCGGTGGCGCCGTCGGCGGACGCGGCGCGCGCGGTGAGGCCGTTCAGGGCGCTGGCGGCGCCCACGGCGGCAGTGGCACCGAGAACAGTTCTACGGGTCGGCACTTCCTTTGTCCCCCCTGGGAAAACACGCGGATTCCCCAATCCGCGCGGATGACTGTGATCCCCCCCCCGACCGGCCGTACGGCCGATGTGATGACGCGCCACGGAGTGGTTCCGCGGCGCTGCGGAGAACGGGTCGCGGGGGGGCGTGCGTCGTTCTCCGCAGCGTTCTCCGCAGCGGTGTCCCTGCGTCGGCCGGTCAGCCCAGGGACGCGGCGGACGGAACGACGACGCCGTACAGGTCCGCGATCGTCGCGAGCGCGCCGTGGTGCAGCTGCTCGGCGGACACCTCGGCGACGTCCGTCCTCAGCGAGCGGGTGGCGGTGGCGTCGGCGACCACCGTCGGCCGGTTGCCGCGCAGGAACGCGCCCTGGGCGGTGAAGGCGATGCACATGTGGGTCATGAAGCCGGCCAGGACCAGGTTCTCGTTCCCGGCCTCGTCCACCAGGTCCCCGAGGTTGGTGCCGTGGAAGGCGTTGGGCGCCTGCTTGGTGACGATCGGCTCTCCGTCGGCCGGGGCGACCTTCTTGTGGATCCGGCCCACTTCGGCGTCGAGGTCGTACGGGCTGCCCTCGCCGCCGTCGTGCTGGACATGGATGATCTTGGCACCCGCCGCGCGGGCCCTGGTCAGGAGATCCGCGGCGGCGTCAAGGGCGCCTTCCCAGCCGTCCAGCTCCATCACACCCTGGGTGTAGGTGTTCTGGATGTCGATCAGGACGACCGTAGAGTTCGCGAGCGACGCCGGGGTCTGGTCGAGGCCGCTGAGGTCACGCAGGGTTTTCGAAGGCACAACTGCCCCTTCTTGGGATGTTCACGAGATTTTCGAGCCGTCCGCGGTGGCCGGAAATCACGCTACGATCCTCCAAATGGCGCGGCAATGACACGAAGTTTGCAGATCTGGACATGCCACGCGGGGGAAGAAATGAGCCGTATAAGACGGTTTGTCGTCGTCATGCTGTTCGAGGGCGTCGACCTGCTCGATGTCACGGGGCCGCCAGAGGTGTTCGCCCTCCTCGACCGGGAGATGGACGGCGAGACCGGCTATCACGTGGTCCTGGCCGCCGAGACCATGGACCCGGTCACCACGGCGGCCGGTGTCCGGGTACTGCCCGACATGACGTTCGTGGACGTCGCCCGCCGGCAGATCAACACCCTGATCGTGCCCGGCTCCGTCGAGGTCGACGCCGAACGCCGGGTACGGGCCCTCGCCGATCCCGGCGTGGTCGCCTGGGTGAAAACCCTCGCCGGCCGCACACGGCGGATCGCCTCGGTCTGCGTCGGGGCGCATCTCCTCGCCGCGGCCGGCCTGCTGGACGGGAAAAGGGCCACCACCCACTGGTCGACCGCGCAGCAACTCGCCGCCGACCACCCGTCGGTCGAGGTCGACGCGGATCCGATCTTCATCCGTGACGGCGGCGTGTGGACCGGAGCCGGGATCACCGCCTGCCTGGACCTGTCCCTGGCCCTGGTCGCCGAGGACCACGGCGAGAAGGCCGCGACGGCGGTCGCCCGGCAGCTGGTGATGTACCTCAAACGCCCCGGCGGTCAGAGTCAGTTCAGCGTGCCGACCGGGATCGCCTCCGCCACCCGGCGCATGGACGACATCCGCCACCACATCACCGAGAACATCACCGGACGCCACACCATCGCCACCCTGGCCGAGTTCGCCCATGTCAGCGAACGCCACATCACCCGCATGTTCAAGGAGGAGCTGGGCACGACTCCGGCCGCGTACGTCGAATCCGCCCGGGTCGAAGTGGCCCGGAACCGCCTGGAGACCACGGACGACACCCTGGAGCGGGTGGCCACCACCTCCGGCTTCAACACCGTCGACACCCTGATCCGCGCGTTCCGCCGCAGGCTCGACACCACGCCGACGGAGTACCGGAGCCGCTTCCGCCACTCCGCCGGCTGAGGACATGCCGACGCCCCGGCTCCTCGCGGTGGGGAGCCGGGGCGTCGTGTACGGCTTCCGGATCCGCCGGCGGCCAACGGCGCTGCCGGCCGCCGGGTGCCGCGGTGTCGGGCGTTCCCCGAGCCCGCCGCCGGCAAGGACGCTAGGCGCTCTCGTGCGCCGGAATCGATGTGCCGGGAGCGGCTGTCGGGGAGCCGTCGGGCCAGGGGATCCGGATGGCCGTCAGGGTGACGATCAGGGCCGAGGCCGCGACCGCGGTCATGCCGAGGGTGAGGCTCGTGCTGCTCGCGACGAAGCCGATCAGGGCCGGGCCGGCCAGCAGGCCCGTGGTGCCCATGGCGGCGACCAGCGCCAGGGCGTCGGAGCCGTGGCCGGCGGCCGCGACATAGACGCACGGGGTGACGGCGGCCGCGCCGAGGCCGACGCAGGCGAAGCCGAGGAGGGCCGGGACGAGTCCGCCGGTGAGCAGGGCGAGGGCCAGTCCGGTGGCGGCCACCGCGCTGCCGGCCCGCACCACCCGGCCGTCGCCCCAGCGGCTGCGCCAGCGGTCCGCGCGGAGCCGGGCCAGCAGCATCATCACCGAGACGACCGCGATGCCCAGCGGCGCCATGGACGCCGAGGCCCCGACGACGTCCTTCAGATAGAGCGTCGACCAGTCGTTCATCGCGCCCTCGGTGATCGTGCCGAAGGCCATGGCACAGCCCATCAGCAGGGTCGTCCAGGAGGGCAGGGCCCGGCGGCGGCTCCGCTGCGGCCCGCCCGGCGCCCCCGGGTGCGCCGGGCTCAGCAGCCCGGAGCGGGCGCCTGCGAGCAGGAGCAGCAGCAGGGCCCCGGCCACGGCGAAGTGCGCCGGGACCGACGCGGTCAGCGTGGTCACGCCCGAGGTCAGCAGGGCACCGGCGAGCAGACCGGCGCTGAACGTGGCGTGCAGCTGGGACATGGCGGTGCGGCCGTGGACCTTCTCCAGCGCGGCGCCCTGCGCGTTCATGGCGACGTTGAGGCAGCCGACCGCGACTCCGTCTGCGCAGACGGCCAGGAGGGCGAGCGGGTAGTCCGGTACGGCGGACAGCGCGGCCAGTACGGCCACCAGGCACAGCGCGGAGACCAGGGACAGCCGCCGGGAGCCGAGGCGGCGCATCAGGACGGCGACCAGCGGGAAGGAGGCCGCCGCGCCCGCCCCGCAGACCATCAGCAGCAGTCCCACCTCCCCGGCGCCCAGGTCCAGGCGGGCCTTGAGCGCGGGCAGCCGGGAGACCCAGGTGCCGTACTGGAAGCCCAGGAAGCAGAACAGCGCCGCGATCGACCACTTGGCGCGTGGGAAGGACGGGGTGGGCATCAGCTCGCCTTCCGTACGGCGGCCAGTCGCGCCGACATGTACACCGCGCCGGGACCGTAGGCGGCGGGGAGGCGTGCCTCGGGGTGGGCGCGGTAGCCGTTGGCCCGCCAGAAGTGTTCCTTGCCGGCGACCGCGATCAGGGACATGGTCCGGAACCCGCGGGTGCGGGCCACGTCCGTCAGGTGGCGGGCCATACGACTGCCGAGCCCTCTGCGCCGCAGGGGCGCGCTGACGACGAGGTCGTGCAGGTGCAGGTTGGTGGAGCAGTGGGGGGTCTGTTCGGGCCGGGTCAGGTCGGGGTAGCGGAATCTCGGGTAGGGCAGGGCCAGTGCATAGCCCGCGATCCGGCCGTCGAGGTCCAGGACGAGACAGGTGCCGGGCGTGGCCCGGGAGCGCAGCGCGGCCTCCCCCTCCGTGAGCGCGGTGCCGGCGTACGCCTCCGCTTCCAGGGCCACCACCCCGGGCCAGTCGGCCTCGGTGATCCGGCGTATCAGGTGGGTCATGTCAGTGGTGTCCTTCCTGACCCCGGACGCACACGCAGGGCAGCGGGCGGATGCCGTTGAACCCCTGGGTCATGTAGCTGGTGGCATAGGCGCCGGCGGAGAGGATCCAGACCGGATCGCCGGAGGTGACGGACGCCGGGACGCGCACCGGGTGCCGGCCCTCGCCGTAGGCGTCGTCGCTGTCGCAGGTGGGGCCCGCGACGATCGCGGAGACGTGGTCCACCGCGTCGAGGTGGCCGGGGAACACCATCCGGTGCGTCAACTGGTCCATTTCGTACAGGCCGTTGAACTTGCCACAGCTCAGGTAGAGCCAGTGGGCGTTCGTCCCGTCCGGCTGCCGGCGGCGGGTGAGCCGGGAGACGTGGGCGCGGACGGCGCCGTGGTCGGCGACCAGGTGGCGGCCCGGCTCCATGACGAAGTCGAGCGGGGCGGAGCTGAGGTCGCGCAGCCGGTCCATGCCCTCGCGGAGCACGGTGAAGATCTTGTCCAGGGGCGGGTCGAGGGGGTTGCCGTGGCGGTCCCGGTAGCCGAGCGCGGGCAGGCCGCCGCCGAGGTTCACGTGGTCGGGTACAATCCCCCGCCCGGCCAGCGCCGTCAGCGTCCCGGCGAGGGTGTCGAGGGCCTGCTGCCAGGCCTCGCAGGTCATCTGCTGGGAGCCGACGTGCACGGACAGTCCGGCCGGGGTGAGTCCGGCCTCGCGGGCCGTCTCCAGCACGTGGACGGCGTCGTCGGGGGCGCAGCCGAACTTGCGGTTCAGGCCCCACAGGGCGCCGGTACCTCCGGTGGTCAGGCGGCAGAACACCCGGGCCCCCGGCGCGTGTGCGGCGATGGCGGTGACGTCCTCGACGCTGTCGGTGGCGAAGGTGCGGACACCTAGGCGGTGGGCTTCGGCGATGTCCTGGTCCGACTTGATGGTGTTGCCGTAGTGGACGCGGTGTGGCTGCGCGCCGGCGTGGAGGGCTTGGGTGATTTCGGCGGGGCTGGCTGCGTCGAATCCCGATCCGCGGGCTGCGAGGGTGTGCAGGACCTCGTCGACGGGGCAGGCCTTGAGGGCGAAGCGGATGTGGGTGCCGGGCAACTCGTCGAGCAGGGCGTCGTATTGGTGCTCTACGCCGGTGAGGTCGTAGATGATGCGGTCGGATTCGGCTGCGGCGAGGGATTCGGCCAGTGCGCCTACGGATGTGCCGCGAAATGCCGTCGTGCGGCTGCGGGTCTTGTGTGGCTTGTCGCACAGTTCCCCGCGCCCCTGCGGGGCGCTCATGTGCGGGCTGCTTTGATCAGGGCCGGCCAGGCCTCGACCAGGTGTGCGAAGTCCTCCATGTCCGACTCCGCCTCGTCCAATAACCGTTCGCGCTCTTCCGCGAGTTGGTCGGCGAAGCTCGCGTACCGCCCGCCCAGCTTGCGGTACGCCGTGTCCACCCGGTCCAGGCGCCAGACGTTCTCCGTGCGGTCCAGGGCCGTGCTCTCCCGCAGGAACTCCACGATCCGGTCGGGCCGTACCCGGTGCCGCTCGTCCAGCAGAGCGGCACCCTCGGCGGCCATGCGGTCGTAGACGCGGTGGAAGTAGAGCATCGAGAGCAGGAACTTCACGAACCGCCGCTGGTAGGCCGGGAAGCCGGTGTCGGTGCGGCGTTCGGGGGTGTGGAAGTTCTCGATGTGGCGGTTGTGGAGGATGCCGGGCAGGCCCGCGTCGTGGACCAGGTGGAGGAGGAAGTAGTCGCTGCCGATGGTGTCGGTGGCGGGCGGCAGGGGGATCCGCTCGTACACGGCGTGGTCGAAGGCGATGTTGCACATGTCGACGCGCATGGGGTCGACCACGGTGAGGGTCGCCCGGTCGGCGGTGAAGGGGGCCGTGCCCGCGCCGGTGAAGGACTCCTCGACCAGGTGCCGTTTGCGTTCCTCGGGCCAGTCGCCGGGCGCCCAGAGGCTGACGACGTCGTGGTACACGTCCTCGTCCAGGCGCCGTATCTCGCCGATGTCGACGGAGAACGCGCCGATGAAGGAGGCGCCCACCAGTGACACGGGGCGGCCCAGCAGCGCCGGGGCGAGGTCGGTGCGGGTGACGGAGGCCGCGGCCTCGGCGGCGGGACTGCCCAGCCAGGGCAGCTCGTGGTGGACGGGGAACACCGGTCGGCGGTCATGGAGTTGGTAGGTGCTGTCGGAGTCCCTGCGGTGCAGCGAATGGCAGCCGAGGGCGGCGGCCAGCAGGAAGGCACGGTTGGTGCAGGCGCCGTAGGAGACGGTGGGCGGGAGCATCAGGTGCAGGAGGCGGTCGGGCTGCTGCGAGCCGGCTCGTTCGATCGTCCGGCGCAGGAAGGCGCGCTGGGCCTCCTCGTCCAGGTGGTGGACCGTGACGCCGGGTACCGGGTGGAGTCCGGCGACGACCCGGGCGTGCCCGGCGCGGGTGCGGTCGGCGGAGGAGTCGAGGATCAGCAGCTGGACGTCTGCGCCGTGGCGGCGGACGGCGTAGGCGGCCTCGTCGTGGAGGGCGGTGATGGTGGACGGGCAGGCCCGGTTGGTGGGCAGGCAGAGGCAGATCCGGTGGTTCACGGTGCCTCTTCCGCCGCGGCGGTCCAGGAGTCCAGGCCGAGCAGTCTTCTGCCGAGCGGGGTGAGCGTGGCGGGGCCGTAGCGGTCGGCCTCCGGCGTGCGGGCGTCACCCAGGAGGGTGGCGTTCCAGTCGGGGGTGGCCAGGGTGCGCCAGGAGTCGATGCGGGAGTCGCGCAGTGCCGTGTGCTCCTCCAGCGCCGGCATCATCGACAGGTACTGGACGGCTCGGACACCGTTGTCGGAGAGGTTCGGTGCCACGCCGTGCGCCAGCAGCCCGTTGAAGATCAGCAGGTCGCCGGCCTGGAGGTCGGGGCGGATCACCGGGAACTCGGCGCGGTCGGTGCCGGGCCGGACCGGGTCGCGGCCGGGCGGCTGGGCCACGCGCCACTCCTCGAAGCGGCGGAAGAGCTCGGGCGCGCACTGGAAGCCGCCGAGGTCGGGCCGGGTGTCGGTGAGGGCGATGATGCCCTGGACGCGCTGCGGGAGGACGGCGAGGGTGGTGTCGACGTCCCAGTGCAGCTCGATGTCGAAGCCCTCGTCTGCGGGTTCGATCAGGGAGCGGGAACGGGTGCGTACGTTGGGCGGGTTGAGGTTCAGCCGGTCCAGGGTGACCCACAGTTCCGGGCAGTCCCATATGTCCACGAAGGCGTCGTACACGCGCTGCGTCTGGCGGCTGTCCCAGATGAGCTGGTGGTGGTAGGCCTCGACGAAGCCGTAGATGAACAGGTGCCGGTCGAGTTCGGAGCGGAACGGCGGTTCCGCGTACCAGGTGTCGGGGCGGTCGGGGTCGAGGCCCTGGAACTCCCAGGCGAAGTCGAGGAGTTGCTTGGCCTCGCCGGGGGTGATGGCCTCGCGGACGACAACGTAGCCGTACGTCTGCCAGAAGGCGAAGTCCTCCTCGGACAGCACCCGCAGGGGCTGGGACTTCTCGATGTGGCGCAGTGGGGTGGGGGCGAGGTACGTCTCGCCGTCGGCGCTGAAGTAGGGGCGGGCCGAGGCCGCTCGGTGGAGGTGGGGGTGGGGCGTCTGCATGCGGTTCCTCTGGACAACGTGTGCAGGTGAGATCCGGGAAGACGGCAGGATCGAGCGGGCCGCCCGCGCGGGCGGCGGGCGGCCGGTGGAGCGGGTGGCTCAGCCCGCGACGACGGCCTCCGCCGCCGCCACACCGCAGACCCGGGCGGCACCGTAGGTGGCGATGTGCAGGGCGCCGCGCGGGGCGGCCTGCGGCAGGCCCATCTCCACGACGACGGTGTCGGGGCGGGCGGCGAGCAGGGTGTCGAGGGCCGAGGCCATCCAGTCGTGCCGGTGTTCGTCGCGGACCACGGCGACGATCCGGCGGCCGTCGGCCGCGGCCAGCGCCTCCGCGCCGACACCCTCACCGGTGAAGGAGCCGGAGGCGGTGCCGGGCAGCAGCCGCTGCAGCTCGGCGGCCACGCCCCACGGGGTCTGGTCGCCGACGGCGATGTTGCGGGCCGGCTCGAACTGGGCGACGTACACCGGTGCGGTGACCGGTGCGGCGGCGCCCGCGCGGGTCACTCTCAGCGCGCGGCGGGCCGCGACCAGGCCGATCTCGGGGTTCGGCTCGGTGTCCGCCGCGCCGCTGCGGGCCCCGGCGGTCCACGCGGCCAGGTCCCGGACCCGGGCGGCGGCGTCGGCGAGCCGTTCCTCGGGCAGCTCGCCGGAGCGTACGGCCGCCACGAGCGCGTCCCTGAGCCTCAGCACGGTGCCCTCGTCGCACAGTCCGCCGCCCACGCAGATGGCGTCGGCGCCGGCCGCGATCGCCAGGACCACGCCGTGCTCCAGGCCGTACGTGCCGGATATCGCGCGCATCTCCATGCCGTCGGTGACGATCAGGCCCTGGTAGCCGAGTTCACCGCGCAGCAGCTCGGTCAGAACGCGGCGGGAGAGGGTGCCGGGGCGGTCCGGGTCCAGGGCCGGCACGAGGATGTGGGCGCTCATGACGGCCCGGGTGCCGGCGGCGATCGCCGCGCGGAACGGGGGCAGTTCACGCTCGTACAGGGTGTCGGCGTCGACGTCGATGCGGGGCACGGCGTGGTGGGAGTCCACGTTGGTGTCGCCGTGGCCCGGGAAGTGCTTGGTGCAGGCGGCGACGCCGGTGGACTGCAGGCCCTCGACCCAGGCGGCGGTGTGCCGGGCGACCAGGTCGGTGCTCGCGCCGAAGGAGCGCACCCCGATGACGGGGTTGTCGGGGTTGGCGTTGACGTCGGCGGACGGCGCCCAGTCGAAGTTGACGCCGCAGGCGGCCAGGCGCCGGCCCAGCTCGCGGGAGACGGCCCGGGTGAGGTGTGGGTCGTCGACGGCGCCGAGGGCGTGGTTGCCGGGGAAGGCGGAGCCGGAGCGCACGTCGAGGCGGGTGACGTCGCCGCTCTCCTCGTCGATGGCGACCAGCAGATCGTCCCGTTCGGTCCGCAACTGGGCGGTGAGGGAGGTGACCTGGTCCTCGCTGACGACGTTGCGGCCGAACAGGGCGACGGAGGCGAGGCCCTCGCCGAGGCGGCGGCGCACCCAGTCCGGCGCGGTGGTGCCGTCGAACCCCGGCTGCAGCACCGCGAGGGCGTCCCGGGTGAGGGTGTCAGGGCCGGTGGCGAGTGTGGTCATCGGCGGGGTCATCCCTTCACGGCGCCGTCGGTCAGGCCGCTGACGGCCTTGCGTTGCAGGAAGATGAAGAGGATCAGGATGGGCAGCGCGAACAGGGACGAGGCGGCCATGGTGGCTCCCCAGTCGTCGCCGAAGGCGGTCTGGAACTGCGACAGCCACAGCGGCAGGGTCTGCTTCTCGATGTCCTTGTTGAGGATCAGGACGAGCGGGAACTCGTTCCAGGCGGTGATGAAGCCGAAGAGCGAGGTCGCCATCAGGCCGGGCGCGAGCAGTGGGAAGATGACCCGCACGAAGGCCTGCGTGCGGGTGCAGCCGTCGACCATCGCCGCCTCCTCCAGGTCCTTCGGTACGGCGGCCACGTAGCCGCGCAGCGTCAGGATGGTCAGCGGGAGCACCATCATCGTGTAGAAGACGGTGAGCGGGACCAGGCTGTCCAGCATGTCGTTGTCACGGACGATCATGTAGATGGCGATGATCATGACCTCCCAGGGGGCCATCTGCGCCAGCATGAACGTCACGATGAGCCCGCGCCGGCCCTTGAACCGCATCCGGGCGAGCGCGAACGCGGCGACCAGGGCGATGACGAGCGCGAACACCACCGACAGGACCGTGACGGTGACGGAGTTGGCGACCAGCGTCCAGAAGTGGTCGGCGTGGATCGCCTTCTCGAAGTGGCCGAGGGTGACGTTCGTCGGGAACCACACCGGGTCGTCGGAGATGATGTCGCCGGTCGGTTTGAACGCCGTCGCGAACATCCAGTAGACGGGGAACACGAAGCCGGCGAAGAGGACGACGGCGGTCGCGTTGGGCCAGATACGGCCGAAGAGCGAGCGCTTCACAGCTCGTCCTCCTCTTGCTTGAGCACCATGCGCAGGTAGTACGAGGTGATGACGAGCAACGCCAGGATGGTCAGGAACGAGATCGCCGCGCCGACCCCGAAGTGCTGGTTGCCGACGCCCTCGACGAAGGCGTAGATCGGCAGGGTCTCGGTGAGGCGGTCGGGTCCGCCCTGGTTGATCGCGAAGAGTTGCGTGAACGACTTGAAGACCCAGATGACCTCGAGGAAGGTCGTGGCGTACAGGAAGGGCCGCAGGAAGGGCAGGGTCACCGAGGTGAAGCTCTGCCAGGCGCCGGCGCCGTCCAGGGACGCGGCCTCGTACAGCTCCCTGGGGATCGTGGTGGTGGCGGCGTAGAGGTTGATCGCCACGAACGGGATCGACTGCCACACGATCAGCAGGATGACCACGGCGAACGTGGAGAACTGGCTGCCCAGCCAGTTGTGGCCGGCCATGGAGTGCCAGCCGAGCCTGTCCAGCGTCCAGTTGACGACGCCGAAGCGCTGGGCGAACAGCCACTGGTAGACGGTGGTGGCGGCGACGGGGGGCATCGCCCAGGCCAGGACGAGGCCCACCATGAGCAGCAGCCGCATCCGCTTGCCGAGCCGGACCAGCAGCAGGCCCATCAGGGTGCCGAGCCCCATGATGAGGACGACGTTGGCGGCGGTGAAGAAGACGGAGCGCTCGACGACGTGCCAGAACTCCGGCTCGCTCAGCACCTGCCGGTAGTTCTCGACGCCGTTCCACTCGGTGAGGTGCTGGATGAGCTGGCGCGGGTTGAGGTTCTGGAACGACAGCATGCCGTTCTTCACCAGCGGCCAGCCGAGCAGGACCACCGTGGCCAGCAGCGCGGGCAGCAGCAGGAGGTAGGGGGCGGCGGCACCGCGGCGGGACGGGGCCCGGGAGCCGCGGTCCTCAGCCCTCGGCGGCCTGGGTATCCGGGCCTTGCGGACAGCGGGCCCCCCGGCCGTGTCCGTGCCCTGGGTCTGCACTGACATGAGTTGCCATCTCTTCCGTGGCCGTACGAACTCCATGGCCGCGCGTGCGTACGGCACATGGAGCCGGGGGCGCCCGGTGCGGCGCCCCCGGCGGGATCATCAGTTCTGCTGGGCCAGGCGCTTGTCGATCTCGCCCTCGACGTCCTTGGCGGCCGCCGCGGGAGCCTTTCCGTTCAGCACCGCGGTCATGTAGGACTTGATCGGGTTCGGGGTGTTCTCCACCGCGGCCCACTCCGGGATCAGCGGGGTGGTGCCGCCGGCCGCGGCGGCGGGCGCGGCGGCCTCGGCGGCGCCGTTGCCCTTGAGGTTGCTCTGCAGGGACGTCTTGTTCGGGATGACGCCGTTGAGCTTGGCCAGTTCGCCCTCGTACTGGTCGGACAGGGCGATCTTCAGGAACTCCTTGGCGAGGGACTGCTTCTTGCTGTTCTGGGCGACGGCGAGGTTGGAGCCGCCGAGGAAGACGCCCTCGGGCTTGTCGGCGGTGGCGCCGGGGATGGTGAAGTAGCCGAGGTCCTTCTCGATGGCCTTGTTGGCCTGGATGGCGGTGCCGGCCTCCCAGCCCATGCCGATGAACGCGCCGGTCTTGCCCTTGGCGAAGACCGTGGCCTGCTGCGGGGTGGCCTCGTCCTTGTCCTTGGGGGCCTTGGAGTAGGAGGCGTACTTCTTGTAGATCTCCATCGCCGCGGTGACCTTCGGGTCGGCGAGGTTGGAGACGTACTTGCCGCCCTGCTTCTTCACCAGGTCGGCGCCCTGGCCGATGGTCAGGCCGTCGAAGAAGTACCAGTTCTGGCCGGGCAGGTAGAGCGGCTCGGCGTCGGTCTTCTTGCCGATGGTGTCCAGGTCCTTGAAGAACTCGTCGCGGGTCTTCGGGGTGGACGTGATGCCGGCCTTCGCCCAGATCGCCTTGTTGTAGACGACGACGCGGTTGGCGAAGTACCAGGGGGCGGCGTACTGCTTGCCCTCGTACACGGAGGACTGGGAGACCGACGGCGTCCAGTCGGCGCCGATCTCCTTCTTCAGGTCGGAGAGGTCGGCGAGGCCGCCGGTGGCCGCGTAGGCCGGGGTCTGGGTGTTGCCGACCTCCAGGACGTCCGGCGGGTTGTCCTCGGAGAGGGCGGTGGTGATCTTCTGCTGGATCCCGTCCCACTTCTGGATCTCGAACTTCAGCTTCGCGCCGGTCTTCTTCTCGAACGCGGCCTGGACGTCCTTGCTCCACTGCGGCGGCGCGGACCCGTCCATGGTCCAGACGGTGAGCGTCTGGCCCTTCCAGGTGTCCGGCCCCGCGTTCTTGCCGCTGTCGTCGCCCTTGCTTCCGCCACACGCCGCAACGGAGACCATCATGCCCGCGATCACGATCGCGGCAGCGAGCTTGCGCTTCACGCCACCCTCCTCAGGGATGCCTCTAACCCCCCACGCCCTCGGCGGTGACCTGCGTACGACGCTGTTGCACGTAGGGCTCGGGACCTGGCCACTAATGGTGTAGACCAGTACGGTGGAGCTTGGCCTAGACCTTTCGAGGTGTCAAGGGTGGTCCGGGAAGCCGATTCCGGCCGTTACGAGAACGTCACCGGAGCGCGTCCGTCCGCATCCGCCCCTTTCGCCCGGCCGTTGGATCGGACCAGAACTGAGCGATCGCGTTGGACTAGACCATAGGGCAGTTGGTCGCTATAACGGGAGACCGTCGACACAGCCGGGAAGGCAGGCATGACCACCGACGTCAGCAGCGCCCAGCCGCAGTCAGGGGCGTACGGCCGCACCGCGCGCGTGCCGAAGTACTACCGGATCAAACAGCGACTGCTCGCCATGGCGGAGGAGTTGCAACCCGGCTCGGCGATGCCGGCCGAGCGGCTGCTCGCCGTCCGGTTCGACACCTCGCGGACCACCATCCGGCAGGCGCTCACGGAACTCGTGGGCGAGGGCCGCCTGGACCGGGTCCAGGGCAAGGGCACCTTCGTCTCCCAGCCCAAGCTGTACCGCACGCTCCAGCTGACCTCGCACACCGAGGACATGCGCGCGCAGGGCCTCACGCCCGCCTCGCAGGTGCTGGACATCGGGGAGATCCCGGCCGACCAGCGGCTGGCGGAGCTGCTCGGCACCGGCGCCGGCGAGCCCGTCCTGCGCATCGAGCGGCTGCGGCTGGCCAGCGGCGACCCGATGGCGATCGAGACGACCCACCTGTCCGCGCGGCGCTTCCCCGGCCTGCGCCGCTCGCTGGCGACCCGGCCCTCGCTGTACACGGCGCTCGCCGAGGTGTACGGCGTCCATCTCGCCGAGGCCGACGAGACCATCGAGACCTCGCTGTCCACCCCGCGCGAGGCACACCTGCTCGCCACCGACGTGGGGCTGCCGATGCTGCTGCTGTCCCGGCACTCGCGGGACGCGGAGGGCCGGCCGGTGGAGTGGGTGCGCTCGGTGTACCGGGGTTCCCGCTACAAGTTCGTGGCGGCGTTGCGCCGTCCGGCGGGGGGAGCGGTGGCACGGCGGGCGGGCGGTTCCCGGTGACGTGAGGGTGCCGCAGCCGTTCCGCCGGCGCCGGATGCGCGAGGCCGGCGGCGCTCGCGGTGCCGCTGCTCGGCCGGGCCGCCCGGCCGGGGAGGAGGTGCCGCACCTGTCCGGCGCCGCCGGTGCGGGTGTCACTTGAGCGTGACGTCCTGCTCCTTGAGGGCGTGGAAGGCCGGCAGCAACAGCACCAGGCCGCCGTCGCGCAGTTCCGTGACCGTCGCCTGCACATGGGCCTTGCCGGCCTTCAGGGTCTTCGGCGAGACCTTGCCGCTGTTCTCCCAGTGGTGCTCGGCGCCGTCGCACTGGGCGGGGCTGCCGCCGATGCCGTACACGGTGGTGCGGTCACCCTGGCTGATCGAGGAGCTGACGAAGGCGACACCGCTGGCATCGGTGCAGCGGTAGGTGCCGCTGAGCGTGATCGTGCCGTCCTTGGCGATGTGGCCGGTCGGATCGACCGTGACGGTCTCGGACGAGTCGGCGGCGGCTGCCGGGGCGACGGCGGCGCACAGCAGTGCGGCTGTGCCGAGGGCCGCGGCGAGGGCGGGGCGTACGGGCACGGGTACCTCCGGGTCCACGGAATGGGAGGTTCCACTGGTACCGGTCGGCCGGGCCGTCGGGCGTGACCGTCACTCCAACGGTGGCGCGTCATCGAACCGTCCGGGAGTTGTCCGGGTGTTGTCACGCTTCACGGCGCGCGGTTCCGGGGCGTTCACGACGGGAGCATGGTCTTCGTATGACGGCCGGCGGCCGCACCCGCCGGCCCCACACATCCCGATGTGGAGGTGCGCCATGTGCTCCGACCAGTCCTCGTGCCCCGCGTCCGGTCCCGCCCCGCGGCACCCGGTGGCCGCCCACCCCGAGCAGGGCTGGACCCTGCTGTGCGACGGCTCGATCGTGTTCGACGACAGCGGCGAACTCCGCCCCGACGGCAGCGTGGTCCCGCCGCGCCGGGTCCCGGCGGAACGGCTCGCCACGGCCGCCTGACCCCGGCCGCCCAGGACCTAGGACAGCACGGCGAACCCGTCCAGTTCCACCAGCGCCCGCTCGTCCCACAGCCGTACGACCTGGACGACGGCCATCGCCGGGTAGTCCCGGCCCGCCAGGTCCCGCCAGACGCGGCCGAGCCGGCCGGCGTGGGCGCGGTACGCGGCGACGTCCGTGGCGTAGACGGTGACCCGGGCGAGGTCGGCGGGGGTGCCGCCGGCCGCGCGCAGGGCGGCGAGGAGGTTGCCGAGGGCCCGCTCGAACTGCTCGGGGAGCGTGTCGCCGGTGACCTTGCCGTCGGCGTCGAGGGCGGTCTGGCCGGCGAGGAACACCACGCGCGAGCCGGAGGCGACGACGGCGTGCGAGAACCCCGTGGGCGGGGACAGCTCGGGCGGGTTGACGCGTTCGGTCGTCACCGGGACGCCTCCTCGGTCTCCGGGGCCGGCCCTGCGGTCTCCTTGTACAACTCCTTGGCGATGATGCCCCGTTGGACCTCGCTGGCGCCCTCGTAGATGCGCGGGGCGCGCACCTCGCGGTAGAGGTGTTCGAGGAGGTGGCCGCGGCGCAGGGCACGGGCGCCGTGCAGCTGGACGGCGGTGTCGACGACGTACTGCGCGGTCTCGGTGGCGAGCAGCTTGGCCATCGCGGCGCGCTTCGGCACGTCCGGCGCGCCCTCGTCGTACGCCGTCGCAGCCGCGTGGACCATCAGCCGGGCCGCCTCGGTGCGCAGGGCCATCTCGGCGACCTGGTGGGCGACGGTCTGCAGGTCCATCAGCCGGCCGCCGAAGGCCTCGCGGCGGCGGGTGTGTTCGAGGGTGGCGTCGAGCGCGGCCTGGGCCATGCCGACCGCGAAGGCGCCGACGCTGGGGCGGAAGAGATTGAGGGTGCCCATGGCGACGGCGAAGCCGCGGTCGGGTTCGCCGAGCACGTCGTGCGCGGTGACCGGCACGGCGTCGAAGTCCAGGGCGCCGATGGGGTGCGGCGAGAGCATGTCCAGGGCGGTGCCGGTGAGTCCGGGCCGGTCGGCGGGGACGAGGAAGGCGGTCACGCCGCGGGCTGCGGCGCCGGGTGTGGTGCGGGCGAAGACGGTGTAGAAGTCGGCCTCGGGGGCGTTGGAGATCCAGCGCTTGGCACCGGTGAGCCGCCAGCGGCCGGCGCCGTCGGGCTCGGCGGCGAGGGACAGCGCGGCCGCGTCCGAACCGGCCCCCGGCTCGCTGAGCGCGAAGGCGGCGACCGCGCTGCCGTCGGCGACCCCGGGCAGCCAGCGTTCGCGCTGGGCGGGGCTGCCATGGGCGTGCACCGGGTGGGCGCCCAGGCCCTGCAGGGCGAGCGCGGTCTCGGCCTCGGTGCAGGCCTGGGCGAGGGACTCCCGCATCAGGCACAGGTCGAGCGCGCCGGAACCGAACAGCCGGGCCAGCAGCCCGAGTTGACCGAGCTCGGCGAGCAGCGGCCGGTTGACGTGGCCCGGCTCGCCCTTGTCGGCGAGCGGGCGCAGCCGTTCGGCGGCCATCGTGCGCAGCTCGGCACACCAGGCGGTCTGCCGCGGTTCGAGCGAGAATGCGGGCACTGCCGGTCCTCCCTCCGGTCCGGGCCACCCTGACCCTTCCCGTTCGCCGTCCGGTACGGGGCCCTCACGACCCCGCCCCCCCTGCCACCCGGACTCCCTTCCGACCTTATCGCGCAAGGTTGACTGCCGTCACCAACACGATACGCTCAAGGCGCGAGCCCACCAGGACGCCGGTGCCCACCACGACGCCCGTCTCGACGTTTGTCACGGCAAGGGGGCGAACCGCCATGCATCACTCGGCCCATGTCGACACCTTCGCGCGCGACCATCTGCCGCCGCCGGACGAGTGGCCCGAGCTGCGGTTCGACCTGCCGGAGCTGCGCTACCCCGAACGGCTGAACTGCGCCGCCGAACTCCTCGACCACGCCGGGCCGGACCGCCCGGTCTTCCACACCCCTGACGGGCCCACCTGGACGTACGGCGAGCTGCGCGCACGGGTCGACCGGATCGCGCACGTCCTCACCGGCGACCTCGGCGTGGTGCCGGGCAACCGGGTGCTGCTGCGCGGCCCCACCACCCCCTGGCTCGCCGCCTGCTGGCTGGCCGTGCTGAAGGCGGGCGCGATAGCCGTCACCGTGCTGGACCGGCAGCGCCCGCACGAGCTGGCCACCATGTGCGACATCGCCCTGGTGCGGCACGCGCTGTGCGACATCCGGTCGGTGGAGGACCTGGCGAAGGCCGACATACCGGGGTTGCGGATCACGACGTACGGCGGTGACGGCCCCGACGACCTCCTGCACCGCCCCGGGCCCGGCACGCCGTACCCGGCGGTCGACACCGCGGCCGACGACGTGGCCCTGATCGCGTTCACCTCGGGCACCACGGGTCGCCCGAAGGGGTGCATGCACTTCCACCGGGACGTGCTGGCGATCGCGGACACCTTCTCGCGGCATGTGCTGCGCCCGCGCGCGGACGACGTCTTCACCGGCAGTCCCCCGCTCGGCTTCACCTTCGGCCTGGGCGGTCTGGTGGTGTTCCCGATGCGGGCCGGTGCCAGCTCCCTGCTCCTGGAACAGGCGGGCCCCCGGCAGTTGCTCCCCGCGATCGCCGAGCACCGCGTCTCGGTCCTGTTCACCGCCCCGACCGCGTACCGCGCCATGCTGGAGGAGCTCGACCGGCACGACCTCTCGTCGCTGCGGCGCTGTGTGTCGGCCGGCGAGAACCTGCCCGCGGCCACCTGGCGGGCCTGGCACGAGCGCACCGGACTGCGTCTCATCAACGGCATCGGCGCGACCGAGCTGCTGCACATCTTCGTCTCCGCGGCCGACGAGCGGATCAGGCCGGGCACCACGGGGGTGCCGGTGCCGGGCTGGCAGGCGCGGGTGCAGGACACGCACGGCACGCCGGTGCCGGACGGCGAGCCCGGCCTGCTCGCCGTGCGCGGCCCGGTCGGCTGCCGCTACCTCGCCGACCCGCGGCAACGGGAGTACGTGCGCGGCGGCTGGAACATCACCGGTGACACCTATGTCCGCGAGTCCGACGGCTACCTCCGTTATGTGGCCCGCGCCGACGACATGATCATCTCCGCCGGGTACAACATCGCCGGGCCCGAGGTGGAGGACGCGCTGCTGCGGCACCCGGACGTGGTGGAGTCGGCGGTCGTGGGCCGCCCGGACGAGGCCCGTGGACAGGTGGTGGTCGCCTACACCGTGCTGCGCGCGGGCGCCCGGCGCGACCCGGAGGCCCTGCGCACCTTCCTCAAGTCGGAACTGGCACCCTACAAATGCCCGCGCGAGTTCGTCTTCCTCGACGCGCTCCCGCGCACCGCCACCGGCAAGCTCCAGCGCTTCCGGCTGCGCACCGAAGGTGACCGGCAGTGATACCGGCGACCTAAAATGATCAACGTGTCAGAGCAGCACGCCCCCAGGTCCCTCATCGTCACGCTCTACGGCGCGTACGGCCGCTTCATGCC
This sequence comes from Streptomyces puniciscabiei, assembly GCF_006715785.1. Lineage (NCBI taxonomy): Bacteria > Bacillati > Actinomycetota > Actinomycetes > Kitasatosporales > Streptomycetaceae > Streptomyces > Streptomyces puniciscabiei. The sequence continues at coordinate 929,317 of NZ_VFNX01000001.1, forward strand.
CGGCCCGGTGCCCGTCGCCGAGCTGATCCGGCTCCTGGCCGCGGTCGGCGTGGACGCGCCCTCGGTCCGTTCCTCGGTGTCCCGGCTCAAACGGCGCGGCCTGCTGCTGCCGGCGCGCACCGCCGTGGGCGCCGCCGGCTACGAACTCTCCCCGGAGGCACGGCAGTTGCTGGAGGACGGCGACCGGCGTATCTACGCGACCACGCCCGTTGCGGACGAGGGCTGGGTGCTCGCGGTGTTCTCCGTGCCCGAGTCGGAGCGGCAGAAGCGGCATGTGCTGCGCTCCCGGCTGGCCGGCCTGGGCTTCGGCACGGCGGCCCCCGGGGTGTGGATCGCCCCGGCGCGGCTGTACGAGGAGACCCGGCACACCCTGCGCCGGCTGCACCTGGATCCGTACGTCGACCTCTTCCGCGGCGAGCACCTGGGCTTCGCCCCGACGGCCGAGGCGGTCGCCCGCTGGTGGGACCTGGCCGCGATCGCCAAGGAGCACGAGCGCTTCCTGGACGCGCACGGCCCGGTGCTGCACTCCTGGGAGCGCCGCCCGGACACCCCGCCCGAGGAGGCCTACCGGGACTACCTCCGCGCCCTCGACTCCTGGCGCCACCTGCCCTACACCGACCCCGGCCTGCCGAGCCGCCTGCTGCCCGCGGGCTGGCCGGGCAAGCGCTCGGCGGAGGTCTTCCGGGGGCTGCACACGCGCCTGCGGGACGCGGGTGCGCGGTTCGCGGGGCTGTGAGCGGCCGGTGCCTCAGAACCGGCGCAGCCGCATCGCGACACCGTGTCCGACCGCGAGGTAGATCACCGCGGGCAGACCGTAGTCGAGCAGGACCCGGAGGTTCTCCGTGCCCATCGTGAAGATGTCCTGTGACCACCAGGCCAGCGAGTCGGCCACGTCCGCCACGAATCCCACGAAGACGTTCGCGTGATTGGCCCGCAGCAGGTACAGCAGGATCCACAGCCCCAGGAACGCCGCCGCGACATCGGCGATCGTATGGATGACCAGCGCGGCACGCCGGATGCCCGAGCCGTCCCGGCCGCGCTGCCGGGCGGGGGCGGCGGGCGGCGCCGCGGGGGCCGCGTACCGGGGGGCCGGAGTGCGGCCGTATCCATGTCCGGGCTGCTCGGGCAGCGGCCTGGTGTCAGTCATCGCAGTCTCGATCCCTGTGGGTCCGTCGAATGGCTCGAAAGAACCTAGACAGGTGTCGATAACAGGTCGGTTCAGGAACGGTGCGGATGACGTGGAAGGCCTGTGACCGACCCCGCACGCCCCTCCCCCGGGCCTTCAGGTGAGCGACAGCCGGGGCTTCGGGGCGTCCGTGCGGCCGGTCTGCGGGCGCCTGCTGCCCGCCCGGTAGGGGGCCGGCCAGGCGACGCCGGGACCTTCGTAGCCCTGCTCGGCCGCCGCGTGCAGGGTCCAGTGCGGGTCGTACAGGTGCGGACGGCCCAGCGCGCACAGGTCGGTGCGCCCGGCGAGGATCAGGGAGTTGACGTCGTCCCAGGACGAGATCGCTCCGACGGCGATCACCGGGACACGTGCCGAGTGCCGGATCCGGTCGGCGAACGGCGTCTGGTACGACCGCCCGAACTCCGGCCGCTCCTCGGCCACCACCTGCCCGGTGGAGACGTCGATCGCGTCGGCCCCGTGCGCGGCGAAGGCGCGGGCGATCTCCACCGCGTCCTCGGCGGTGGTGCCGCCCTCGGCCCAGTCCGTGGCCGAGATGCGGACCGTCATGGGCCGCTCCGCCGGCCACACCGCGCGTACGGCGTCGAAGACCTCCAGCGGGAACCGCAGCCGCCGCTGAAGTGAGCCGCCGTAGGCGTCGGTGCGCCGGTTGGTGAGCGGGGAGAGGAAGCCGGAGAGCAGGTAGCCGTGTGCACAGTGCAGTTCGAGGAGGTCGAAGCCGGCCCGTGCGGCCCGCCAGGCGGCCGCGGTGAACTGCTCGCGGATGTCGGTGAGCTGGGCCCGTGAGAGCTCGCGCGGCACCTGGCTGCCCGGCTTGTACGGCAGTGGGGAGGCGGCGACGAGGGGCCAGTTGCCGCCGGGCAGCGGCTCGTCCATGCCCTCCCACATCAGTCTGGTGGAGCCCTTGCGGCCCGAGTGGCCGAGCTGTACACCGATCGCGGTGCCGGGTGCCCGGGTGTGCACGAAGTCGGTGATCCGCCGCCATGCCTCGGCCTGCCGGCCGGTGTAGAGACCGGCACAGCCCGGCGTGATGCGGCCCTCCTCGCTCACGCACACCATCTCGGTCATGACCAGACCGGCCCCGCCGAGGGCGCGGGCACCGAGGTGGACGAGGTGGAAGTCGCCGGGCACGCCGTCGGTGGCGGAGTACATGTCCATCGGCGAGACGACGACCCGGTTGCGCAGGGTCAGTCCACGCAGCCGGAACGGGGTGAACATCGGGGGTGTGCCGGGCGGGCAGCCGAACTCGCGCTCGACCGCCTCGGTGAAGTGGGCGTCGCGCAGCCTGAGGTTGTCGTGGGTGACGCGGCGGCTGCGGGTGAGCAGGTTGAAGGCGAACTGGCGGGGCGGCTGGTCCAGGTACAGCCGCAGGTTCTCGAACCATTCCAGGCTGGCCCGCGCGGCTCGCTGGGTGGAGGCGACGACGGGCTTGCGCTCCTCCTCGTAAGCCGCCAACGCACGTGGTACGTCCGGCTGTTCCTCCAGGCACGCGGCCAGGGCCAGCGCGTCCTCGACGGCGAGTTTGGTGCCGGAGCCGATGGAGAAGTGGGCGGTGTGGGCGGCGTCGCCGAGGAGGACGACGTTGCCGTGGGACCAGCGGTCGTTGACCACCGTACGGAAGCCGGTCCAGGCCGAGTTGTTGGAGCGCAGGGGGCGGCCGCGGAGCGCTTCCGCGAAGATCTTGGCGCAGCGGTCGATGGACTCCTGCGGGGTGACCTCGTCGAATCCCGCCGCCTTCCAGACCTCCTCGCGCATCTCGACGATCACGGTGGAGGCCTCGGCCGCGTACGGGTAGCCGTGCAGTTGCATCACGCCGTGTTCCGTCTCGGCGATCTCGAAACGGAAGGCGTCGAAGGGGAAGTCGGCGGCGAGCCAGATGTAGCGGCAGCGTTGTGCCGTCACCTGGGGGGTGAACACATCGGCGTAGGTGGCGCGGGTGGTGCTGTGCAGACCGTCGGCGGCGATGACGAGGTCGTACTCGGTCGAGAGCGTGTGCGGGTGGGGCGCCTCGGTACGGAAGCCGAGCTCCACGCCCAGGGAGCGGCACCGGTCGTGCAGGATCTCCAGCAGGCGACGACGTCCGAGAGCGGCGAAGCCGTGGCCTCCGGAGCGGTGGGTGACACCCCGGTGGACGATGTCGATGTCGTCCCAGCGGACGAAGTCGCGTTGCAGGGCCCCGTAGACGACGGGGTCGGCGTGTTCGATGCCGCCGAGGGTCTCGTCGGAGAGGACGACCCCGAAGCCGAAGGTCTCGTCGGGGGCGTTGCGTTCCCAGACCCTGACTTCCCTCTCGGGGTCCAGCCGTTTCAGCAGCGCTGCCGCGTACAGGCCACCGGGACCCCCGCCGATGATCGCCACCTTCATGGCAGCTCACCTCCCCCGCCACTTCGGTGGGCGCTTCTCCGTGAAGGCCGCATGGAACTCGGCGTAGTCCTCGCCGTTCATCAGCAGGGCCTGGGTCGAGGCGTCCAGCTCGATCGAGGCGGCCAGGGGCATGTCCAGTTCGGCTGTGAGCAGGGCCTTGGTCTGGGCGTGCGCCAGGGCCGGGCCGTCGGCCAGGCGGCGGGCCAGTGCGTGAGCGGCCTCGTCGGCCCTGCCCTCGTCGGTCAGCTCGCTGAGCAGGCCGATGCGCTCGGCCTCGGGGGCGCGGACCGGTTCGCCCAGCATCAGCAGGCGGGTGGCGTGGCCGAGGCCGACGACGCGGGGCAGCAGGTAGGCCGCGCCCATGTCGCCGCCGGACAGGCCGACGCGGGTGAAGAGGAAGGCGAAGCGGGCGGTGGGGTCCGCGACGCGGAAGTCGGACGCCAGGGCCAGGACCGCGCCGGCGCCGGCCGCCACGCCGTGCACCGCGGCGATCACCGGGAAGGGGCATTCGCGGATCGCCCGGACCACCTGGCCGGTCATCCGGTTGAAGTCGAGCAGTTGGGCGGTGTCCATGCCGAGGGTGGCGCCGATGATCTCCTCGACGTCGCCGCCGGAGCAGAAGCCCCGCCCCTCCCCGGCCAGCACCAAGGCGCGCACGGCGCGCTCCCGGGACAGCTCGGCCAGCAGGTCGCGCAGGTCGGCGTAGGCGCCGAAGGTGAGCGCGTTGAGCTTGTCGGGACGGGCGAGGGTGACGGTGGCGACCCCGTCGGCGAGCTGGACCCGCAGGTGCTCCCAGTCGGAGGTGCGGGCGGCGGAGCCGGTGAAGGGACTCATGACGTGCGGCCTCCTAGGGCGGCGGTGCCGTACGTTGCGCTGTCCCATGAAGTTATCACTGCTTTGTGACTGTCGTCACGACTGCGCGACAGACCGCGGGCGATCGGCCGGTTCCGGTCACGTCCGTCACCGGTCGTCGACAGGGCCGTAACAGTGGGCACGGGCGGGCGAGGCGGGCCGTTCGCCCGGGTAAGCCGCCCGGTACCGGGGCCGAAGGTCCCGGGCGAAGCCCGCCGACGGTCCGAAGTGGCCGGGCCCGTACCATTCCTACAGTCGAAAGCAGGACAGCCTGCTCCATGAACGGACTCGCCTTGCACGAACGCCCCACCGAACCGGCCTCCTGGCGCATCGCGCTGCCGCACACCGCCGCCGCGGTGCCCGTGGCCCGTGCCCTGGTGCGCACGGCCCTCGCCGAGGTGGAGCACCCTGCCGACTGCGACACCGCGGAACTGCTCACGGCGGAGCTGGTGGCGAACGCGGTGGAGCACACCGCCGGGCGCGGCCCGATAGAGCTGGTGGTGGAGCTGTTGCCGAGCGGCTGCCAGGTCGAGGTGCACGACCCGGACCCGGCGCCGCCCGGCCATCTGACCCGGCCGGTGATCGAGGAGCCCGACGTCTGGCAGGAGGGCGGCCGCGGGCTGCTCCTGATCCGCGCCCTCAGCTCGTCCTGCGGGCACCGCCCCACCCCGTCGGGCAAGGCGGTGTGGTTCAGACTGCCTGCGGTTCCCGCTCAGCGGCGGCGCTCGGCGTGACCTCGGGGGCCGCCTGGGCCAGCGTGGAGTGCCGGCGGCCGTAGGCGGCGTAGATCGCCAGGCCGACCACGAGGAACACGGCGAACTGGACCCAGGTCTGCCAGCCCGTCTCGTACATGAGGTACAGGCAGAAGGCGACGCCGAGCAGCGGGCCCACCGGGTACAGCGGCACCCGGAAGCTGCGGACGAGGCCCGGTTCGCGGCGGCGCAGGGCGATCACCGCGATGTTGACGACGGCCATGATGGCGAGCGTGCCGATGGTGCACAGGTTCATCACGGCGTCGAGCGAGGCGAAGGCCGCCGGGAGCGCGAAGACGACGGCGACGATCAGGGTGCCCGCGACCGGCGTGGAGGTCTTCGGGTTCACCTTCTCGAAGACGCGCGGGATCAGGCCGTCGCGGGACATCGACATGAGGATGCGGGTCTGGCCGTACATCACCGCGAGGACCACCGAGGCGATGGCGACGACCGCGCCGAAGGCGATCACACCGCCGCCGACGGTCGAGCCGGTGACCGCGTTGACGACGTACGACAGCGCGGCGGGGCGGCCGGCGACCTGCTTGCCGCCGATGGCGCCGATCGCGGCGACCGCGACGGCGCAGTACAGCAGGGTCACGATGCCCATGCAGACCATGATCGCGACCGGGATGTCCCGGCGCGGGTTCTTGGCCTCTTCACCAGCGGTGGTGATGGCGTCGAAGCCGATGTAGGAGAAGAACGCGGCCGTGGTGCCCGCGCCGATGCCGCCGAGGCCTGCGGGGGAGAACGGGGTGAGGTTGCCGTGCTTGAAGGCGCTGTAGCCGATGGCGCAGAAGGCCAGCAGGATGACGAGCTTGACGGCGGCCATGGCGGCCGTCGCCCGGGCGCTCTCCCGCACCCCGCGCACCAGCAGGACCGAGGCCATCGCGATGACGATCACGGCGGGGAGGTTGATCACCCCGCCGTCGCCGGGCCCGGCGGACAGGGCGGCCGGGAGCTGGACGCCGGTGAGGCTGTGCAGCAGCTCGTTGACGTACTGGCTCCAGCCGACGGCGACGGCCGAGATGGAGATGCCGTACTCCAGCAGCAGGCACCAGCCGACCAGGAAGGCGGTGGACTCGCCGAGGCCGGCGTAGGCGAAGGAGTACGAGGAGCCGGAGACCGGGATCGCGCCGCCCAGCTCCGCGAAGGAGAAGGCGGTGAACACGCAGGTGATCGCGGCGAGGATGAAGGAGACGACGACGGCCGGGCCGGCCTGGGCGACGGAGTCGGAGAGGCCGACGAAGATACCGGTTCCGACGATGGCGCCGACGCCGAAGCAGATGAGCTGGAAGAGGCCCATCGTGCGCTCGAGGCCGTGTCCCTCACGGTCGGCGCCGGATTCGGCGACCAGCAGGTGCGGGGACTTGATGCGGGGAGCGGGCATTGCGGGTGGTGCTCGTTTCTGGTGGTGCGGGCGACCGGGTCACGGTCGCGGCGACGGCCCGGAAGGGGTGGTTCAGGGCCGTCGGTCAGGATAGGGGCTGGTCGGGACGGTGGACCAGGGTCAGCGGGCGAGTGTGGCGACCAGCACCGCCTTGATGGTGTGCAGCCGGTTCTCGGCCTCGTCGAAGACGACCGAGTGGGCGGACTCGAAGACCTCGTCCGTGACCTCCAGGGAGGTCAGGCCGTACGTCTCGTGGATCTCACGCCCGACCTTGGTGCCGAGGTCGTGGAAGGCCGGCAGACAGTGCAGGAACTTCACGTCCGGGTTGCCGGTGGCGCGCAGGACGTCCATGGTCACGGCGTACGGCGACAGCGCGGCGATGCGCTCCGCCCACACCTCCTTCGGCTCGCCCATGGAGACCCACACGTCGGTGGCGACGAAGTCCGCCCCCGACACGCCCTCCGGGGCGTCCTCGGTGAGGGTGATCCGGGCGCCGCTCGCCTCGGCGAGCTTGCGGGCGTGGGTGACGACGTCCTCGGCGGGCCAGTAGGCCCGGGGGGCGACGATCCGCACGTCCATGCCGAGCAGGGCGCCGGTGACCAGGTAGGAGTTGCCCATGTTGAAGCGGGCGTCGCCGAGGTAGGCGAGGGCGAGCTCGCTGAGCGGCTTGTCGCTGTGCTCGGTCATGGTGAGCACGTCGGCGAGCATCTGGGTGGGGTGCCAGTCGTCGGTGAGCCCGTTGTACACGGGCACGCCGGCGTACGCCGCCAGCTCCTCGACCTTGGCCTGGCTGTCCCCGCGGTACTCGATGCCGTCGAACATCCGGCCCAGCACCCGCGCGGTGTCCCGCACGGACTCCTTGTGGCCGATCTGCGAGCCGGACGGATCCAGATAGGTGGTGTGGGCCCCCTGGTCGGCGGCGGCGACCTCGAACGCGCAGCGGGTGCGCGTCGAGGTCTTCTCGAAGACCAGCGCGATGTTCCGGCCGCGCAGGTACTGCGTCTCGGTCCCCGCCTTCTTGGCCGCCTTCAGCTCGGCCGCCAGCTCGACCAGGCCGCGGAACTCCTCCTCCGTGAAGTCGAGCTCCTTGAGGAAGTGGCGGCCGATGAGGGCGGTCGGGACTGTCGCCATGGGGGCGCTCCAGTGGTGCGAGAACGAGGGACTATTGGAAGTCTATACGACCTCACACATTTCTATACAGCGTCTCGCTCTACGGGACAGCTCATGCACCGCGGTCCGCCCCGGCCCCGGCCCAGTTCGCTGCCCGGGATCTCGATCACCTCGATGCCCTGCTTGCGCAGGTGCGTGTTGGTGGTCGAGTTGCGCTCGTAGGCGACGACGACCCCCGGCTCGACGGCGAGCACGTTGCAGCCGTCGTCCCACTGCTCACGCTCGGCGGCGTGCACGTCCTGGGTGGCCGTCAGCACCCGGATCTCGCCGAGGCCGAGGGCGGCGGCGACCGCCCGGTGCATGTGCTCCGGCGGATGGTCGGTGACCTTCAGCTCCTTCTCGGTGACGCCCGGCTCGATGGTGTACGAGCGCAGCATGCCGAGCCCCGCGTACTGGGTGAAGGTGTCGCCGTCGACCATGGTCATCACGGTGTCGAGGTGCATGAACGCCCGCCGCTTGGGCATGTCGAGCGCGACGATGGTGCGCGCCGAGCCGGCCGCGAACAGCTTGTACGCCAGCATCTCCACGGCCTGCGGGGTGGTGCGCTCGCTCATGCCGACCAGCACGGCGCCATTGCCGATCACCAGGACGTCGCCGCCCTCGATGGTGGAGGGATGGTCGGCCTGCCCCTGGGACCAGACGTGGAACAGCTCGTCGCGGAACAGCGGGTGGTGGCGGTAGATGGCCTCGAAGTGCACGGTCTCCCGCTGCCGCGCGGGCAGCCGCATGGCGTTGATCGCGACCCCGTCGTAGACCCAGGCGGAGGTGTCGCGGGTGAAGAGGTGGTTGGGGAGGGGGGCGAGGAGGAAGTCGTCGAGGTCCATCACATGGAAGCGGACGGAGGTCGGCTCCGCGTGCGCCTGGAGGAACTCCCGCTTGGTCATGCCGCCCACGAGCGCCTCGGCCAGCTCGCGCGCCGGCAGGGACTCGAAGGCGGCGCGCAGATGATCGGTGGCGAGGGGGCCGTACTCCTTCTCGTGGAAGACCCGGTCCAGGACGAGGGTGCGGGCCTCGGGAACCTCCAGGGTCTCGGCGAGCAGGTCGCCGAAGAGGTGGACGGCGACCCCGCGGTCCCGCAGGACGTCGGCGAACCCGTCGTGCTCGGCGCGCGCCCGGCGCACCCACAGCACGTCGTCGAAGAGCAGGGCGTCCTTGTTGCTGGGGGTGAGCCTTTTGAGCTCCAGATCGGGCCGGTGCAGGATCACGCGGCGCAGCCGCCCGGCCTCGGAGGCGACATGGTAGGTCATGCCTCCATCCTGGCCGTCCGCGCCCGCCTTCACGCGCTTGTCGACCGTTTCCGTCCCTTCCTGTTTTCGTCCCCTTGACGAGAAGCGACTCCTCCGCTTATCGTCTCCATGACGAAAAACGGGTCGGCGACGAGGGGGATCCATGGCCGACATCACCCGGCGCCTGGGCCGGCGCCATCTGCGCGGGGCACCGACCGCGCACATCCGGCACCACCGCTCGGGCAAGCTGGTGCACGACGGTCCCGGGCTCAGCTTCTGGTTCCGGCCGCTCACCGCGGCCCTGTCCGAGGTACCGGTCGACGACCGCGAGCTGGCGATGACCTTCCACGCCCGGACCTCCGACTTCCAGGACGTGTCCGTGCAGGCGACGGTGACCTACCGCATCGCCGACCCGGCCCTGGCCGCCGCCCGCCTGGACTTCTCCATCGACCCGGACACCGGCGCCTGGCGCGGCACCCCGCTGGAACAGCTCGGCACACTCCTGACCGAGACGGCCCAGCAGCACGCGCTGGACGTGCTCGCCCGTACGCCGCTGTCGGCGGCGCTGGTCGACGGCGTCGCGGCGGTGCGCGAGCGGGTCGCGGCCGGCCTGGGCGCCGAGCCCCGGCTGCCGGCGACCGGGATCGAGGTGGTCGCCGTACGGGTGATGGCGCTGCGGCCGGAACCGGAGGTGGAGCGGGCCCTGCGTACCCCGGCACGGGAACAGATCCAGCAGGAGGCCGACCGGGCGACCTACGAGCGGCGGGCCGTCGCGGTCGAGCGGGAGCGGACCATCGCCGAGAACGAACTGGCCAGCCGCATCGAACTCGCCCGCCGCGAGGAGCAGTTGGTGGAGCAGCGCGGCACCAACGCCCGGCGCGAGGCCGAGGAACAGGCGGCCGCGGACGCGGTACGGGCCGAGGCGGAGGCGGCCCGCTCCGTGCGGCTCGCCGAGGCGGAGGCCACGCGGTCGGTGAAGCTCGCCGAGGCGGAGGCCACGCGGCAGCTCCGGCTCACGGAAGCCGAGGCGGCCGGATCCCGGCAGCTCGCCGAGGCCGAGGCAGCGCGCACCACGCTGCTGGCCGACGCCGAGGCGGCGCGGTCGGCACGGGTCGCCCGTGCGGAGGCCGAGGGCGCGCGGGAGCTGGGGGCGGCCCGGGCCGAGGCCCAGGCGGCCTGGCTGCGGGTGCACTCCGAGGCGGGCGTCGACGGGGCGACGACCCTGCGGGCCCTCACCGCCACCCGGCTGGCGGAGAACCTGCCCCGCATCGACAGCGTGACGGTCTCACCGGACGTGCTGACCGCCCTGCTCGCCAGGATCGCTCCGGGAGGATCCGCATGACCCGCACCCCGGAGGCCACCGGATGAGCCTCGCCCCGCGCGCCGTCCTGGTGCACCGCACCACGGAGTACGAGGAACTGATCGCCCGGCACGGCACGCACGGCCAGGCCGCGTTCTTCCTCGCCTCCCGGGGCCGGGACATCGAGGAGGTGGCCGCACGCCACCGGCGCGCCCGGCGCGCGCTGGCCGAGGTGGCCGCGGCGGTGCCGCCGGCCTGGCGGCAGGCGCGGGTGGAGCGGGGCGATCTGGACCGGTTCCTGTTCGCGCCCGAGGACGTGGTGGTGGTCATCGGCCAGGACGGACTGGTGGCGAATGCCGCCAAGTACCTCCGCGGCCAGCCGGTCATCGGCATCGACACCGACCCGGACCGCAATCCGGGCGTGCTGGTACGGCACCGCCCGGCCGACGCGGCGAGGCTGCTGGCGGCCGGGGACACCGCGGTGGACGAACTCACCATGGTGGAGGCCGTCGCCGACGACACCCAGCGGCTGCTGGCACTCAACGAGATCTACCTGGGCACCCCCGGTCATCAGACCGCCCGGTACCGCCTGGGCCTCGAGGACGACGGGGGTGTCGTCGAGGCCCAGGCCTCCTCCGGGGTGCTCGTGGGGACCGGCACCGGCGCGACCGGCTGGCTCCGCTCGGTGTGGCAGGAGCGGGGCGGCGGGCTCCCGCTGCCCTCCCCCACCGAGGACCGGCTGGTGTGGTTCGTCCGCGAGGCCTGGCCGTCGCCGGCCACCGGTACCAGCCTGGTGGCGGGCGAGCTCGGGGCCTCGGCGGCGCTGACGCTCACCGCGGAGTCCGACCGCCTCATCGCCTTCGGCGACGGCATCGAGACGGACGCGCTCCAGCTCACCTGGGGGCAGACGGTCCGGGTGGGGGTGTGCGGACAGCGGCTGCGGCTGGTCGGTTAGACCGCGGCGGCTCACAGCCGGGGGTCGACCGGCTCCGACTCCAGGGCCAGCACCCCGAACACCGCCTCGTGCACCCGCCACAGCGGCTCCCCGTCCGCGAGCCGGTCCAGGGCCTCCAGGCCGAGGGCGTACTCGCGCAGGGCGAGGGACCGCTTGTGGTTCAGGAAGCGCTGCCGGAGCTTCGCCAGGTTGTCCGGGCGGGTGTACTCGGGGCCGTAGATGATCCGCAGGTACTCCCGGCCCCGGCACTTGACGCCGGGCTGCACCAGCCGGCCGTCGCGGCCCCGGACCAGCGCGCCGAGCGGCTTGACGACCATGCCCTCGCCGCCCCGGCCGGTCATCTCCAGCCACCAGTCGACGCCCGCGCGCACCGACTCCGCCTCGCCGGTGTCGAGGTACAGCCGCCGGGTGGTCTGCAGCAGTCCGGTGCCGTCGTGCTCCACCAGCCGGTCGATCAGGGCCAGTTGCTCGTCGTGCGGCAGCGCGGCGAGGCTGCGGCCCTGGACGGCCAGCAGCTGGAAGGGCGCCAGGCGTACGCCGTCCAGGCCGTCCGTGGTCCAGCAGTAGCGCCGGTAGGCGGCGGTGAACGCGGCCGCGTCGGCGGCGCGGCCGCGCTGCCGGTCCAGCAGGCAGGTCACGTCCGCGCCCCGTGCGGCGGCGGCCTCCAGGGCGGCCAGCGCGCCCGGGAACACCGCGCCGGACGCGGCACCGACGGCCGCGTACTGGCTGCGCAGCAGCCCCGAGGCCTTCAGCGACCACGGCATCAGCTCGGCGTCCAACAGCAGCCAGTCGGTGGCCAGTTCGTCCCACAGCCCCGCGCTGTCGACGGCCGAGCGCAGCCGGCCGAGGATCTCCTCGGTCACCTGCTCGTCGTCGAAGAACGGCCGCCCGGTCCGGGTGTAGAGGGACCCGGTCGGGCCGTCCACCCCGAAGCGCTTGCGCGCCGCCTCCGCGTCCCGGCACACCAGGGCCACGGCGCGCGAGCCCATGTGCTTCTCCTCGCACACGACGCGCTCGACCCCCTGCGCCGCGTACTGTGCGAAGGCCTCCTGCGGGTGCTCCAGGTAGCCGTCCACCTGCGAGGTCGCCGTCGGCGCCATGGTCGGCGGGAGGTACGGCAGCAGCCGCGGGTCGGTCGCGAAGCGGCTCATGACCTCCAGGGCCGCCGCCGCGTTCTCCTCGCGGACCGCCACCAGTCCGGCGTGCCGGGTCTCCACGGCCCTGCGGCCGTGGACGTCCGCCAGGTCCAGCGGCCGGCCGTCGTGTCCGCCGGGCGCCTCGGAGCGCAGCGGCTTCGCCGGCTCGTACCAGACCCGCTCGGCCGGTACGTCGACCAGCTCGCGCTCGGGCCAGCGCAGCGCGGTCAGCTTGCCGCCGAAGACCGCGCCGGTGTCCAGGCAGATGGTGTTGTTGAGCCAGGTCGCCTCGGGCACGGGTGTGTGGCCGTAGACCACCACCGCACGGCCCCGGTAGTCCTCCGCCCACGGGTAGCGCACCGGCAGCCCGAACTCGTCGGTCTCGCCGGTGGTGTCGCCGTACAGGGCGTGCGAGCGGACCCGGCCGGAGGTGCGGCCGTGGTACTTCTCGGGCAGGCCGGCGTGGCAGACGACCAGCTTGCCGCCGTCCAGGACGTAGTGGCTGACCAGGCCCGCCAGGAACTGCCGGACCTCGGCCCTGAACTCCTCGCTCTCGCCCTCCATCTGCGCGATGGTCTCGGCGAGCCCGTGGGTGTGCTGGACCTTGCGGCCCGCCAGGTAGCGGCCGTACTTGTTCTCGTGGTTGCCGGGCACGCACAGGGCGTTGCCCGACTTCACCATCGCCATCACCCGGCGCAGCACGCCCGGGCTGTCCGGGCCGCGGTCGACCAGGTCGCCGACGAATACGGCGGTACGGCCCTCGGGGTGGACGCCGTCCGCGTATCCCAACTCGGCCAGTAGCGACTCCAGTTCGGCGGAGCAGCCGTGGACGTCGCCGATGATGTCGAAGGGGCCGGTGAGGTGGGTGAGGTCGTTGAAGCGCTTCTCGGTGACCACGGTGGCGTTCTCCGCCTCCTCGACACCACGCAGGACGTGCACCTTGCGGAAGCCCTCGCGCTCCAGGTGGCGCAGCGAGCGGCGCAGTTCGCGGATGTGGCGCTGGATGACCCGGCGCGGCATGTCGGCCCGGTCGGTACGGGCGGCGTTGCGCTCGGCGCACACCTCCTCCGGCATGTCGAGCACGATGGCGATGGGCAGCACGTCGTGCATCCGGGCCAGTTCGAGCAGCTGACGCCGGGCGTCCTGCTGCACGCTGGTGGCGTCCACGACGGTGCGGCGGCCGGCGGCCAGCCGCTTGCCGGCGATGAAGTGCATGACGTCGAAGGCGTCCCGGGTCGCGCTCTGGTCGTTCTCGTCGTCGGAGACCAGACCGCGGCAGAAGTCCGAGGAGATCACCTCGGTCGGCTTGAAATGCCGGCGGGCGAAGGTGGACTTGCCGGAGCCGGAGGCGCCGACGAGGACGACGAGGGAGAGGTCGGTGACGGGGAGGACCCGTCCACCTCGGTTCTCGGTCATGCTGCCTTCGCCTCCTTCTCCTTCTCGGTCCTGATCACGAACACTGCCATCTGGGTGGGCGGGCCGACCTCGGGGTCGTCCGGTCCGACGGGCGCGAACTCCACGTCGTAGCCGTGCCGTTCGGCCACCGCCCGCGCCCAGGTGCGGAACTCGGTCCGGGTCCACTCGAAGCGGTGGTCGCCGTGCCGGGCGTGTCCGGCGGGCAGGGTCTCCCAGCGGACGTTGTACTCGACGTTCGGGGTGGTCACGAGGACCGTGCGCGGGCGGGCGTGCCCGAACACGGCGTACTCCAGGGCGGGCAGCCGGGGCAGGTCCAGGTGCTCGATCACCTCGCTGAGCACGGCGGCGTCGTACCCCTTGAGCCGGTTGTCGGTGTAGGCGAGCGAGCCCTGCACCAGCTGGACGCGGGACGCCTGCCGCTCTCCCATGCGGTCCAGCTTCAGCCGCCGGGAGGCGATGGTGAGCGCCCGCACGGACACGTCGAGGCCGACGATCTCGGTGAACCGCACGTCCTTCAGCAGCTCCCGCACCAGCTCGCCCTGGCCGCACCCGAGGTCGAGGACGCGGGCCGCGCCGCAGTCGCGCAGGGCGGCGAGGATCGCCTCCCTGCGCTGAACGGCGAGCGGGGCCGGCTTCTCCTCCGTCTCGGTCTCCTCCTCGACGGCGTTGTCGATCTCCTCCACCTCGCTGTCGTCGGCCTCCGCGAGCCGCACCAGCTCCAGCCGCTCCATCGCCTGCCGGGTCAGCGACCAGCGCCGGGAGAGGTAACGGCTGGTGATCAGCTTCTGCTCCGGGTGCTCGGGCAGCCAGCCCTCGCCGGCCCGCAGCAGCTTGTCGACCTCGTCGGCGGAGACCCAGTAGTGCTTGGCGTCGTCGAGGACCGGCAGCAGGACGTAGAGGTGGCGCAGGGCCTCGGCGAGGGTCAGTGCCTCGGACTCCAGCACGAGACGGACGTACCGCGAGTCGCCCCACTCGGGGAACTCCGCGTCCAGGGCGACCGGTTCGGCGGTGACCGTCCAGCCCAGCGGCCGGAAGAGACGCCGTACGAGCTCCGGTCCGCCACGGGCGGGCAGCGCGGGCACCTCGATGCGCAACGGCCTCGCCCGGCCCGGCAGTTCGGGCCGGGCGTGGCAGGTGCCCTTCATCGCGCTGGAGAAGACGCCGCTCAGTGCGACCGCGAGCAGCGAGGAGGCCGCGTAGGGGCGGTCGTTGACGTACTGCGCGAGCGCCGCGTCGGGGGCTCCGCCGCGGCCCTTGCCCTTGGCCCGGCGGACCAGCGCGAGGGTGTCGGTCTCCAGCAGCAGCGCGGCCGTGCAGCGCAGATCGTCCGCCTCGGGGTAGAAGACGTGCGCCGTGCCGTAGGACGTGGAGAACCTCTGCGCGTTGTCGGGATGCTTGTGCAGCAGGTATCCGAGGTCGGTGGCCGGGTGGGCGGCGTCGCCGCGCGTGGAGATCGTCAGGAACACACGTCCGAGTGTTCCGGGATCAGGGCCCGCCGACCACCGGTTTTCTCACCGCGCGCCCCGCTCGGGGATCGTCGGAAGGACCTTCTCGGCGATGTCGACCAGGGCGCTGTCGTCGGGGAGGGCCCCGGTCTGGCTCCACACCGTGAGGTCGTAGTAGCCGCCCCGGTCCTTGCCGTCGAGGGCCACGGTCAGCGTCCGGGCCATGGGACCTTCCTCGACGGGTCCGCCGCTGCTTCCGCCGCTGCCGAGCCTGAACTCCAGCTTCATGGTGTGGTCCGAGGAGAAGACCGCCGGCCGGCCGAGCACCGTACGCGTCTCGACGTTCGGCTCGTTCCCGATCTGCTTCAGCTTCACGTACTGGGCGACGGACAGGTGGTTGTAGGTGGCGGACAGGTTCACGGTGTACGTGTCGAACCCGATCTCGGCCTCCGGCTCGGCGACCTTCCCATCGGTCAGGGCAGCGGTGTCGCTGTTGCCGGAAGCCGTGGTCGCGGTCTCCCCCGGGGTTCCCAGGAGCCGGGCGAGATCGGGCCGGTTGAGTGCCTTGCACAGCTGGTCACCGGTCACGGGCCGGGAGGTCTTCCTGTACACCTGCGGCAGTTCCTCGTGTCCCGGGCCCGGACACGAGGCGGCCCGCTGCGTGGCGTCGTCGGACGGCAGCAGGTGCGGGCCCAGCCACAGCACGGCCCCGATCGCCCCGAACACGGCCACGGCCGCGACGGCCTGGCCCCACGCGTTGGGCTCCTTCTCCGCGGTGACCGGGGCCGGGGCCTGGACCTGGGGGGCCGCGGCGGCTGCCGTGCCGACCGCCGGCGCGGGAGCCGGGGTGTCCGGGTCCCGGCGTGCGCGCAGCACCCGGACCATCGTGTGGATCCGTATGGCGGTGAACACGAGGAACACCGCACCGATGCCGGCCGGCACCCAGTCGTGGTCGCGGACCGCGAGATACATGAGGCGGACGCCGAAAACGGAGCCGATCACGACGTACAAGGGCTCGCGGACCCAGAAGGGCAGCAGGCGCAGGAGGAAACCGAGCATCCGGCGATCCCACCAGGACCGGGACGATCACGCTGTGGCGGAGCCCACACTTCCGACACAGGACGTACACAGTTACGGCATAGTGATCAACCGTCAACTGACCATTGACCACTGACTCGAACGTCAACCGACCACTGACTGCAGGGGGAACCATGTCTCACGGCCACCACGTCCGCGTCGGCAGGAGAGCCGTCGTCGCGGCACTGGCGGGTACGGTCCTCGGTACGGGGGTCCTCGCGGCCGCGCCCGCCGAGGCCGCCACGGCACCGCAGGTACAGGCCCAGGGCGCGTTCGCGCTGAACCCGGCCACCGGAAAGACGCTGTTCGGCAAGGCTCCGGACGGACGGCTGCGGACCGGGTCCACGACGAAGATCATGACGGCGCTGGTGGTGCTGTCGCAGCCGCACCTCGACCTCGGCAGGAAGGTGAAGATCAAGAAGGAGTACACCGACTACGTCATCGACCCCGCCAACCCGGGGAACCTGCGCTATTCGAGCGCCCACCTGATCCTCGGCGACTCGATGAAGGTGAGCGACCTGCTGTACGGGCTGCTGCTGCCCTCGGGCTGCGACGCGGCCTACGCGCTCGCGGACACCTATGGCACGGGGTCGACGACGGCGGCGCGGACTACGTCGTTCATCGCCAAGATGAACGGCGAGGCGCGCGAACTGGGCCTGACCAACACCCACTTCGACTCCTTCGACGGGGTGTCCAACGGCAACAACTACGCCTCGCCGCGCGACCTGGCGAAGCTCGCCGGGGTCGCGCTGAAGAACGCGACGTTCAAGAAGGTCGTCGGGACCAAGGTGTACAAGGACATGCAGTCCTACCGGCCCGGCGGTGGCACGCACGCGATGGACCCGTGGACGAACACCAACAAGCTGCTCGACACCTACCGGGGCGCGATCGGCGTGAAGACCGGCTCCGGGCCGGAGGCGGGGGCCTGCCTGGTGTTCGCGGCGACCCGGGGCGGCCGGACGGTCGTGGGCACGATCCTCGCCGACACCTCGCCGGACCAGCGTTTCCAGGACGCGGCGAAGATCCTCGACTACGGATTCGCGCAGAGCGGCTGAGCCGGGCACGGGGCCGCCGCCACGGCGCACGGCGGCGGCCCCCGCCCCTGGGCAGACTCATGTGGAGCCGGCCCCCGTCCTGCCAGGTGGCGAAGCCGGGGGTGCGCTCACAGATCAGCGCGGCCGTCTCGTCCGGCATCCGGCGCGCCTCCACTCAGGGGAACGGCGGCGGCACCGGCCTGCGCCGTGTCACTCGACGGCGTCACGACAGCTGGGACTGCACCTGGGAGGAGATCAGCTCCAGGTGGTCCAGGTCGTGGAGGTCGAGGATCTGCAGATAGATGCGCTGGGAGCCGATCTCGGCGTACCGGCCGATCTTGTCGACGACCTCGGCCGGCGAGCCGGCCAGGCCGTTGGCCTTCAGCTCGTCGACCTCGCGGCCGATCGCGGCGGCGCGGCGGGCGACTTCCTGGTCGTCCCGGCCGACGCAGGCCACGAGCGCGTTGGAGTAGGTCAGCGCGTCCGCGCCGCGGCCGGCCTCCTCGGCGGCGGCCCGCACCCGCCCGAACTGCCGCGCGGTGTCCTCGAGGCCGGCGAAGGGGATGTTGAACTCGTCGGCGTACCGTGCTGCGAGCCGCGGCGTACGGGTCGCTCCGTGCCCGCCGACGAGCACCGGGACCTTCCCCTGGGCCGGCTTGGGCAGCGCGGGCGAGTCGGTCAGGTCGTAGTACGTGCCGTGGAAGTCGAAGGTCTTGCCGGCCTCGGTCGCCCACAACCCGGTGACGATCGCGAGCTGCTCCTCCAGCCGCGCGAACTTCTCCTTGGGGAACGGGATGCCGTACGCCCGGTGCTCCTCCTCGAACCAGCCCGCGCCGAGGCCGAGTTCCACCCGGCCGCCGGACATCTGGTCGACCTGGGCGACCTGGATGGCGAGCACGCCGGGCAGCCGGAAGGTGCCGGCCGTCATCAGGGTGCCGAGGCGGATGCGCCTGGTCTCGCGGGCCAGTCCGGCGAGCGTGATCCAGGCGTCCGTGGGGCCGGGCAGGCCGTCGCCGCTGCCCATGCGCAGGTAGTGGTCGGAGCGGAAGAAGGCGTCGAAGCCCAGGTCCTCGGTGGCCTTCGCCACGGTGAGCAAGGTGTCGTAGGTGGCCCCCTGCTGGGGCTCGGTGAAGATTCGAAGGTCCATACATCCATCCTGCACGCCGCCCACCACGTCAACCTCGTGGGTACCGCCCGGCACGGCCGTCCCCGGTCGGGTGAAAATCATCTCGCCGGGTGCGTCGACGCGAGGCGGGCCGGTGACCGGCCCCGCCGGTGATCGTTGGGTGGTCGGAGCCGGACCGTCCGGCGCCGGTGCCGAGGAGGCCGACATGTCCGAAGAACCTGGCTCCGCGGTGGGCTCCACCGGTCGGCCGAAGGGGTTGCTGGAGCAGATGGAAGAGCTGATGGCGGCGTTGAACGCGGATCTGTCGGAGCTGGCGGATCTGCAGGCCTGCCGGGGCACGGCCGAGGAGGCCGACCTGGCCTGAGGCCGGTCTGCGCGCTCCCCTCACACGCCGGACGGGCTGCTCTGGTTGCCGTTCGGGCTGGGCTGGTCGCTGTTCGGGCCGTCGTCCTCCCGTAACGTCTCCTCCCGCACCGCCAGCTTGCGCAGCATCTCCAGGACACGGTCGCGGGACTCGTCGGCCGCGTCGATGGCCTCCATGCACTGCCAGTACGTCGTCTCGTCGGCGGCCGAGCTGGCCAGGCCGACCAGGGCCATGCCGACCTCGCCGAGCAGCCCCCCGAGGCAGACGAGGGTCTCACGGGCGTCGGCCAGCTCGGTGAGCTGGGCGGCGCGCAGAGCGCCCAGATCGAGTTCGGGCGGGTCCAGGACACCGCAGCCCCGGCCCGCCAGTTCGGTCAGGCCGAGCGCCTCGCCGCGCAGCTCGGGCGGGCCGGAGACCGCGAGCCGGCTGCCGATCGCCTGGGCCAGGGCCTGCGCCTGCCACACCTCCGCCATGATCTCTGCCGCGTCGGCGCCGCACGCCAGCGCACGCCTGCTCGTGAGGATGAGCCGTATCGCGTCCATGAGTCGCCCCCGTCCTTCCGCGCGCTTCCTCGCGCGCCCTCTCGAACTCCCTTGTCCACTACCCAGAGTGAAGGTGCTTGAGGCGAAAAGCCAGAGGTGGACGGAAATCTGTGGACAACAATTCGGATTCGACAGGTGGTTCAACTCCGGAGAGTAATAGCGGAGTTCATCCCTCCGGCGGGTGAGGGCGCTCGGGCGCGCTCTGCGCCCCCGGTGCCGGGAAGCGGTGTTCGTTACGGTCGATCTTGGCGGCCAGCGCGGCGAGCGGATCGATACCGAGGACGTCGCAGAACTGCAGCAGATACGCCAGGACATCGGCGACCTCGTCGGTCACCCGGTGCGCGGTGTCCGGGTCGTCCATCACCCGTGCGGACTCCTCCGGCGTCAACCACTGGAAAATCTCGACCAGTTCGGAGGCCTCCACGCTGAGCGCGGCGACGAGGTTCTTGGGGGTGTGGTAGGGCTGCCAGTGGCGCGCGGCCGCGAACGCGGCGAGCCTGCGCTGGAGCCGGGCCAGGTCGAGAGGTTCCGTCACGCGTCCAGGTGTACCACTGTGACGCCCTCGGTCCCGGCCGCCCAGGAGGCGTCACTGACCGCGCCCACGCAGCGGATGTGTCCGCGCTCGCCCATCCGGACGGCCGTCCGCAGCAGCTCCCGGCGCTGGTTGGGGTCGAGGCCGCGGTCGAAGCCGTCGGCGAGGACAGTGAGGGTGCACAGGGCGTCCGGCACCTCGCCCGGGGTGTCCACGTCCAGGACGCCGGGACCGGTCAGCAGCACCAGCGCCAGCGCGAGATAGCGCAGTTCGCCGTCGCCGAGCCGGGCCAGTTCGGTGCGCAGGCCGTCGCCGCGGTCGAGCAGCGCCCGTACCGTGCCGTCCGGCAGCGGCTCCGCGACGAGATCGGTCACCGGACCCGCGCAGCCCGCGCGCAGGGCGTCGACCAGCCGGCCGTGCCGACGGCCGCACTCCGCGCGGGTGCGCCACAGCACGTCGGCGAGGTTGTCGCAGCCGGACAGCAGCCGGCCGGAGCCGGTGGGCACGGGGGCGCGCATGTACTCGGGGCGGGGGTCGCAGGGGAAGACCGAGCGCAGGGCGACCACCATCTGCTCGGCCGCGGCGAGCACCTGGCGCTGCCCGTCGGTCTTGCCGGCCACGCGCAGCGGCAGCAGGGCGGTGCCGAGGCGGTCGTCGGGGAGCGGGGCGCGGGTCACCGGGGCAGAGCCCGCGGTGTGCCAGGCGGCCTGCACGGTACGGCGGCCGGGGTCGCGCAGCGCGGTCTCCAGCAGGACGACTCCGCCCGCGGTCAGCCGCTCGCCCACGATCCTGAGGTCCGGTTCGGCCTGTACGGCGACGTCGAGCCGGACCGGTCCCTCGGCGCCGTCGGCCGTACAGCCGATCCGGAAGCCGCGGCGCCCTCCGGCGTCGGGGCGGGCCCGCTGCGGCACACAGGCCACCGGGTCCGGGAACACCTCGAAGAGCGAGGCTCCACCACCGAGCCGGGCCAGCGCCTCGTACGCCGTGAGCGCGGTCGTCTTCCCCGCTCCGCTGGGCCCGGCGAACAAGGTGACCGCCCCCAGCGGGAACCCGGCCCGCCGATGCCCGGCGAAGGCCGACAGCCGCAACTCGGTGATCCGGGCACGCACGTCGGGGCCCCGCCGGGACTGCGCCGGAACGACCCCGGCGGACACATCGGTGGTGGGCGGCTCAGCAGACGGCTCAGCGGACACGGAAGGCACGGCCATGCCCGGACCGTAGGGCTCCCCCTCCCTGCCGAACCGTTTCCTGCCGCGACCTTCCTACGATCGGGCGGTGCGGCAGCCCTGCAGGCGACGAGAGGGCACTCGGACGAGTGACAACGGCCACCTGGCACGCGGCCTCGCTCTTCCCCGCGCGGCCCTCCTCGGCCGTGGGCGGCCTTCCGGGGCATCGGCTCGCTTCTCCGGTGGAGGGCTGCCGCCGGGGACGGACGGCTGGGGGCCGCCGTGGGACGAGAGGTTCCAGGGACGAAAGGGCGGCCCGGCTCGGGGGCATCGGACATGCCCCGCTGCCGGCCGACGCGCACCGCCCGCCGCCACGCACAGCGACCGCACATCACCGTCGCAGCCGACGGCTGGGGCACGCGAGGCCGCGTGGAACCCACCACCCAGGCCGATGCCGCAGACCGCGATCTCGGCTGCCGCGAGTACCCCGCAGACCGCCGGAGGCCATCGCTCAGTCGCCGGAGGCATCCGCCCAGCCCCCGGAGTCAGCGGTCAGCCCCCCGACACCCCCACGCCCTCCATCAGCCCGCTGACCTCGGTGCCGGGCGGGGTGAGGAGGAACACGTTGCGGTCGACGCGGTGCATCCCGCTGCCCAGGCCGAAGACGACGCCGGTGCTGAAGTCGAGGACGCGCTTGGCCACCTCGGTCTCCGCGCCGGTGAGGTCGAGGAGGACCGGCGCGCCGGCCATCAGGGTCTCGGCGACTTCCCGGGCGTCGGCGAAGACGTTGACGCGCAGGACGACGAACCGGCGCCGCGTCTCGGTCTCGGCGTCCGGCAGCGAGCGGTGGTTCACCGCGGACGGCCAGGCGTCCCGGCCCCGCAGCGGCACGACCTGGGCGAGCCCCTCCCACTGTTCATCGGTGACGTCGTAACGGCTCACCGGCTCCCCCCGACCTGACTCGCACTCGATGCCTGCACCAGCCAATTCTTACGCCAAGTCACCCGTTCGGCCCAACAACGACACACTGCGCGACCGGTCCGCCCCCACAGCACCCGAAGCTACCTGGGGGCACATGTACGAATACGCCCGCTTCTTACCTCTCTCATACCGTTCTCTTTACCCCTGGCCACATGTCGCTCATTCGCCCCCGATAGCGTCCGGTCCCGTGCACTTGGCAGAAACACAGCAGGTGACAGCCGGCCGGCGGACGCAGTCGGCGGTGTCCGCCGTACCGGTCGCCCGCGCGGAGCTCCACGAGCCGCCCGCGCAGTGGCACCGCGTGCTGACGCTGCTCGCCGACGTCAGCCTGTTCATCGGCACGCGCTCGGTGTGGACGCAGGCGGCCACGCACAAGCTGGTCCTCGCGGGGGTCATCTCGGTCTGCTACGCCTCGATCCTGGTGACCGGCGTGCTCACGCTGACGGTCCGCCGCGCGCGTTCGCTGGCCCGGCTCGACGCCGTGGTGCTGGTGACCGCGATCGCGCTCACCCTGTGCGCCTGGGCGCTGAACCACGCGGGCGGCGACGAGGCGGTCCTGACCACACAGGCGGCGAAGCAGATCGTCGGCGGCCACCAGGTCTACGACCAGCCGTGGCCGTGGCTCTTCCACCTCAAGGGCGTCGCCCTGACGGCGACGACGACCGGCGGTTACGACTTCACCTACGGCTATCCCCCGCTGACTCCGCTGCTCACCGCGCCCTTCCTGTGGCTCGGCCACGCCGGGGCACCGGCCACGCTCGCGGTGACGGTCGTACTGATCGTGGGCACCGTGGTGCTGTGGCGGCTGCTGCCGACGCCGTGGCGGTCGGCGGCCACGATGGTCTGCCTGGGCTTCAGCTTCCTGCCGATGTACGCCCGTCAGGGCTACCCGGCGATCGTCGGCCTGGTCCTGCTGGTGCCGGTGGTGGTGCGCTGGCCGCGGTTGGGCGCCGGGGGCCGGCTGGGCGCGTCCGGGATCGCGCGGGCCGCGTGCATCGGGGCCGCGTGCGCGGCACAGCAGCTTCCCTGGTTCGTCACCCCGTTCCTGCTGGCGGGGATCTACGCCGTGCGCCGCGGTGAGCTCGGCGGGCGGCAGGCCGCGCGGGTGGTGCTGCGGATCGCGGGGATCGCGGTCCTTACCTGGTTGCTGATCAACGCTTACTTCGCGGTGAGCGAGCCGGGCCCGTGGTTCGAGGGCATCGCCCTCCCGCTGACCCAGGGCGCGGTGCTGCACGGCCAGGGCCTGGTCGACGTCTCCCTGTACTTCACCCACGGCAGCGACCGGCTGGACTGGTACAGCCACGCGAGCATGCTCCTCGCCGCGGCCCTGCTGGCGCTGTTCGTGCTGTTCGTACGGCGGCTGGGCCCGGCCGCGACCGTGCTGCCCTGGTGCGCCTTCTACCTGGCGACCCGGTCCCAGGACGGCTACTACCTGATGTACACCCCGCTGTGGCTGGCGGCGGCGATCACCGTGCCCCTGTCGGAGTTCAGGAAGGCGTGGCAGCCGCGGCCCCGGTGGCTGACCGGTCCGCGCCGCCGGCCGGCCCTGGCCGCCGCGGTCGTCCTGCTGATCACGCCCGCGCTGGTGAGCGCGACCCTCGCGGTGACGGGCAGGCCGCCGCTGCGGATGGACATCACGGCGGTCCGGCACTCCTCGGCGCACACGGTGTCCACGATGACGGTGCGGGTGGCCAACACGAGCGACGACGCGCTGACCCCGCACTACATGCTCACCACGGGCCAGGGCATGAACCGGTACTGGTCCCTGGCGCACGGCCCGGCCACGATCCCCGCGCACACCACGGCGACCGTCGAGCTGCGGGCGCCCAAGAACGGTTTCCCGGTGCCCACGACGAAGTACACGCACCTGCGGCTGCGCGCCTTCACGGCGACCCCGCAGACGCTCTCCACCAAGGACGTGAGCCGGGCCGAGCTGGGCGTCAAGGACAGAAGCGGCAAAGACGGAAGCGGCAAGGGCGGGACGCCGAAGGGCTGACCCGCCCGCTCACGCCTGCGACCGCGTGAAGCGCAGCTTCGCCGTCACCCTGGTGAGCCCGCGCATCATGCCCAGCTGGTTCCAGCCCATGCCGAACTGGTCCCGGTCCACGGTGAACTCGGCGTCCAGGGTGAGCGCCTCGGCGCTGGCCTCGGCCAGGCGCGCGGTGAAGGTCACCGGCCTGCTGATGCCGCGCACGGTCAGCTGACCGGTGACCCGGACGCCGTCGCCGTCGAGGCGGTCGGCGCCGCGGACGGCGAAGGTGATCTCGGGGTGCTGGTCGGCGTCGAAGAAGTCGGCCGAGCGCAGGTGGGTGTCCCGCTTGGCGTGCCCGGTGTCCAGGGAGGCCGCCTCCAGGGTGACGGTGCCGGTGGCCGAGCCGTCGGCGTGCACCTCGCCCGCGCCGGTGACGGCGGCGAACGAGCCCTTCACGGTGACGAGCCCCCACATGGTCCTGTGCCGCACTCCCACGGTGGACGCGGCCGGGTCGAGCTGCCAGGTGCCTGTCTGTACGGCGACGGTCATGGTCGTACTCCGGAGTTGATTGGTTCAAATTTGGATGACTGGCGCCACGCTAGCGCGTCATCCAAAATTGAACAACCTGTTGGTCCAAAATTGGATGAGACCCTCGTCCAAAATTGGACAACAGGTAGACTCGACCCATGTCCGCCTCCGACGCGCACCCCGCCGACCAGCTCGAATGTCCCGCCTCAGCAGGCGGCCTGCTGCCCGCGGAGCTGCGCGCCTGGATGCTCCTGCTGGCCGCCACGGGCGCCGTGGAGCAGCGGCTGCGCTCGGTGGTGAAGGAGAACCTCGACGTCTCCCACGACGAGTTCCTGATCCTCTGCCTGCTCGCGGAACAGCCCCGCACCGGACTGCGCATGACCCAGGTCGCCGACCTCCTCGGTCGTCCCAAGACCCGGCTCACCTACCAGATCGCCTGCCTGCAGCGGGCCGGTCTGGTCGCCCGCACGTCCGTCTGCGGCGACAAGCGCGGGGTACAGGTCGCCCTCACCGCCAAGGCGCGCGAGCTGCTGAGCCAGACCTCCGCCCTGCTCGCCGGGACCGTCCGGCAGGCCCTCGCCGATGCCATGGGCCCCGACCAGCGCGCGGCCATGTGCGCCCTCGTACCGGATCTGCCGGAGCCGGGCGAGCAGCCCTCCGACGGCTGAGCGACGCGGGTCACAAGCACAAGGGGAGAAACCTCACAGCCCCTGATTTACTCTCACTTGAGCGTGCTGCCCTAGCATCCGAGCCATGACGGTCCTGCCTGACGACGGGCTCTCACTGGCCGCCGAGTTCCCTGACGCGACGCACGAGCAGTGGCAACGCCTGGTCGAAGGTGTGCTGCGCAAGTCGGGCAAGGAAGTCTCGGGCGCGGCAGCTGAGGACGCTCTGTCCACGACGCTGGAGGACGGGCTGCGCACCCGGCCCCTGTACACCGCGCGCGACGCCGCGCCCGACCCCGGCCTGCCCGGCTTCGCGCCGTACGTGCGCGGCAGCCGGCCCGAGGGCAACACCGCCGGCGGCTGGGACGTACGGCAGCGGCACTCCGCCCTCACCGAAGACGCCGTGCTGGCCGACCTGGAGAACGGCGGCACCTCGCTGTGGCTCGTGCTGGGCGAGGGCGGCATTCCGCTCGACGGGCTGGGCCGGGCGCTGGAGGGGGTGTACCTCGACCTGGCGCCGGTCGTGCTGGACGCCGGCCGGGACACCGAGCGGGCCGCCGAGGCGCTGCTGGGGCTGTGCGCGGACAACGGCGTCGACGCCAAGGCCGTACGCGGCAATCTGGGCGGCGACCCGCTCGGGTACGAGGCCCGCACCGGCACCCCGCTGGACTTCGCGCCGTACGCCGCCCTGGCCGCCCGCTGCGCCGAGCGGTACCCCGGCCTGCGCGCCCTCACCGTGGACGCGCTGCCGTACCACGAGGCGGGCGGCTCGGCCGCGCAGGAGCTGGGCGCCTCGCTCGCCACCGGTGTGGCGTATCTGCGGGAGCTCACCGAGGCGGGCCTCGACGTCGAACGGGCCGCCGGGCAGCTGGAGTTCCGCTACGCGGCCACCGCCGACCAGTTCCTCACCATCGCCAAGCTGCGCGCCGCACGCCGGCTGTGGGCCCGGGTCGCCGAGGTCTGCGGGGCCCCGGGCGCACAGCTGCAGCACGTGGTCACCTCGCCGGTGATGATGACCCGGCGCGACCCGTGGGTGAACATGCTCCGCACGACGGTCGCCACGCTCGCCGCCGGGGTCGGCGGCGCCGACTCCGTGACCGTCCTGCCGTTCGACCACACGCTCGGCCTGCCCGACGCCTTCGCCCGCCGGATCGCCCGCAACACCTCCACGATCCTCATCGAGGAGTCCCACCTGGCCCGGGTCATCGACCCGGCGGGCGGCTCCTGGTACGTCGAGCAGCTGACCGACCAACTCGCCCAGGCCGCCTGGGAGTTCTTCCGTACCATCGAGCGCGACGGCGGCCAGGCGGCCGTGCTGCGCTCCGGCCGGCTGCGCACCGACCTCGCGACGACCTGGGCGGAGCGCTCCAAGAAGCTCGCCAAGCGGCGCGAACCCATCACCGGCGTCAGCGAGTTCCCGCTGCTCGCCGAGAAGCCCGTGGAGCGCGAGCCCGCGCCCGAGCCGCCGTCCGGCGGTCTGCCGCGGGTGCGCCGCGACGAGGCGTACGAGGAACTGCGCGCCCGCTCCGACGCCCACCTGGCCGCGACCGGCGCCCGCCCCCGGATCTTCCTGGCGACCATCGGTTCGGCCGCCGCGTACACCGCGCGGGCCACCTTCGCCGCCAACCTCTTCCAGGCGGGCGGCATCGAGCCGGTCACCGAGGGCACCTTCGAGGACAGCGGCGCCACCGAGGCCGTGCTGTGCTCCAGCGACGCCCTGTACGCCGAACAGGCCGAGCAGGCCGCCGAGTCGCTCAGGGCGTCCGGGGCCCGGCATGTGTTCCTGGCGGGCCGGGGCGAGTACGCCGGCATCGACAGTTACGTCTTCGCGGGCTGCGACGCCATCGACGTCCTGTCCGCGACCCTCGACCGCATGGGAGTGTCCTGATGGGAATCCCCGACTTCTCCGGCATCGAGCTGGGGACGCCGGTCGCCGACGGCAGTGCCGATCAGTGGCGTGCGGCCGTCCAACGGGCCACCGGCGGCGAAGAACCGCTGTGGGAGACCCCGGAGGGCATCGGGGTCAAGCCGCTGTACACCGGCCGTGACCTGGAGGGCCTGGACTTCCTGGGCACCTACCCGGGTATCGCGCCGTACCTGCGCGGCCCCTACCCGACGATGTACGTCAACCAGCCCTGGACGATCCGCCAGTACGCGGGCTTCTCCACCGCCGAGGAGTCCAACGCCTTCTACCGGCGCAACCTGGCGGCCGGCCAAAAGGGCCTGTCGGTCGCCTTCGACCTGCCCACGCACCGGGGGTACGACAGCGACCACCCGCGGGTGACCGGTGACGTCGGCATGGCGGGCGTGGCCATCGACTCCATCTACGACATGCGGCAGCTCTTCGACGGCATCCCGCTGGACAGGATGTCCGTGTCGATGACGATGAACGGCGCCGTGCTGCCGGTGCTCGCGCTGTACATCGTGGCGGCGGAGGAACAGGGCGTACCGCCCGAGAAGCTGGCCGGGACCATCCAGAACGACATCCTCAAGGAGTTCATGGTCCGCAACACCTACATCTATCCGCCGAAGCCGTCGATGCGGATCATCTCCGACATCTTCGCGTACACGTCGCAGCGGATGCCGCGCTACAACTCGATCTCCATCTCCGGCTACCACATCCAGGAGGCGGGCGCGACGGCCGACCTGGAGCTGGCGTACACGCTCGCGGACGGCGTGGAGTACCTCCGCGCGGGCCGCGAGGCGGGCCTGGACGTGGACGCGTTCGCCCCTCGGCTGTCCTTCTTCTGGGCGATCGGCATGAACTTCTTCATGGAGATCGCCAAGCTGCGGGCGGCCAGGCTGCTGTGGGCCAAGCTGGTCGGCCAGTTCGAGCCGAAGAACGCCAAGTCCCTCTCCCTGCGCACCCATTCGCAGACCTCGGGCTGGTCGCTGACCGCGCAGGACGTGTTCAACAACGTCACGCGTACGGCCGTGGAGGCGATGGCGGCGACCCAGGGCCACACCCAGTCGCTGCACACCAACGCCCTCGACGAGGCCCTGGCGCTGCCGACGGACTTCTCGGCGCGCATCGCCCGCAACACCCAGCTGCTCATCCAGCAGGAGTCGGGCACCACCCGGGTCATCGACCCGTGGGGCGGCAGCGCGTACGTGGAGCGGCTGACGTACGACCTCGCGCGCAAGGCCTGGGCACACATCCAGGAGGTCGAGCAGGCGGGCGGCATGGCGCAGGCCATCGACGCGGGCATCCCGAAGCTGCGTGTGGAGGAGGCCGCGGCGCGGACGCAGGCGCGGATCGACTCGGGCCGTCAGCCGGTGATCGGCGTGAACAAGTACCGCGTGGAGAACGACGAGGCGATCGAGGTCCTCAAGGTCGACAACTCCGCCGTACGCGCCCAGCAGATCGACAAGCTGCGGCGGCTGCGCGCGGAGCGGGACGAACAGGCCTGCCAGGACGCCCTGGACGCGCTCACCCGGGCCGCCGACGGCAAGGAGAACCTGCTGGAGCTGGCCGTCCACGCGGCCCGCGCCAAGGCGACGGTCGGTGAGATCTCCGACGCCCTGGAGAAGGTGTACGGCCGGCACGCGAGCCAGATCCGTACGATCTCCGGTGTGTACCGCAACGAGACCGGCCAGTCCCCGTCCGTGGACCGCACCCGTGCCCTGGTGGACGCCTTCGAGGAGGCCGAGGGGCGCCGCCCGCGCATCCTGGTCGCCAAGATGGGCCAGGACGGCCACGACCGCGGCCAGAAGGTGGTCGCGACCGCGTTCGCCGACCTCGGCTTCGACGTCGACGTCGGCCCGCTGTTCCAGACCCCGGAGGAGGTCGCCCGGCAGGCGGTCGAGGCGGACGTCCACGTGGTCGGCGTGAACTCGCTGGCCGCGGGTCACCTCACCCTGGTCCCGGCGCTGCGCGAGAAGCTCGCCGAGGAGGGCCGCGAGGACATCATGATCGTGGTCGGCGGGGTGATCCCGCCGCAGGACGTGCCGACGCTGCGGGAGATGGGCGCGGCAGAGGTGTTCCTGCCCGGGACGGTGATCCCGGACGCGGCGTACGAACTGGTCAAGCGGCTGTCGGCCGACCTCGGCCACGAGCTGTAGCGGGGGCTCCCGGGGTGGCATCGATCGATCTCGACGCATATGTGAAGGGCGTGCTGGACGGGAAGCGAGCGATCGTGGCCCGTGCGATCACGCTCGTGGAATCCACTCGCCCTGCGCACCGGTCGTCGGCACAGGAGTTGCTCACACAGCTCCTTCCGCACAGCGGCCGGGCGCGGCGGATCGGCATCAGCGGGGTGCCGGGCGTGGGCAAGTCGACGTTCATCGACGCGTTCGGCTCGCTGCTGACCTCGCTGGGCCACCGGGTCGCGGTCCTCGCCGTCGACCCCTCCTCCACCCGCACCGGCGGCTCCATCCTCGGCGACAAGACGAGGATGGAGCGCCTGGCCGTCGACCCGAACGCCTTCGTCCGCCCCTCCCCCAGCGCGGGCACGCTGGGCGGGGTCGCGAAGGCCACCCGGGAGTCGATGGTGGTGATGGAGGCGGCGGGCTACGACGTGATCCTCGTGGAGACCGTCGGCGTCGGCCAGTCGGAGACCACGGTGGCCGAGATGGTCGACACCTTCCTGCTGTTGACCTTGGCCCGCACCGGCGACCAGCTGCAGGGCATCAAGAAGGGCGTCCTGGAGCTGGCCGACGTGATCGCCGTCAACAAGGCGGACGGCCCGCACGAGCGCGACGCGAAGGCCGCCGCCCGCGAACTGGCGGGCGCGCTGCGCCTGATGCACGGCAAGGACGCCTTCTGGACCCCGCCGGTGCTGAGTTGCAGCGCCCGGGAGTCGAGCGGTCTGGACACGGTGTGGGAACGGCTGGAACAGCACAGGACCTTGCTGGACTCCACCGGCCGGCTGGCCGCCAAGCGCCGCGATCAGCAGGTCCGCTGGACCTGGGCGATGGTCCAGGACGAACTGCTGGACCGCCTGCGGCGGGCTCCGGCGGTACGCGAGGCCGCCCCGGGCCTCGAACGCCAGGTCAGGGAGGGCCGGTTGACGGCGACACTGGCGGCGGAACGCATTCTGGAGGCGTTCGGGGAGCGTACGGCACCACCGGCCCCGGACGCCTAGTCGAGCTCAAGCCTGAGGTCGGTTCCCGCAGGAACGATCTTGACGTACAGGCCCGTGAGCTGTCCGGCGAGCTGAGCGTTCAGGCCACCTCGTCCGATGGCACTGCGGACCTGATGGTGCGGGACGGCGACGACTGCTCGCTGCCGGTCGATGAGGATCCCCGTCGGCTCCGCGTAGACGAGTGCGTTGACCAGGAGGACGCGCTGATCGCTGGAGTAGGCGATGACCTCGAACTTTTCGTTGGTCGTCCCCCCTGACAGCAGGCGCTGGGCGCCCCTGATCCGCTCGGCGTCCCTTCCCACGAACGCTCCCCTGACGGTGTTCGCCGGCCTGGTGGGTGCGGCGGCGATCTTCGTCAGTGCTCCGGCGACCCGGGCGATCCCCGTGATCACCACCTCGCCGGTCGTCAGCTCGGGCACGAAGCCGACCAGGACACGCTCCACCAGGTCCGCGGCGGTGAGGGAGAGAACCAGGCCGTCGGCCGACGGCTCGAGGACCAGCGCGACCACGCGGTCCCCCTTCCTCAGGCGCGAGAGCGGCCGGTCCCTGTGGAGCTCCCGGAATGCGTGTGCCGGCAGGATCGCTTCGTGCGCCTGCCCGGTGACGGGATCGTGGACGGTGCAGCGATACGCTTCCGGCGTCCGGCCGGTGACACGCGCGGTCACCGCCATACCGGGTGCCGGGAAACGGTCACCGGAGTCGTTCAGAATGAACGCGGCCGCCTCGTCCGGGGTCAGGGACAAGGTGTCCACGACGAGGCGCACCAGCCCGACCGCGCGCGGGTAACAGTGTTTGCAGGAGACCTGCGGACGGGAGGCGACCGTCAGGACGGCGTCCCCGTGGTCGCCCCGGTCAAGGGGGCAGGTCCACCGCACCCCGTCCTCCGACGTGACGCCGAGCCGGCGCAGCACTGCCGCAGGGTCCGCCGCGTTCGCCTCCGCGATGCGCCGGTTGAGCGGCGATACCGGGGGCACCGGCACCACCTCCGTCGTCTCACCGCCTTTCACGGCCTCCTTGCGGTACCGGTCCGCTGTCTGCCTGATCAACTCCAGGTCGACGCCCTGTCCTTCAGTGGACTTGCCGGCCGGAGGCGGCTCCGTTCCGGTGGACAGCACCGGCAGACGCCACGCGGTGTCTCCCCTGGTCCGCAGGGCCGCGATCCTGGCCAGCATGGTCAGGGCGGCCGACGCCGAGTCCGGTGGAACCATGCGCAGCCGTGCCGCGTAGCGCACCGCCCGTACCGAGGTCTCGTCCAGCTGCCCGTCCGGGTCGACGGCGAAGGGCACGGTGGGCATGCCGTCCGCGGGTGGTCCGCCCGCCTGGGCCCAGACCAGGAACGTGGACGGCCGCGCCACCTCACCGATGCGCTCGGTGAAGAGCTGCAGGCCGGCCATGTCGAGCGGGCTGCCATCGGCGTAGGCGTCCACCCACCGGTGGGTGAATCCGGCCACCGCGGTGTACGCCGGCAGGGCCTGCGGTCCCGGCGGCGCGATGAAGACGATCTTCGCTGCCACGTCGCTCGGTGTCAGACCGGCTGCCCTCAGCGCCTGGGCCGTCTTGAGCTTCAGGTCCGCTTCCTCCCCGGCGGCCCACGGGATCAGCATCTCCTTCGCCGCCATGCCGGGCGGCGTCGGCGGCGAGTGGGGCGTCCGGATCGCGAGGTCGTACGGCGGCGGCGCGACCGCGGGTGTCGGGGCGTCCGGCAGCGGAACGCCCAGTCGGCGCATGACCCGCTCGTCCACCCAGCTGAGAGCCCGTTGACCGGTGTCGATGTGGTCCTGGCCGTCCGGGTGGGGCAGCCAGGCGAGGAAGCTGGGCGCGGTACCGCTCAGCTCGGCCAGGCGGCTGGAGATCGCGCGGGTGGTCCGTACGAGTTCGGGCGGCGGGATCACGCCGAGGAGGATCCGGCGCGTCCCTTCGGCGAAGTCGAACTGCCACTGCTGTGGTGGCCGCTCGATGTCGCCGACACGGCGGAGCAGGCCGCTGAGGAAGACCTCCGCGAGGTGGCCCGAGTCCACCGACGCGCCCAGTGCCTGCCGTACGAGCTGCATCGCGGGCACCGGCAGGGGCGCGACCGCCGCCAGGTGCGCCGCGAGTCGGTAGGCCTCCGTCGACGCGAAGGAGCGGAACCGCAGCACCTCGGCGTACGGCTCCTGGTGTGGGCGAGTCGGCGCGGCGCTCGGCGCGTCGGACGGGGTGCGCCGGGGCGCGGGCGCCAGCAGGGGCAGCAGCGCGCTGGTGCCCGCCGAGCCGACCAGGCGGGTCCACGCAGCCACCGCGTCGGGGGTGGGGACGAGGACGGGGACGGGTGTGCCGTCGAAGGGCCGTAGGTCGGGTGGCAGCACCGGATCCGTGACGCGCCAGGTCGCGTTGGCCGCCGCCGCGCGGCGCGTGGTCACCCGCCAGTGCTCCGCCCGGATGCCGGTGCCGGCCCACATCCGCCGGGGAAGCGTGTGCAGCACGGCGATCGGGCTCACCCTGGCCAGCCGGTCGAGCAGATCGTGCATGCGTCCGTCGCGCCACGCCCGGCCCACGCCGTCGCTGACCACGATCAGCAGTGTGCGGCCCGAGGGGTCGGCGACGGCGGAGGGCGGGAGCGTGGCGGGAGCCGTGCCGAAGGGGCGGTAGCCCAGCAGCGGTCCCTCCGGGCTCCGGGTGTCCAGGCTGAAGGTGTGGACGAAGCGGAACGCGCCGCTGCGTTCCATGAGGAGTCGTACCTCGGTGGCCAGGCGCTGCCAGGGCAGCATGGACACTCCGTCGTCCACCAGGATCGCGAGGTCCAGCCCATGCCCCTCGGCCGGGCGCAGCACGATGTCGGGGAGCCCGGTCTCGGCCATGGCCGCCACGGTTCGGGGAATGTCCAGCTCGGCGCGGTGCGGGTCCGGCCGGTGCAGACGGAGCGGGCGCAGCGCACGGCCGAGGGCGAGTTCCGCCGCGCCGAGCGCCTTTTCGCCGGGAGGCCGGACCGATACGGCCGGGGCGGCCGGGGGCACGGCGAAGGTGCGGTCGGGCTCCGGAGCGGGGGCCGCGCCGCCGCGCAGGGCGCCCCTACCGCGCCGGGGCCGCCGGAACGGGCCGGCCGGCCGGGCGTACGTGGCCGGGCCACCGGCGTCCGCCGAGTCGCCCTGGTCGCCCGCCTGGAGGCCGTCGTCCGACAGTGCCCCGGACGTCCGCTCCATCCGCGCCAGCGGGCCGGCGGGGCCCGGTGGCAGCCGGGTGGCCAGCCAGAGGGCGTCGAGGAACTCCTCGCTCGACAGACCCACTCCGCAGTCCGCCAAGGCCTTCAGGACCCGCTCGAACATGCTCTGCTACACCGTCCCAGCGAGGCGATGCAGCACGGCGTCCAGGAGACCGTCGGAATCCAGGCCGACACCGCCGAGGCGCAGGAACACGGCGTTGAGCAACTGGTCCGTGGCCAGCTCGCCGCTCGCGCGCCGGGCCAGGAACGCGCGCACGAGCTCGTCGACCCCCTCGAGGCCCTCTTCCTCGGACCCGGCGCCGCCACCCAGGTGGGCCCGTACGATCGCCCGCAGGCGCTCCTCGTCCGGCTCGGGCAGATCGAGACGGACGCAGCGGCGCAGGAACGCCGGCGGGAAGTCGCGTTCGCCGTTGCTGGTGATGACGACGACCGGGAACTCCTCGCAGCGCACCCAGCCGCGCTCGACGTCCGCCCGGCCTCCTGGGTCCGCGGTCACCACCCGGGCACGGTCCTGCTCCCCGGTCAGCCGGGCCAGCTCGGGGATCTCGAACTCGCCGTCCTCGAATATGGTGAGCAGGTCGTTGGGCAGATCGATGTCGCCCTTGTCGAGTTCGTCGATCAGCAGAACCCGCGGCCGGGCCCCCGGGAGCAGCGCCGTCCCCAGTGGTCCGAGGCGGATGTAGGAGCCGATGTCCGGCTCCTCGCGCACCGGGCCCTGCTCGCCGTCCCGGTCACGCCGCAGGCTCGCCTCGCGCAACCTGCCGATGGCGTCGTAGTGGTAGAGGCCGTCCTGCAGCGTGGTGCGGCTGTTGACCGGCCAGTGCAGTACCCGGCCCAGACCCAGCTCGTGGGCGACGGCGTGCGCCATCGACGACTTGCCCGTCCCTGGCTGCCCCGTGACCAGGAGGGGCCGCCGCAGCAACAGGGCCGCGCTGACCACGTCCGCCTCGTCGGACCCGATGAGATACGGGCGCTCGCTCCGTCGGCCCGCCCCTGGCGGGGCACCGCCGAACCGGCGCCATGGCGGTGCCGCGGGGAGATCCACCTCGCGTACCCGGCCGTCGCCCCGGAACAGCCGCCAGCTGTCGTCGAGGTCCTTCGCAGTCATCTGGCAGCCATCCTTCCGGAGTTCGTCAGAGCGTCGGGGGGATCCCCGTAGTCGGGCGGCATGGGGAGCGCCATGCCGGGGTCGTCCCAGACCATGGCGGGGCGTGCGGCGGCCGTCCTGACCCCGTAGTACACCTCTTCCCGGAATCTGCGGACCGCCTCCGGCAGATCGGGCAACGCCACGCTGCCGACGATCTCGTCGAGCCGCTGCGCCTGTTCCGCGTGCGCGGCCTCGCGGTCCCAGAGCACCACGGGGACCCCGTGGGCCAGGCAGATCGCCAGGAGCTTCTCGCGGTGCAGCGGCCCACCATGCAGAACGGTCCACGACACGTCGCTGTACTCGGCCGTCATCGCCCGCAACAGCACGAGCAGGTTGGTGTCCTCCTTGATGACGAGGGGTCCCGTGCGCCCGGCTGCCCAACGCCGCGCGAGCACCTGGCGGCGCTTGTTCTCTGCTTCCGTTTCGCTGTAGTACTCGCGCAGTCGCAACGCCATCTGGTACTGCGCCCCCAGTACCAGGGGGCTGTCGTCCGCGTCCGAGGACGAGATCCCGAGCGCGGCGAGCTCGTCCAGCAGGGTCGAGGCCGTCCAGCCGTCGACGGGCACGTCGAGATGCTCTCTTGCGACCACCACGTCGATCCAGGGAGCGGGCTCGTCGCCTCCGTTGCCGTGTTCCCCGGCCAGCCCATGGATCTCCCGTCCGATCTCCTCCGCCGTGTACGGCCCGGCCGAGATGCCCGCCTCCTGCGGTGCCCGGCCCTCGCGCACCCGCCAGATGTGACAGGTGTACCGCTGGCAGTCCGCGTCGTTGCGGGACAGGTCGACGACGATCCGCGTCAACGGCCGACGCCTCGACTTGACCCACGAAGAAGCCTGCGCACGGCAATCCGTCAAGAGGGACCGGTCGCGGCCCAGACGCCGGCCGACGTCGTCGCACCAGGCGTCCAGCTCCTTCCTGAGCTCCTTGTCGGCGACGGCGGCGGACAGGAAGACGGCCAGCCGCAGCAAAGGCGGCATCATGTCCGCGCTGTCCTGGTCGAGATCGGCGACGGCGGCCGCCAGTCGCGCCTCCGGCACGGCGCCGTCGTAGACCCATTCGGGCAGACGGTGGGCCAACTGCAGTACGTGGCGGGCTGCCTGGCACAGGAGGCGGGGGTGGGCGGCGTTGACGGGTGTCAGCAGCGCGAGGAGTCTGTGATGCTCCCCGACGGACAGGAGGCGGACGCCCTCCTGCGTCCGCCCGAGCGCCACCAGCCGGTCGAGTGTCTTCCGGCGTTCCTCCCCCACCACGTCGGTGAGCAACTCGGCCAAGGTGGCGAGCGCACGTCCTTCGGTGAACAAAAGGGCGGCCAGTTCCTCTTCCAGCGGGAGCACGGCCGTATCCGGCTCCTCGGTGGTCATGTGGAAGCCGAGTTTCTTCGCCAGCCGGTTGGCCTGGTATTTCAGTTGTTCCCTGCTGTCGAACAGCCGCAGCAGGAGGTCGACGGCGCCGTCCGGTACGTTGCCCGTGTCGGTGAAGGGGGCGCGCAGACATGCGGCGATCACGTCGTGCGCCTCTGCCCGTTCGAGCTCATCGCGAATGCGCTGCCACGGCACCGTCAGGGTGCGCCGCACGACCTGTCTGTCCGACAGCAGTCTGTCGTTGATGACGTGGCTGGTCACGAGTCCGACGGCAACCGTGAGGTCGTCCTCCCTGCACAACGGCCCGCCGCTGTAGCCATGTTGGATGGAGGCACCCCTGAGGTCGGCGTCGGCGAAGTAGTACCAGGCATCGGCGGCTTTGATGGTGGTGTCGGCGAAGGTGCCGGTGTCGCCACCGCCGTGCCACGCCCGAACCCTGAGCCCTTCCGTCATGTCCTGCCATGTCACGGCGCGCATCGGGGGTGTGGCGGGCTCATCGAGCTCCAGCACCGCCAGGTCCCCCTCCCCCCAGTTGTTCCCGGGAGTGTGGCGCGGAGGCACCCACACCACCAGCCGTGCCGTGCTCCGGTGCAGTTCCGCGCCCTGACGCACCATGACGTCGAGACGTGCGGAACGCGTCGGCGGTTCGATGTCCGTCGGCTGCTTGCCCAGTGCGTCGCTGACCACGTGGGCGCAGGTCAGAACGTAGCGCGGGGAGAGGAGTGCCCCGGCACCCGCAACGGACGGATCTTCTGCCATCGCCCTCACCCTCATCACCGACACCAGGGTCGGCGTGATGTCCCCCGACCGGCGGAACCACCCCATCCATCAGTCCCTTCGGGTGCCGTCGACGTCCCAGGTGGCCGAAACCGTCATCGTGGCATGGCCGTTCACACCCACGATGCCCAGCTTGAGGTCCTGCCCCACCTGGATCCCGAAGGTGACCGAGAGCTGCTGGGGAGGGTCGGCCACGCTGGTGACCGAACGGTGCACCTCCTCGAGCAGCGGCCCCAACGGGCTGAGCATGAGCCGCAAACCCTCTGTGGCGACCACCGCGGCGCGACCGCGCCGGGCGGACACGGGCGTCACCGTGCCGAAGCCCTCCGGAAGA
The DNA here is from genome assembly GCF_006715785.1 of Streptomyces puniciscabiei. NCBI lineage: Bacteria > Bacillati > Actinomycetota > Actinomycetes > Kitasatosporales > Streptomycetaceae > Streptomyces > Streptomyces puniciscabiei. The sequence goes on from NZ_VFNX01000001.1 coordinate 966,392, forward strand.
TCCGGCCGGTGGTCGTCCTCCTCGACCGGGCCGGCATCCGAAGCCGGCTCCCCGGCATCGGACAACTCCAGCCGCAACACCGCTCCGGCTAACTCGACTTCAAGTGACTCAGGCATGTACACATCTTGTCCGACAGCCCGGTCACATGCCTAGGCAATGCCACAACGCCCCCCGGCCACGCCGTCCCGGCCCACGGTTCCGGAACCGTTCTCGGACCGCGGCCCGCGCGGCCGGCGTACCGGACCGCCCGTCAGCGCCAGCGTGCCCGGCCCACTGCCGCGGCCACCGTCAGGGGCACGGTCAGGAGCGCCGCGAGCCAGAACAGGGACCGGTAGTCGTGTGCCTGAGCGGTGGAGGCCGCCGGCCCGCCGGCCATGGCACTGCCCACATACAGGGCAACGCCGAACAGGTCCACGCCCGTTGCGCGGGCCGTCGGGGACAGGACCGTCGCCCACGACTGGATCGTGGAGTGCACGAAGGACCAGCCACCCCCGGGGAGCAGGGCGACGACGACGAGCGCCCCGGTGGACTGGCTGTAGCCGGCGAGCAGGTACGCCAGGGCCAGCTGCACCCCGCCGGCCACGATCAGGCCCACCGCGGACCACTGCCCGACGAACCGCTTGACCACCTGTGCCGCCGCCATGGAACCGACCCCGTACAGGGCCGCGACACCACCGCCACCGTGAGGACAGCACCACGCGGAAGGGCGCCGGCAGTGATCCGGAGCGGGCGCGCTGGGGCTCGGGCAGGTGGCGCAGGGCCGCCACCAGGTATGCGGCGAGGACACCGGGCAGCGCGAACACCAGCCGCCATGTGAGGTGGTGCGCCACCGCCCCGGCGACGACCGTGGCCACGGCGGTGCCCAGCGCGAACGCGGTCATCAGCTCGCTGAGGGGGCGCTGCCGGATCGCGGCGGGCCCGGTGTCGCCCACGTACGTCAAGGAGGCGGCGATGGAGGCGGCGATGAACGCGCCGGCCAGAGCGCGGGCCCCGATCAGCACGGGGGCGTCGGGAGCGAGGGCCGAGGCCAGGGCGGCCAGTGCCGCACCGGTAAGCGACACCCGCATCACCCACACACGGCCCCACCGGTCGCCGGACACTCCCCACACCGGCTGCATCAGCCCGTAGGCCAGGTAGTAGCCGCTCGCGGCCGGCATCACGGTGAGGAGCGGGGCCCCGAGCCGGGGGCCGTTCACGTCCTGACGGCGGATGTGCGGCCGGGCTCCTCCGGGTGGCGCCCGGGTGCCGTCGGCAGGGTGAGGACCATGGTGAGGCCGCCGCCGGGGGTGTCCTCGGCGTTGAGGGTGCCGCCGATGGCCTCGGCGAACCCGCGGGCGACCGCGAGTCCGAGTCCGACGCCGGCGCCGCGGGGTGAGTCGCCGTAGCGCTGGAACGGCTCGAAGATGCGGGACTTGGCCTCGTCCGGGACGCCGGGCCCGCGGTCCACGACCCGGACCTCCACGCGGTCGGCCATGGCGCTGGCCGAGACCAGGACCCGCTTGCCGGGCGGGCTGTACTTGACCGCGTTCTCCACGACGTTGGCGACCGAGCGTTCCAGCAGGCCGCGGTCGACGTCGACCATCGGGAGGGTCTCCGGGACGTCGAGGTCGACGCTGTCCTCCGGTACGCCGCCCAGGGCCATCGGGATCACCTCGTCCAGGTCGGTCTCGCGGATGATCGGCGTGACCGTGCCGGTCTGGAGGCGGGACATGTCGAGGAGGTTGCCGACGAGGTGGTCGAGGCGGTCGGCGCCCTCCTCGATGGCCTCCAGGAGGTCGGCCTGGTCCTGGGGCGACCATTCGACGTCGTCGGAGCGGAGGGAGGTGACGGCGGCCTTGATGCCGGCGAGCGGGGTGCGCAGGTCGTGGCTGACGGCGGCGAGCAGGGCGGTGCGGATGCGGTTGCCCTCGGCCAGTTCCTTGGCCTCGTCGGCCTTCTGCTGCAGGCGCTGGCGGTCCAGGACGACGGCGGCCTGCGCGGCGAACGCCGCGAGCACCCGGCGGTCCTCGGCGGGCAGGACACGGCCGGAGAGGGCGAGTGACATGTGGTCGCCGACGGGCACGTCGACGTCCGCGTCGTCGGGGGTGGTGCAGGGGCGGGGGCCGACGCTGCCGGCGCAGGTCCAGGGCGCGATGTCGCTCTCGCGTTCCAGCAGGGCCGCCGACTCCATGCCGAAGGTCTCGCGGACCCGGTCAAGGAGGGCTTCCAGGGTGGTCTCGCCGCGCAGGACGTTGCCCGCGAGGAAGGACAGGATCTCCGACTCGGCCCGGAGCCGGGCCGCCTGGTGGGTGCGGCGGGCGGCCAGGTCCACCACGGAGGCGACGGACAGGGCGACGCCGAAGAACACGGCGATGGCGACGATGTTCTTCGGGTCGGCGATCGTCCAGGTGTGGACCGGTGGGGTGAAGTACCAGTTCAGCAGGAGGGATCCGGCCACCGCCGAGGCCAGGGCGGGGAAGAGGCCGCCGAGCAGGGCCGCCGCCACCGTCATGGTCAGGAACAGCAGCATGTCGTTGGCGAGCCCCACATCGGGGACGAGGCTGCTCAGGAGGCAGGTCAGCAGCAGCGGGCCGCCGAGGCCGGTCAGCCAGCCCCAGACGAGCCGGGCCCGGCCGAGCCGCGCGCCCCTGCCGGGGACGGGCAGACCGCGGCCCTTGCCCACCTCGTCGTGGGTGATGAGGTGGACGTCCAGGTCAGGACCGGATTCCCGGGCCACCGTCGCGCCGACGCCGGGCCCGAAGACGTACTGCCAGCCCTTGCGGCGGGAGACACCGAGGACGATCTGGGTGGCGTTGACGCCTCGGGCGAAGTCCAGCAGAGCGTTCGGTATGTCGTCGCCGACGACATGGTGGAAGGTGCCGCCGAGGTCCTCCACCAGAGTGCGCTGGACGGCCAGTTCCTTCGGGGAGGCCGAAGTCAGGCCGTCGCTGCGGGAGATGTAGAGCGCCAGTACCTCGCCGCCGGCTCCCTTCTCGGCGAGCCGGGCAGCACGGCGGATGAGGGTGCGCCCCTCCGGGCCCCCGGTGAGCCCGACCACGATCCGTTCGCGCGAGCCCCAGATCCTGGAGACGCGGTGCTCGGCACGGTACTCGGTCAGGTATGCGTCGACCCGGTCGGCCACCCACAGCAGCGCCAGCTCGCGCAGGGCGGTCAGGTTGCCGGGGCGGAAGTAGTTGGAGAGCGCCGCGTCGACCTTGTCCGGCTTGTAGATGTTGCCGTGCGCCATCCGGCGGCGCAGCGCCTCCGGGGACATGTCGACCAGCTCGATCTGGTCGGCCCGCCGTACGACCTCGTCCGGCACGGTTTCGCGCTGCCGTACGCCCGTGATCGACTCCACGACGTCACCCAGCGATTCGAGGTGCTGGATGTTGACGGTGGAGAGCACGTCGATCCCGGCGGCGAGCAGCTCCTCCACGTCCTGCCAGCGCTTGGCGTTGCGCGAGCCGGGGACGTTGGTGTGGGCGAGTTCGTCGACCAGGGCGACCTGGGGGCGGCGGGAGAGGACGGCGTCGACGTCCATCTCGGTGAAGACGCCGGCCCGGTACTCGATCTCCTTGCGCGGCACCTGCTCCAGGCCGTGCAGCATCACCTCGGTGCGCGGCCGCCTGTGGTGCTCCACGAAGGCGACGACACAGTCGGTGCCCCGCTCCACCCGGCGGTGCGCCTCGGAGAGCATGGCGTAGGTCTTGCCGACGCCGGGTGCCGCGCCGAGGTAGATCCGGAGCTTGCCGCGTGCCATGTTCATCCTTCGAAGCGGTAGCCCATGCCGGGCTCGGTGATGAGATAGCGGGGGTGGGAGGGGTCCGATTCCAGTTTGCGTCGCAGCTGGGCCATGTAGACGCGCAGGTAGTTGGTCTTGTTGCTCTGGGAGACCCCCCACACCTCCTGGAGCAGCTGCTTCTGGGTGATCAGCCGGCCGGGGTTGGTCACCAGGATCTCCAGCAGGTGCCATTCGGTCGGGGTCAGGCGTACGTCGCGCCCGTCCCGTACGGCTTTCTTCGCGAGCAGGTCGAGGGTGAAGTGCTCCGTCTCGACCAGGGTCGTCTCGGGGACCAGCGGGGTCTCCTCGGTGCGTCGGACGGCCGCCCGCAGCCGGGCCAGCAGTTCGTCCATGCTGAACGGCTTGGTGACGTAGTCGTCGGCGCCCGCGTCGAGGGCCGCGACCTTCTCGTCGGACGCCTGACGGGCGGAGAGGACCAGGATCGGGACACGGGTCCAGCCGCGCAGGGCCGTGATGACATCGACCCCGTCCATGTCGGGCAGGCCGAGATCGAGCATCACCACGTCCGGTTGGCGGGCGGCGGCCAGGCGGAGCGCGGTGGCGCCGTCGGGGGCGGCGTCCACGCCGTAGTGACGTGCCTGCAGGTTGATCACGAGGGCCCGTACGAGCTGCGGGTCGTCCTCCACCACGAGCACCCTGGTCATGGGTGTGTGCCTTTCCTGTCATGCCTGCGGGAGTCGGCACCCTGGGGTGCCGACTCCCGTCGCGGATCGCGTAAGGCGGTCACTTCTTCGCCACAAGGTCCTTGAGCGCGATGTTCAGCTCCAGGACGTTCACCCGGGGCTCGCCCATGAAGCCCAGGGTCCGGCCCTCCGTGTGGTCCTTGACCAGCTTCTCCACCGCGGAGACGGGCAGGCCGTTCTTCGCGGCAACCCGGTGCACCTGGAGTTCGGCGTACTCCGGGGAGATCTCCGGGTCCAGGCCGGAGCCGGAGGAGGTGACGGCGTCGGCGGGGACGTCGGCCGGCTCGACGGCGTAGCCGGGGACGGAGTTGTCCTTGACCACCTCGGCCTTGGCGTCATCGACCCGCTTGAGGAGCACCTTGCTGTTCGCGGACAGGTTGGTGGCACCGGACAGGATCAGCTTGTACCGCGTGTTGACGCTGTTCGTGCCGAGGCCGCCTGCCGGCCGGCCCTGGAAGTACTTGAGGCTGTAACCCTGTTGTCCGATCAGTGAGGAGCCGACGACCTTGCCGTGCGCCTCGATCTCCGAGCCGTTCGCCTTGTCGTGGAACGCCGCCTGGGCGATGCCGGTGACGACCAGCGGGTAGACGACGCCGGTCACGAGGGTCAGCACCAGCAGCGCACGCAGACCCGCGCCCAGCAACCGTGCTGTGTTCACAAAGGAGTTGTTCATGTCCTTCACCCGATCCCGGGGATCAGAGAGATGAGCAGGTCGATGATCTTGATGCCGATGAACGGCGCGATCAGTCCGCCGAGGCCGTAGATCCCGAGGTTGCGGCGGAGCATCCTGTCGGCGCTCATCGGCCGGTAGCGCACGCCCTTCAGGGACAGCGGCACCAGCGCGATGATGATCAGCGCGTTGAAGACGACCGCGGACAGGATCGCGGAGTTGGGCGAGGACAGGTGCATGATGTTCAGCTTGTCCAGGCCCGGGTAGACCGCCGCGAACAGCGCCGGGATGATCGCGAAGTACTTCGCGACGTCGTTGGCGATGGAGAACGTCGTCAACGCGCCCCGGGTGATGAGGAGTTGCTTGCCGATCTCGACGATCTCGATCAGCTTGGTCGGGTTGGAGTCGAGGTCGACCATGTTGCCGGCCTCCTTGGCGGCCGACGTACCGGTGTTCATCGCCACGCCGACGTCCGCCTGCGCGAGGGCCGGGGCGTCGTTCGTGCCGTCACCGGTCATCGCGACCAGCTTGCCGCCGGCCTGCTCCCGCTTGATGAGGGCCATCTTGTCCTCGGGAGTGGCCTCGGCGAGGAAGTCGTCGACGCCCGCCTCCTCGGCGATCGCCTTCGCGGTCAGCGGGTTGTCACCCGTGATCATGACCGTCTTGATGCCCATGCGGCGCAGTTCCTCGAACCGCTCCCGCATGCCCGCCTTGACGACGTCCTTGAGGTGGACGACGCCCAGGACGCGGGCGCCCTTGTCGTCGTGCACGGCGACCAGCAGCGGGGTGCCACCGGCCTCGGAGATGCGGTTGGCTGTCGCGTCCGCGTCCTCGGCGACCGTGCCGCCCTGCTCCTCGGCCCAGGCGATCACCGAGGCGGTGGCACCCTTGCGGATCTTCCGGCCGTCGACGTCCACACCCGACATCCGGGTCTGGGCGGTGAACTCGATCCACTCGGCGCCGGCCAGCTCGCCCTGGTGGCGCTCGCGCAGCCCGTACTTCTCCTTGGCCAGGACGACGATCGAGCGGCCCTCGGGCGTCTCGTCGGCCAGCGAGGACAGCTGGGCCGCGTCGGCGAGCTCCGCCTCGGTGGTGCCCGTGACCGGCACGAACTCGGCGGCCTGGCGGTTGCCCAGGGTGATGGTGCCGGTCTTGTCCAGCAGCAGCGTCGACACGTCACCGGCGGCCTCGACCGCACGCCCCGACATGGCGAGCACGTTGCGCTGCACCAGCCGGTCCATGCCCGCGATGCCGATCGCGGAGAGCAGGGCGCCGATGGTGGTCGGGATCAGGCAGACCAGCAGGGCGACCAGCACGACCATGGTCAGGTGCGTGCCCGCATAGGTCGCGAACGGCGGCAGCGTGGCACAGGCCAGCAGGAACACGATGGTCAGCGAGGCGAGCAGGATGTTCAGCGCGATCTCGTTGGGCGTCTTCTGCCGGGCCGCGCCCTCGACCAGGTTGATCATCCGGTCGATGAAGGTCTCGCCGGGCTTCGTCGTGATCTGGATGACGATCCGGTCGGACAGCACCTTCGTACCGCCCGTGACAGCGCAACGGTCGCCGCCGGACTCCCGGATGACCGGGGCGGACTCACCCGTGATGGCCGACTCGTCGACGCTGGCAACTCCCTCTACGACGTCGCCGTCACCGGGGATGACGTCCCCGGCCTCGCAGACCACCAGGTCTCCGATCCGCAACTCGGTGCCGGGGACCCGCTCTTCGAGGTCCCCGGTGAGCCTGCGGGCGACCGTGTCGGTCTTGGCCTTGCGCAGGGTGTCGGCCTGGGCCTTGCCGCGGCCCTCGGCGACCGCCTCCGCGAGGTTGGCGAAGATCACCGTGAGCCACAGCCAGGCGCTGATGGTCCAGCCGAACCAGTCACTCGCGTGCTGGAAGGAGAAGACGGTGGTCAGGACCGAGCCGATCCACACCACGAACATCACGGGCGACTTGACCATCACCCGTGGGTCGAGCTTGCGGAAGGCGTCCGGCAGCGACTTGACCAGCGCCTTGGGGTCGAACAGACCGGCGCCGACCCGGCCCTCGGCCGGCTTGTGCCCGGTGGGGACGTCGCTGTGCGGCGCCCTGGTGGGAGTGGCTGTGGACATGGAGTCCTCTGAGTTCTCTGTACGGGTGGTCATCACGCCAGCCCTTCCGCGAGCGGGCCCAGTGCGAGGGCCGGGAAGTACGTGAGACTGGTGATGATCAGGATCGCGCCCACCAGCAGGCCGGTGAACAGCGGCTTCTCGGTGCGCAGGGTGCCCGCGGTGACCGGGACCGGCGTCTGCTCGGCGAGGGAGCCGGCCAGCGCAAGCACGAACACCATCGGCAGGAAGCGGCCCAGCAGCATCGCGAGCCCGGTCATGGTGTTGAACCAGTCCGTGTTCGCGTTCAGACCGGCGAAGGCCGAACCGTTGTTGTTCGACGCGGAGGTGAAGGCGTACAGGACTTCGGAGAACCCGTGCGCACCGGAGTTGAGCATCGAGTGCGGCGGGGTCGGCAGGGCCATGGAGGCCGCCGTGAAGACCAGCACCAGCGCCGGGGTGATCAGGATGTAGCAGGCGGCGAGCTTCATCTCTCGGCCGCCGATCTTCTTGCCCAGGTACTCCGGCGTACGGCCGACCATCAGACCGGCGATGAACACCGCGATCACGGCCATGATCAGCATGCCGTACAGGCCGGAGCCGGTGCCGCCGGGCGCGATCTCGCCCAGCATCATGCTCAGCATGGTGATGCCGCCGCCGAGTCCGGTGAAGGAGGAGTGGAAGGAGTTCACCGCGCCGGTCGAGGTGAGCGTGGTCGCCACCGCGAAGATCGACGAGCCGCCGACACCGAAGCGGACCTCCTTGCCCTCCATCGCCCCGCCGGCCGCCTGGAGGGCCGCGCCGTGGTGGGCGAACTCGGTCCACATCATCAGGACGGTGAAGCCCAGCCAGATGGTGACCATCGTGGCGAGGATCGCGTACCCCTGCTTCACGTTGCCGACCATCACGCCGAAGGTGCGGGTCAGGGAGAACGGGATGACCAGGATCAGGAAGATCTCGAAGAGGTTGGTGAACGGGGTCGGGTTCTCGAAGGGGTGGGCGGAGTTGGCGTTGAAGTAGCCGCCACCGTTCGTGCCCAGCTCCTTGATGGCCTCCTGCGAGGCGACCGCGCCGCCGTTCCACTGCTGCGAGCCGCCCATGAACTGGCCGACCTCGTGGATGCCGGAGAAGTTCTGAATGGCACCGCACGCCACCAGCACGATCGCCGCGATCGCGGCACCCGGCACCAGGATGCGCAGCGTGCCACGGACCAGGTCGCTCCAGAAGTTGCCCAGTTCACCGGTGCGCGAGCGGGCGAAGCCCCGCACCAGCGCCACCGCGACGGCGATACCGACCGCGGCGGAGACGAAGTTCTGCACCGCCAGACCGGCGGTCTGCACGACGTGCCCCATCGTCTGCTCGCCGTAGTACGACTGCCAGTTGGTGTTGGTCACGAAGGACACGGCCGTGTTGAACGACTGCGCCGGGTTCACCGACGAGAAGCCCATCGAGCCGGGCAGCACGCCCTGCAGCCGCTGGAGCAGGTAGAGGAAGAGGACGCTGACGGCGGAGAAGGCCAGCACACCGCGCAGGTAGGCGGGCCAGGTCATCTCGGCGTCGGGGTTGGCACCGATGGCCCGGTAGGTCCACTTCTCCACCCGCAGGTGCTTCTTCGAGGAGTAGACCTTGGCCATGTAGGTGCCGAGGGGGATGTAGGCGAGCGCCAGCGCGCCTATGAGGGCGAGCAGCTGGAGGAAGCCTGCGACTTCTGGACTCATGTCTGTGCTCAGAACCTCTCCGGGAAGATCAGGGCGAGGACGAGATAGCCCAGCAGGGCGACGGCCACGACCAGGCCGACGACGTTCTCGGCGGTCACAGCTTCGTCACCCCCCGGGCGACGAGAGCCACCAGCGCGAAGCCCGCGAGCACGGTGACGACGAAGGCCAGATCGGCCATCGTGAACTCCTGGAGAGGTTCGGGGGTGGAACAAGGACGGTTAGAGGAAACCCCCGCCCTGGCCTGATCCGGTCGCTCGTTGACGGCCCTCTTACGGCCTCGCCCACGGCTTTGACGAGACTCATACGGCCGCCGATCCGTACCAGCCGGCAACAGGGGGTTTCTGTTCAGAGCAGCCGGAAGCGGAGCCGGCAGATCACCGCGTCCGTCTCCCGCCGCACGGCATGCGCGACGACCGCGCCCCGCTGGTTCTGCAGCAGCCGCTGCCACAGCCGCTCCGGCTCCGCCTCCGGGATCAGCACGGTGACCCGGGTGCCGGGCTCGGCGGCGGCCACCTCACGGACGTACGCGGCGATGGGACGGCCCAGGCTGCGCCGCGCGCAGGACAGCCGCGCCAGGGGCACCCCGGGATCCCATTCGGCCCAGGACCGCTCCAGGGCGTGCAGCTGGGCCCGGTCCTCGGGGTCCGGGTAGCACACGGTGACGGCACGGACCTCGTCGCCGAGGGAGGCGGCCGCGGTCAGGGCCTCGGAGGTGAGCCGGGACAGTGAGGACACCGGGACGATCACCAGGGAGCGGTCGCGGTGCGGGGGCTCGGGGATGCGGCCCAGGCCGAGTCGCTCGCCGATGCGGTCGTAGGCACGGTGAACGGTGAGGAAGGCGGCGACGAGCAGGGGCAGCGCGATCACGAGCAGCCAGGCGCCCTCAGTGAACTTGCTCGCCGTGACGACGACCGTCGAGACACCGGTGAGCAGCGCGCCGAAGCCGTTGAGCAGCACCTTGCCGCGCCATCCTGAGCTCCGCTCCAGACGCCAGTGCCGGACCATGCCCACCTGGGCGACCGTGAAGCCGACGAAGACACCGATGGCGAACATCGGCACCAGCGTGTTGGTGTCACCGCCGGAGAAGACCAGCAGCGCGGCGGAGACGACGGCGAGCGCGAGGACACCGTGCCGGTGCACCTGGCGGTCGGCCTTCAGGGCGAAGACGTGCGGCGCGTAGTTGTCGCGGGCGAGCAGCTTCAGCAGCACCGGCAGCCCGCCGAAGGACGTGTTCGCGGACAGCGCCAGCAGGATCGTGGTCGCGAACTGGATGACGTAGAAGGCCCAGTTGTGGCCGAGCGAGGCGTCCGCGAGCTGGGCGAGGACCGTGACGCCTGCCACCGGCTGAAGGTGGAAGCGCCCGATCAGCACCGCCAGACCGATCAGCATCAGACCGAGTACGGCGCCCAGGGCGACCTCCGCCCGCTGGGCCCGGCGGGTCCGCGGGACGCGGAAGGAGGGGACGGCGTTGGCGATGGCCTCGACTCCGGTGAGGGCTGAGCATCCGGAGGCGAATGCTTTCAGCAGGAGCAGGACGCCGACTCCGGTCGCGTTGTCGGCGACGACCGAGGCGTGCCCGGCCGCCGTCGCCGTACTGACCGGCCCGGAGCGGAACAGACCGACGCCGATCAGCACGAAGATCGCCCCCACGAAGACGGCCGTCGGCACGATGAACGCCTTCGCCGACTCCACGATCCCCCGCAGGTTCACGCCCGTGATCAGCGCGAGCACCGCCAGGCACAGCCACAGTCTGTCGCCGTACAGGCCCGGGAACGCGGACGTCAGCGCGGCCACGCCCGCCGTGACCGCCACGGCCACGTTCAGGACGTAGTCCAGGATCAGCGAGGCCGCCGCCAGCAGACTGATCCGCGCGCCCAGATGCGTCCTCGCGACCGCGTAGGAGCCGCCGCCGTCCGGGAAGGCCGCGATCACCTGCCGGTACGACACCACCAGCACCGCCAGCAGGGCGGCGATGGCCAGCGTGACCGGCAGCGTGAAGCCGAGGCCGTGTGCGCCGGCGGCGGCCAGGACCAGCACGATCGCCTCGGGGCCGTAGGCCACCGAGGCCATCGCGTCCAGCGACAGGGCCGCGAGCCCCGTGACAGCGGACAGCCGGTGGCGTTCACCGGTATCGGGCGGTTCCTCGCCGGCGGGAACGGCATCCGGCTCGGTGGTCAGGACGGTCATGGGTGCGGTACTCCTTCGGTGCATGCCGCGCAGCTACGTCGACATGTGCGCGGTGCACTCAGGTTCTGACCGTTTCCGACAGTGTTCGGCGCTTCCTTGCGGCATCTTCGCGCCGAGAGGCCCGACCTTGACGGGACCTTGACGGGCATGCGCCATCAGAGCTGCGTCAAAACGCGTGGTTCGCGTCCTGAGCGCCTCTACCGTCACCGGTATGGAACGCCGCGAGAAGGCGCGCAGGTCAGCGGCCTGCGCTCGCGCAGAATCGTCCGGGGCCGCGGTGCACGACCGCCGCTGGGCAGGAGATGTGAGGGATGCCGTCCGGTGCGCCGGGGCGCTGCTCACCTTGCTCCTGCTCATCGACTGGGGCTCGGGCCGGTTCACGTTCCGGCGTGGCCTGCTGTGGCTCACGCTCGCTCTGCTGCTGTTCGTCGTGCTGTTTCCCGCCCGTGTCTCGGCCGGTGAGAACTGGCTGGCCGCACGGTGGCTGCTGCGCGAGCGCCGGGTCCGGACCGATCTGCTGGTGTCCGTGCGCTGTCTGGAGGGCGTCTCCCAACGGCTCCTGCTGCGCGACGCGTTCGGCTCGCGAGTCGCGATCGATCCAGACGTTCTGGTGAACAACCCCGCCCTGTGGCACAGCGTCGAGGCGGGCGCCCGGAAGGCCGCGGCCGACGGTCTGCTGCTGTGCGGGCAGACAGCCTTGCGGCGGCTCTCGGCCCGCGTGGACCGGGAGACCGCGCTGGCCGTGTTCAGGACATCCGGGCTGGAATGACCCTTCCGGCGCATGATCAGCCGGTCCCGAAGGTCCGCGCCGGGGGTGAGGCCGGGGGTGAGCATGAAGCGGCCGAGGCAGTGGCCGTTGCCGTAGGCGCGCAGTTCGCGTCACAGGTCACGTCACGTCACGTCCGCCGGAGGGTCAACTCGGGTCGGCCGTCACGGAGGTGGGGACCGAGGCGGGCGGGTTCGGGGGCTCGGTCAGGTGCTGGGTGCCGCCCGGGGAGGTGCAGGCGTGCACCCCGGAGGTGAGCAGGACACACGCTTTGGCCGTTGAGGGGCTCGGTGCTGCGACCATCGCGCTGAAGGTGTCGGTGTCGTAGTGGACCTTGTTCTGGTATGTCCGGCCTCCTTCGCCGACGACCCGGGCGATGTCGCCGGGATGTCCCCAGCTGATCCGGGACCAGGCAGCCTTGCAGGCATCGCTGTAGCGCAGCTCCACGTAGACCCCGGCGACCTTGTACAGGGCAGAGGTCCACGCGTCGCCGCCGCAGCCGGTCTGTCCGGGGTCTTTTCCGGCACAGCTGTCCGCGAAGCAGTTCACGTCGAGTTGCCTGGTCGGTGCGTCCTTGCCCGCGGTGCCGCCTTCATCGGTGTGCGCGCCCGAATGCCGGCCGAAAACGCCGTACAGCGAGACGGACAGGCCCACGACGGCGGCCAGGGCGACCACCGTCCGGACCAGCTGCCGCCGGCCGAACCGACGGCTCACGGACGGCGGCTCTTCGGCCTGGGCGGCGGGAGCCCGCTCCGTCGCGGGAACGGATTCCTCGAACGGCCGGTCGTGGCCGTCGTCGGCCTCGCGGGCCGGGTCCGTGTCACTGGCTCCGTGGCCGTGCCAAGCAGTGTTCGCCAGTTCCCACAGCGCCACGAGCCGGGCGGGATCGGCGTCGGCCAGCTTGCCGAGGGAGATCACCGCGTGCTGGGGTGGCAGTGCCTTGCCGTTGAGATAGCGTTCCCAGGAGGACTTGCTGTACGGAGTGCGGCCGCCGAGGACGGCCAGACTCAGCCCGGCGCGGTCCTTCAAGGTCCGCAGTTCGGCGACCAGATGACGGACGTCCGAGGCCAGGCCGCCGGGTAACGGCTTCCAGTCAGTCACGTACCCCCTCCGGGCCCAGTGCTCTCTGGGATCATCGCTCTCTTCCCTACTGTATCTACGCGGGCGATTGCGGAACCGCCGGTTGTGCATAACTGTGCGCATCCGCAACGCAGTTGACGTGACGACGGTGAGACGGTGCCATGAGTGAGGGGACGACGGCGCGCGCCGCGCTGTGCGTACTGATTCTGGCGTTGGTGTGTGCGGGTTCCGGGGCCCCGCGGAACCCGCAGTCCCGCGACCGGAGCGGCGGTGTGCTCGTCGCCGGCGAGCTGGGCGCCACACAGCAGTTGGCGGTCGGCCGCACCCGGCGCAGCGACCTGATCGGCCTGTGGCAGAGCGTGCTGTGGGCCGACGGATACGCGGCACGCTCCGGGGTCACCTGCACATACGACGAGGCGACGGCCGAGGCCACCCGCGTCTGGCAGAGCAACCACCACCTGTCCGCGGACGGGATCGTCGGGTCGGCCACCTGGGGCGCCGCAGCGGAGCGCATGGTCCCCGCCGGACAGTGGATGGTCTACCAGGGCGAACGCTACGGTCTCCCGTTGCGCCAGGCCCCGGACGGCGCCTATGAGGTCTATGACGCCGGGCGGTTCCATCGGCTGCGCACGGACTCCGTCACCCTCGCGCGCTGCCGCTGACGGCGTCGATCCAGCTGTCGTACTGGGCGACGCCGAGTTGCCGGCCATGAACGACGACCGTGGCCCGTGCCGCGTCCGGCCCGCTCGCCACCATCGCCGTGTACGCCCCGCCGCCGGTTGCCGTCTGCTGGTCGCCGTCCGTCGTGGCGATCCGCAACCCGGACGTCCCCGCCGCGGTGTCCACCTCCGCCCAGCTCGACCGGCAGGCGGGACTGTACTGAAGGGTCAGGACGCGGCCGTACGCGCGCAGCCGGTGGACGACGACACCGTCGCGGTCGCACCTTTCGCGGTAGGGGTCCATTCCCCGGCAGCCGGCCGCCCGGCACCCGGCGGCCGCCCCGTCCGCCGCGCTGTGCAAGGGCCACGGCCAGGCCGGTGCCCCGGAGGGGGCGCCGTCCGGCACGCGGCCGGCCTCCGTCCCGCTGGTCCAGCCGTCCCACGGCCGGGCGAGCAGCAGGGTGGCCAGCAGCAAGCAAGCGGCAACAGCGGCCAGTACGCCCGCGTGCGGCACTCGAAGACCGCGGGAGGACGGCCGGTCCTCAGCCGGTGAGGGGCCTGTGGGCGCGGCGTCCGGCGGACCGGGGTCCCGTACGTCACCTGCCGGACGCAGCGGTGCGGGTGACGGGTCGGTGTCGTCGGCCGGGCGCTCCCCCGTCCACGCGTGGGCCGCCGATTCCCACAGCACACGCAGCAGTTCGACATCGGCCTGCGCCAGCCGCCCCAGCTCGACCACCGCCGCCCATGGAGGCAGTCTCCGCCCGTTGAGGTAGCGCAGCCAGGAACTACGGCTGTAACCGGTCTTGGCGGCGACGGTCATGGTGTTCATCTCGCACCGGTCCACGTACTGGCGCAGTTCCCGCACCAGCCGGACCACCTCCGCGGGCAGGTCGCCCCGCAGCGGCTGCCAGCGTCCCACGACGGCGCCCCCCTTCTCCGTTAGGCCCTGTCGTCAAACTCCCGTCTGCCCCGCGACGCCATGCACGCACTCTCGCCGCACCGGGCGCAGACCCAAGTACATCCAGTACGAGGGTCAGCACCCGGCACGCCGAGAGCACGCACCTGACGCCGCAGGGCCGCCCTCCGGGCGACGACGGGAGTTTGACGACAGGACCTAGGGCCCACTCTTTCACACACGTCCCGTCCCGCAACCCATCCGCCGGACGTCTCCGCAGGTCAGAAGGCATCCAGTCCCAGGATTGAGGCAACTGGCGGGCATCGCTGGCCCGCGGCTGTCCGCCCGCTCCAGACTCGGGGAAGCACCTGCGTGAGGGCCCGGACCGGCCGCCCTCGCCGCCCGGGAAGAGGAACCGGGCGACGGCACGTCACGCCCTGGACGCGGAAGTCCTCGGCCCACGCCCGGGCTTCCGGTCCGGCCACCGCGGGTGCGGACGCCACTGATGCACGCTTCGGGGGAATTCCGACATGACGGCTCACGGCAGCTCGCCCGGCACGGACGAGCCGGAGATCGCCAACACCACGTCGACCACCACCGGCAGGCGCCGCAGGCCGCCCGCCGCCAGAAGGCCGGGCGTGCGCGCGAGGCGGCGCCACCGCGTCGCCGCCGATCGCCCGGCGGCCCCCGGATCGGCCCTGCCCGGCGAGGCTCCGGTCCACGCCCCCGGGGTCGGACTGACGGAACGTCACCGAGTCGATCTGGGCCTGGTGGGGTTGTCGCTGCTGACCCCGCCCGAGCCACCGGCCGGGCCCGAGCCCGACGGCCGGTACGCCGACGCGCTCCCGCGGACCTGGCGCCTGGTGTTCGCACCCCGAGGACCGCTGTTCCTCGGCCACGATCAGCAGCGCGTCCTGCTGGAGTCCAGCGGCGTGATGCTCTGGCAGCCCGGCGAGTCCTTGCGGCTCCGCGCCGGCGCGCCCGCCGGTCCGGATCCGGTCCGGGCTCTGGTCCTGCATCTGCCCGAAGCAGCCTTGTCGCTGCCCGGCGAAGTACTGCGCGAGGTGTCCGGCCGTCCCGTGCCGACAGGTTCGGGTCCCGCGGCCCTCCTCGCCTCCTTCGTGTACGGGCTCGCCGCGCACGCGCCGTCCGCCGAGGCCCGGCACGCCGCCTGGTGGGGCACCGCCGCCGTCGACCTCGCGACGGCTTTCCTCGACAGCGAGACCGCTGTCCTTCGCGGCGGTACCGAACCGCCGCCCGCCACCGCCCGCCCCGCTCCGTCGGCCACCGACGTGCTACTGCGCGACATCAAGACGTACATCGAGCACCACCTGCACGACCCCGACCTGTCACTCACCTCCATCGCCGCCGCCAACCACATCTCGCTGCGCTACCTGCACCACCTCTTCCAGCGGGACGGGCGCACGGTCGGCGCGTTCCTGCGCGAACGCCGCCTGGAACACTGCCGGGCCGATCTGTCCGACCCGGCCGAGGCCCAGCGCAGCGTGTGCGAGATCGCCAGGCGCTGGGGCTTCCGCGACCCCGCGGTCTTCAACCGGACGTTCAAGTCGGCCTACGGGGTCACGCCCGGCAGGTACCGCGAGCAGCGACTGCAGTGGTGACCCGGACTCCCGGACGGCCATCGGCAGGCGGCCTGCGGAGCATCACGACCGCAGCGCGGACCAGGTGTTGACGCCGACCTCGCCGTCGACCCGGAGGTGGTTGTTGCTCTGGAACTTCTTGACCTCGGTCAGCGTGTCGTAGCCGAAGATGCCGTCGACCCCGCTGGGGCCGATGTTGTAGCCGCGGGCCTTGAGGATGCACTGCACTTCCTTCACGCGGGAGCCCTTCTGGCCGTAGACCGTGAGGGTGGTGCCGGAGTAGTACGTGCAGGACTTCCAGGGCTCGGCGGGTGCGGTGGGCCCAGGCGCCGGTTTCGTGGTCGGGGCGGAGGTGGTGGGCCGCGTGGCCGGCGGAGGATCGTACGGCTGCTGCGGCTGGGCAGGGTCCGTGGCGCCGCCGGCCGGCGGGCTCCCGGGCGGGGGTGGAGCCGTGACAGTCGCGGTCGCGGACGTCCTGGGCCGGGACTGCGGCCGCGGAGAGGCCGGCTCGGCCCGCGGGGAGTTCGTGGTGGTGGCGGAGGAATGCGATCCGGCGGACGTGGTCGCGGCTTCCTGGCGGGCGGCGTCTCCTCCGGAAGCCCCCAGGGCGACAGCCGCTCCCGCGATCGCGACCGCTGCCGCCGCGCCCACCACGAGCGGCCACCGGCGTCGGCCGGACGCCTCCTTCCCCGGGTCCTCGGGTTTGGTGCGCCGCAGAATCGTCAACTGGTCCATGGGCGGCACCGCCACCGCCGTCCCGCTCCAGGCCGCCCGTGCGCCGGCGGTCCCGGCGACCGCGTCGGGCCACTCCCCGTCGGCGGCATGCCCCCGCGTGGCCTCGACGACGTCCTGGGGGCTCGGGCGCCGCAGCGGGTCCTTGTCCAGGCACCGGCCGATCAGTTCGGCGAGGTCGGGATCGCGCCGGGCCACCTCTGCGATCACCTGCTCGTTCGGCGGCGAGTAGATGATCCGGTGGATGACGTCACCGGTGGTGCCCTCACCGAAGGGAGCCGAGCCCGTGACCGCCGCGGCGAGGACCGAGCCGAGGGAGAACACGTCCGAGGCCGTGCCCACTTCACGGCCGTCCGCCTGCTCCGGAGACATGAAGGCCGGTGTGCCCAGGTGCTGACCGGTCATGGTGAGCGAACTGGCGTCCGCGGTGTGCGCGACCCCGAAGTCGATGATGCGCGCACCGTCCGGTCCCAGCAGCACGTTGGACGGTTTGAGGTCGCGGTGGACGATGCCCACGGCGGCGATCGCCGTGAGCGCCTGCCCGATCTCGTGCGCCAGCCGCCACACGACCGGCGCGGGCAGGGACCCGCACCGCTCGATGGCGTCACCCAGGCTGGGCCCGGGCACGTAGGCGGTCGCCATCCACAGGAGCTCATCGCGGTCGAAGCCGGAGTCGAGCAGCTCGGCCGTGTAGGTCCCGTGCACCCGGCGTACGGCCTCGATTTCGCGCTCGAAGCGGCGGCGGAAGCGCTCGTCCTCGGCGTACTCCGAGCGGATCACCTTGACCGCGACGAGCGACCCCGCCCCGTACGTCCCCTCGGTGTCGGACTCCCGTCCGAGGTACAGCCGTCCCATCCCCCCGCCGCCCAGCCGAGCCAGCAACCGGTAGGGACCGATCTCCGGCGGGTCGGACCGGCGCAGCGGCTCCGCGCCGAGCAGCGCCAGGTCGTCCGCGGACAACTCGGCCGTCGGCGGGCGGTCGGCTCCGGAGGCAGCAGGATTCTTCTCGGGCATGGGGCGTCCTCGGTCCTCTTCGCGGCTCTTACGCACCGCCCGCGTGCGAGATGTTGGTGAGGATCTTCTGGACCTGCTGCTGCAGGTGCTCCAGCGAGGCCCTCATCTTGTCGAGGTCGCCCCTGGCCTGCGGCCACACCTCACCCCGGAACCTCTGCGCCAGCGGACCGTCCCAGTGATTGGGGTCACTCAGCGTCTGCCCGTGACCGTTCAACTGATTGATCAGCTGGGGAAGCTGACTGGTGATCAGGCTCATCATCTTCCCGGCTTCCTGATGCGCCAGGTCGGTGGACTTTACGGTCGCCATTTTCTCTCCTTCGAGATTTCCGAACTTTCGCCAGTATCACCAGCGGCCTCGCGCCACGTCATTGATGACGAGTGCACACGCCATGACGCAGTGCGCAATCCACGGCGCGGCGCAGGGGGCCACCATCCGGGTTTCGGGACCAGGTCGAGTCCGCCACATCCCGCCTGCCCTGCGACGCCTAGCCGCCGCTCGGGACAGAGGTCGGCTGGGAGTCGGCCGATGCCATGAACTGGTTGATCAGCTCCGCCAGTTTCCGGCCACCCTTGGCGTGCTGGGTCCAGGCCCATGCCGACGTGGCGGGGTCGTCCATCGTCGCGTGCGGGCCGCGCAGACTCGCGAAGAGCTGGTTCGGGCCGTCCGGTCCGTTCAGGTCGGGCCACTTGGTCGCGACCCATTTCCCACCGGACCTGTGCGTGATCATGCCGTGCGAGTAAAGGGTGTTGCACATGAAGTACAGGGCACTGTTCCTGTTCATGGCCTTGACGAAGTCGGAGATCTTCGCACCATCCCCGCCCTTGGGCCAGGGTATTGGCGGACTGATCACCTTGACCAGATCCTCGTTCACCGCTGACGCGACCTTGGAACCGACGTCCCACTTCCCGAGCGGCAGGCTGACGCCGGCTGCCATGACGCCTTCGGGGACGAAGGTGAAACCGACAGCGAACATGGCATCGGTCAGGATTCCCTGGACCTTGTCGTCGCTCGCCTGGGCATCGATGAAGACCTTCGCGATGTGCTCGTAGATACCGTTGAACGCACGCATGTTGGCGCCGAAGCCATTGGCCCATTCGGACAGGGCCTCGGGGTGTTCTGCGATGGTGTGATCACTCGGCAGGGGGCCGCTCATGGCGCCGGCGGCAGTGGCCAGGAAATGCCGTATGTCGGGCAGAATCGCCTGGAGATCCTCCGAGGTCACGTCGGGGAAATGGGCTCCCATCGCGACGACCAGAGATTTCACCTCCCCGGGCTGCATCTCCGGCACCGCGGAGGTGAGCAGGGACAGATAGGCGCGCTGCGAACCGGTCTGCGCTTCGAGGGTGTAACCGGGGTCCGCTTCGTGCCGGTAACCGAGTCCACCCATGAAATGCAGGAGTGCCTTGGGATCTTTGCTGAGGTACCTGGCGAAGGCGGCCGCCGCGGCAGGGTCTGCGGCCAGGGCGTTGAGGGTCGCCGCCGGCGCCGGGTTGCCACTGGGCTGCTCCAGCTGCAGTTCCAGCGACCGGACCACCTCGTGTTCGACGCGGGCGTCCAGCAGTCCGCTCGCATAGGCAGTGGCCAGCGCGTGGTTCAGGGTCGGACCGCCGTAGATGATGAGCTCCGCCACCGTGCCGGGCGGCAGGGAGTTGAAGAATTCCACGCAGAACGCCTGGTCGTCCTGGTACTTGGCAAGCTGCTTCAGCCCGGGCGCCAAGTCGCCGGTATCCGTCGAACTCCAGTCGAAGGACAGTGCCAAGGCGTTTCCGGCGCCGTAGTGTCCGACGGACCGCTCGGCGGCGGCGAGCGCCGCATCGTCGGTGAAGACGGTAAGGATCGGATCCGGGGCAGCCAGGGGCGGTTGTCCCAGCACCGGGCGCGGTCCATTGACGAACGGCACCCGGTTCACCACCGTCTCACGGGTGCCGCCGGCCAGCTGAAACAGCTTGCCCACCAGCGCCACATGTTTGTCCGTTGCGATGATCCGCGACAGCAGTGCGGTCACCTGCCCGTCAATGGTGCCCGGCGCACCGGGCGCGTATCCCGCGGAAGCCCGGAAGATGTGGCTGCCGAAGTCAACGGCGGTCGCCTGGTAACCGGCGACGGCGGGAGCCAGCGTGCCGCGGACGAACTCCTCCAGAAGACGCGCCGCGTTGGTCGCAGTCGTGGAGTAGTCGAAGAGGAACTGCGGCGTCGCTGACGCCGTTCCGCTGTCGGTCATGGTCCTTCCCTGTCAGTGATGGTTGGCGCTCAGCTTCGCCGTCGCCGCAGCGGTCGCATTGTCCACCTGGCTCTTGAGGCTCGCCGCCTCTTCGGCAAGTGCGTTCAGGGCCCGCCGTTGGGCGTTGAGGTCCCGAACGAACTGGTCATGGTTCTTTCCCCGCCACGACTGTTGCCCGCAGTCGAAGTACTTGCTGCTTCGGGTGTCGCGATACCAGTTCAACCAGTGGATTTTGGCCACCAGTTGGTTCAGTGCCCTGCTCAGTTCGTCGGCTGCAGCGAAGTCGTATTTGACCTTCCCCTGTGGTGGCATGGTGAACTCCGCACGTCGGACGACCGGTCTTCATTCGGCGAACCCCTCCCGACAGGGCGTGGTCCACATCCGTCAATTTTCCCAGCCACTCCTCGGCCCGTCCTTGACGGGAGACGCAATGCCCTTGACCTTGCGCGCACAGTGCCCCGGCCCTCCGTCACCGCGCCACCTGCACCCCGTCCGCGATGCCGTCGGTGACCAGGTAGCCGCGGCCCGGGAGAGGGGCGAGGCGGTCGTGCCGGGGCAGGGTGGTGCCGAGCAGGTCCCCGTCGAGGTCGTGGTCCGGGGCGAGCAGGATGCCGCAGCGGCTGTCACGGGCGCGCTGGGTCCAGTGGCCGTAGGTGCGGCGCAGGGCGTCGGCGCGGCCGGCGGCAACGAGGTGGTGTCCGACCCCGGCCACGGACAGCCAGCGCTCCAGCACGCCGAGGTCGTCCTCGACCGTCTCGGCGTCGTCGACGAGGAGGAGGGTGGGGCCGGGGTACGGGACCAGGGCCGCCTCGAGGCCGCTGTAGTCGGTGACGCACATGGTCAGGCAGGGCAACTCACGCAAGGGTGAGCGTCGGGGGGCGAACGCGACCACGGCCGGCGGGTCCGCCGCGGCGGTCACCTGGCGTGCGATCGTGCACAGAGCGGTGGAGCGGCCGGAGCGTTGCGGCCCGGCGATCAGCGCGTGTTCCTGTTCGTACAGCCGCAGGGCCGTGCCGCCGAGGGTGTCCGCGTCCAGACCGACGGGGATGTACCAGGGCTCGGCGGCCACCGCGGCCGGTGCCGCGAGGGCACCGAGAGTGATCTCGGCGGGCAGCGTGCCGACGCGGGGCGCGGTGGTGGCGGCGCCGGGCCAGCGGGCGGCGCAGGCGGCCACCGCGGTGGCGAGGTCCTCGGCGGGCAGGGCGATCTGGATCACCTGGCGGGTCGCGGCCACCAGCGCGCGTCCGGGTACGTAGCCGGGGACCGCGCCGCGCGGCACGTCGAAGTAGCCGTACTCGCCGGGATCGGCCATGCGCATCAGCAGTTTCTGCTGGGTCAGTGCCGCCCACGCGGACGGCACGGCGCCGGAGCGGTCGGCGGTGACGGCGAAGCGGATGCCGACGGCCGGCCCGTCCGCGTAGACCCGGGCCAGTTCGTCGATGAGGTTCATCCCGGCGATGTCCTTGTCGAAGTCCGACAGCAGCGCCCCGAGGTTGTCCAGGAGTACCAGCCAGTCCGGGCCCGATACCCCCTGGCCGGACGCCGCGGCCCCGCGCGTCTTGCGCTCGTCGAGTTCCCGGCGCAGCAGCCGGATGAGGCGGATCTGCCGCTCGCGTTCGGCCGGCCCGATGTGGGCCCCGGTGTGCGGCAGGCCGACCAGCGGCGCCAGGTCGCCCGCGCCCATGTCGAGGGCGAAGATGTGGCACCGCTGCGGCGGCTCGGCGCCGGCGGAGGCCAGCGCGAGGGCGGCCAGAGCGGTGGACGTCCCGGAACCGCCGCCGCCGTAGATCAGGACGTTTCCCGCTGCGGGATCCCAGCCGACCGGGTACTGCCGCTGCCGCTCGGGGTCATCGGCGAGGGCGTACGCGGGAAGGCCGACAGCCTCCGTCTGCAGACCGCGTTCCGCGAGGGGCGGCAGATCGGCGGCGCGTACGACAGCGGGCAGGGGGTCGGGCCAGGGCCGCCGTGGCTCCGCGAAACCGGCCAGCCCCGCCGCTTCCCCGGCGGCCGCGACCAGGCGCTGCAGGTCGGTTGCCCCGTCGGTCTGCGCCGTGCCCGGCTCGGCGGCGGGCAGCGCCAGCAGGAAGGGGCCCGCGGTCGCCGGGGCCGTGACGGCTGTCTCGGGGGTGACGCCGGTGGACAGAGCGGTCTGCACCGGCATGACCTCACGAGCGCTGAGCCGGTAGAAGGCGCGGCCCCACTGCCGGCTGCCGATCGCGGCGGCGGCCGGGTTGTCGATGACGTCCTGCGAGTCGCCGGTGGATTCCAGCCGGAGCGCGATGCGCAGCTTGACGTTGTTCTTGATCGCGTCGTTGACGGAGCCGGCGGGCCGCTGCGTCGCCATGATCAGGTGCACACCCAGACTGCGCCCGCGCTGGGCGATGCCGACGAGGGCGTCCACGAAGTCCGGGAGCGCCTTGACCAGCGTGGCGAACTCGTCGATGACCACGGCCAGCCGCGGCATCGGCTCCAGTTCTGTCCGCCCGGTGTCGCGCAGCCGCTGGTAGTCGCGTATGTGGCTCAGGCCCGTCTCACGCAGCAACCGTTCGCGGTGGTGCAGTTCGGCCTCCAGGCAGCGCAGGGCGCGTTCGCTGAGCTGTTCGTCGAGGTCGGTGACCAGGCCGACGGTGTGCGGGAGGGCGGCGCATTCGTCCAGCGCGCCGCCGCCCTTGTAGTCGATCAACGCGAAGGTGAGGTGCTCCGGGTCCGCGTCGACCGCCATGCTCGCGATGAGCGTGCGCAGCAGTTCACTCTTGCCGGAACCGGTCGTCCCGGCGATGAGCGCGTGCGGACCGTCGTCATCGAGGTCGATGGTGAACAGGTCGCGTTCCGTGACGCCCAGCACGGCCCGGACCCGGAGCTCGGGCACCCGCTTCTTCCAGTGGCCGGCCACCGCGGCGCCGTCCACGCTCACCAGGTCCAGCAGGGGGAGCAGGGAGACCCGGTCGGGCAGTCCGGCGCCCTCGATCCGCAGTTCCGGGTCCTCGAAACGGGCCAGCGCCCGCGCGGTCTCCCGCGCTTCGGCCAACGGCACGCCGTCCAGCAGCACCCGCTCCACGGTGACGCCCAGGGCCACGTCACGGACCTGCCCGATGCCCTCGGGCGAGGCGGTGACCACGGAGGTGCACAGCGCGGGCAGGCGGGTGGTCAGCACCAGCGCCCCGCAGCGTACGGAGGTGCCCGCGATCAGGTCCCGCAGCCGGTTGGGGCGGCCCTCCAGCAAGGTGGCGCCGTCCACGACCACGAGCAGCACCGGGCCTGTGGTCGGCCGGCCGGCCGCGGCCTGTGCGGGCGGCCCCGCGGCGAGCAGGTGCTGGGCCAGCGTGTCGGCCTGCTCCGGACCGACCGCCACGAGCCGTGTCGTCCCGGATCGCAAGTCGGCTCCGTGCGGCAGCCACTTGGTCCAGTCCCAGTCGGCGAGCCGGTCGGCGTCGGTGAACACGGCGACCGTGACGTCCGCGGGCCCGCTGCCCACCACGGCCTGGCACAGCAGGGACCGGGCGACGGCCAGGCACGCCTTCCGGTTGCCCTCGAAGCCCACGGCCTCACCCGCCGAGACACCCACCACCACGGGCACCTGCGGCAGTACGGACCTGCGCGCGAGTACGGCCGCGGGTTCCGGTGCCGGCTCGGTGGAGCCCTGCTCCAACGGCGGGTCCCAGGGCAGGTCAGCCGTCCCGGCCACGAGCTGGAGGAAGTCGTCCGCGGCCGGACGCCGCTCCCACAGCGCGGTCCCTGGGGCAGTCGCCCGGTAGAGCACCTCGGCCGGATCGGGGTGGGCCGCGCGGCGCGACCGTACCTCTTCGGTGTGCCGGCGCTCCACCACCGTCTCGAACTCCGCCAGCCGGGCGGCGTACTCACGGCTCCCCCGGCGCAGCGCGGACCTGCCGCGCAGGCGTTCCTCGGCGAAGTTGGCCAGGAACATCAGCGGGGTGAGCGCCGCGATGGCCGCATAGCGCGGATCGCCGGTCAGCACCACGGTCGCGGCGGCCATGGCCAGCGGGCCGAGCAGGGCCGCAAGGCTGAAGGGAGCCTTGTGGGTGCCCGCCGGCGGCGCGGGGACGGCGATCGGCACCGAGCCGGCCGGACGCCCGCCCCTCGGCGGGCGGTTGAACGGCAGCGACCCACCGGGCCCGGCCTCGCGGACGGCGTTGATCCGCTGCACCGGACCGAGCCGGTCGGCGGGCAGCACCCGGACAAGCAGTTCACCGCCGAGCGACACCAGGTCGTCGGCATGGACGGGGACCGCATCGCGGATCCTCACGCCGTCGACGTCCGTGCCGTTCGCCGAGCCGAGGTCGGTGACGGTGACCCGGCCGTCGGGCAGGACATCGAAGGCGGCATGGAGCCGTGACACGCCCGTGGCCACAACACGGATGTCCGCTTCCGCTCCACGCCCGACGATCGTGCGGCCCGCCGCCAGCGGGAGACTACGGCCCGCCTCCAGGCCTCCCACCAGCCGCAGGACGACCACCGGCTTCCGTAGTCCACCGACCACGGGCCCCCGGGCACCGGCCACCCGCGACCCGTGCACGAGACCGGACTCGTTCACCACCGTCTCGGGGGGCATCACCCGGCCGTCGACGGCAAGCACCTGTCCTGGCATTCCCACGGCCGAGGCCAGATCGGCGAGGGTGGCGTCCGGGCGGCCGAAGCGCACCTCCACGTCCCACTCGCGTCCACCGTCGACACAGACGATCCGCACCGCGCGCCGCCTCCTCAGCGGTCCAGAAGGAGGCGTCCAGTCTTCCGCTGCTCGCGAGGGAGGGCGTCGGCACCGCGTGCAAACCCGTTGACCGAGCACGCAACAACCGGTCGACACCTGCCGGCAGGGCGGTGCACGGCGCGAGCCCGCCCACTCCTCCGGCCGGTACACCAGGCTGTGCGCGCTTCTGTTCCCCGTGGCCGTCATGTTGCTGCTCGGGCGGCAGGTCAGCTGCTGGAGCGGCTGCGGGATGCCCGGCGCAGCGCTCCCGCCACCGGGCCGCCCCGGGCGCGTCCGGGCGAAACCCGGGCGCGATTCGTACGGGCCGACCCGGTGGGCCGGTGATGAAGCTGGACACCAGGAACTCGTGGCCGGGTTTCACCTCGTGCGCATCGGCGTCCGACCCCGTACGCCTGCCGGGCTGGTGCTCAGGCGTCGATGATGACGGGGATGATGAGGGGCTTGCGGCGGTAGGTGCGGAACGCCCAGTTCGCCACGGCGCGGGCGAGGAGTTGTTCGAGTTGGCGCGCGTCCCCGACGCCTTCCTCGGCTGCGGTGGCCAGGGTCTTCTCGATGACGGGGATGACCGGCTCGAAGGTGGCGTCGTCGTGGACGAAGCCCCGGGCCAGGAAGTCGGGGGCCTCGGCAAGGGCGCCGGTGTCCGCGTCGACGATCGCCACCACCGTGACCACGCCTTCGGCTGCGAGGGTGAGGCGGTCCTTGAGGGAAGCTTCGGTGGCGCCGCCGACTTCCATGCCGTCCACGTAGACGTTGCCTGCGGGGACCTTGCCGGTGATGGACGCGCGCCCGTCGACCAGGTCGACGACGACGCCGTCCTCGGCGATGACGACCCGGTCGGGGTCGACACCGGTACGGATGGCGAGGTCGGCGTTGGCCCGCAGGTGGCGCCATTCGCCGTGCACGGGCATGACGTTGCGGGGCTTGACGATGTTGTAGCAGTAGACGAGTTCACCGGCGCTGGCGTGCCCGGAGACGTGCACCTTGGCGTTGCCCTTGTGGACCACGTGGGCGCCCCACCGGGTGAGTCCGTTGATCACCCGGTAGATGGCGTTCTCGTTGCCGGGGATGAGGGAGCTGGCGAGCAGGACGGTGTCGCCCTCGCCGATACGGATCATGTGGTCGCGGTTGGCCATCCGTGACAGCGCGGCCATCGGTTCGCCCTGGGAGCCGGTGCACACCAGAGTGATCTTGTGGTCCGGGAGCTTCTCCAGCTCCTTCGTGCTCACGACCAGACCGGAGGGGACCTTCAGATAGCCCAGGTCACGGGCGATGCCCATGTTGCGGACCATCGACCGGCCGACGAAGGCGACCTTACGCCCGTGCTGGTGGGCGGCGTCCAGGACCTGCTGGATGCGGTGCACGTGGCTGGCGAAGCTGGAGACGATGACCCGGCGCGGCGCGGTGCGCATCACCTGCTCGATCGCCGGGTTCAGCTCCCGCTCGGAGGTGGTGAAGCCGGGTACTTCGGCGTTGGTGGAGTCGGTGAGGAACAGGTCCACGCCCTCCTCGCCGAGGCGGGCGAAGGCGCGCAGATCGGTGATGCGGTCGTCGAGAGGGAACTGGTCCATCTTGAAGTCGCCGGTGTGCAGCACCATCCCGGCCCGGGTGCGGATCGCGACCGCGAGGCTGTCGGGGATGGAGTGGTTGACCGCCACGAACTCGCAGTCGAAGGGCCCGAAGCCACGCCGCTCGCCCTCCCGCACCCGCACCGTGCGCGGCCGGATGCCGTGTTCCTTGAGTTTGGCCTCCAGGAACGCCAGCGTCAGCTTGGAGCCGACGACGGGAATGTCTGACCGCTCGCGCAGCAGGTACGGCACGCCGCCGATGTGGTCCTCGTGGCCGTGGGTGAGGACCACGGCCACGATGTCGTCCAGCCGGTCCCGGATCGAGGTGAAGTCCGGCAGGATCACGTCCACGCCGGGCTGGGTCTCCTCGGGGAACAGCACACCGCAGTCGACGATGAGCAGCTTGCCGGCGTGCTCGAAGACGGTCATGTTGCGGCCGATCTCACCCAGGCCGCCCAGGGCGATGACCCGCAGCCCTCCTTCGGGAAGGGGCGGCGCGGCTTTCAGCTCGGGGTGCGGATGACTCATACCCTGACGGTACCCGGAGAGCGGGGCAGGGTGATCCATTACCTGTTCGATCTCTTCCTCCCGACGGGGTCGGCACCGCGGCCTTGGACGTCATGGAGTCGAGTGGGCAGCGCGCCTTCACGGAGGCCGTGATCGCCGACCAGCCGAGGGACGGCGGGCACCCGGGGCGAGATCGGGCGCACTTCTCCATGACGAACCCGTCCTCTCGGCAAGGACCGACTGACCGACACGTCCCACCACCGTCCCAGTCGTGCCAGGATTCGTTCGATCACAGGTCACTGCTCGAACGTCCCGAATGAATTCGGATGCTTGCGTGTGCCGGCTCGGCCGGAGTCAGACACTCGTCCATGCTTCGATGAAGGCGTTACGTCCGGCCGCATCGGGCGACTTGTGGCCCGCGTGAAGAACGCGCCAGGCGGTGATTTCCAGGTCCCGGAGCCACAGTTCGCCGATGACCTGCGTTCTGAGATCAGGAAGGTGGTCGGACTCGGCGAGCGCCTGGCCGATCACCTCTGCGGCCGCAACCCGCTGGGGAGGCGTCATCTCGTCTACGGCCGAGAGGATCTGTCCGGCCAGACCGGTTCCCTCTCCGGCCAGCGAACGCAGCACCAGGTCCTTGATATTGGTCGGCAGCAGGTAGGCGGTGCCCGAGGATCTCCACAGGTTCGACCAAAAGGGTTCTCCCGCGTCGGTGGGGGCGGGAGCGCGGCCAGCAGTCCGAGGAGATGCGCGGTGGCCGCGTAGCCATCGGAGTGGGCCGCCGCGACGGCGGAGATACGCGCTCGGAAACCTTGATCCTTCCCATGGCCAGGCGGCTTACACGGCTTCCGCGGGCCCAGTTGGTGGCGAGACCGGCGTTGAGGGACGCTGTCACGGGCAGGCTCTGCATGTCCACGTCGCCCGGATCCTGCAGGGCGTCGTGGGAGTGCCGGAGACGGGCGGGATGTACCGCGTTGCGATCGAGGACGTCAGTGCCTGGACCGTGGGCGACTTCGGCCACTCCGGCCACTGACCCACCAGGACACGGCACACAGTGAGGTCCGCCCGGCACACGCCGGTCGGGCCTCACTGCTCGGTTCGGCTCACACCTGTCCGTATCTCAGGCGGACAGGGGGAGCACCGAGCGTTGCGGACACCCGCTGGTACGGGCCGGCCATGGGCGCGGTTGCGGCGGCGGGGCGGGTGCGGCAGGTGAAGCCGAGTCGGGTCATGGCCCTGAGGACTTCGCCGGTGCTGAAATCACGGGGGTCCTGGCGGGTGATGACCTGGCCGACCTGCTTGGCGGGGTAGTGGCGTCGTCCGATGATGACAAACTCACCGGTGACCGGCTCGGGTCTGACGCCCTTCATCGATTCCACCACGCCGCTCTTGGTCAGGTCGAACGGGAAGCGGGCGATGACACAGCGCATGGTGCCTCCAGGGAGAGCGAGAAGACGGGGCCGGGTGGGGTGAGGGCGGTTCAGCGGGAAAGGGCGAGGGCGCTCAGAGCGTTGCCGTGTTCGTCGGCCACGGGCGTGGCCCCGAGCCGGCGGCAGCGCATCGCACGTTCGGCTTCGGCCCAGTGGTCAGCGGCGGGGCGAAGGGCCCGATGACGTCGGCGATGTCCCGCAGGCGGATCCGGTCCGTGTATCCGGAGCCGTCACGAACGGCCGTGAGCCCGGCCCGGGTGACCAGGCCGGTGCGCAGACCGTCCTCGTCGCAGACCGCCAGATGACCTGTACGGGCGGCGGTCATCACGGACAGTGGCACCTCCACGGTCATGTCCTCCCAGACCTGCGGTCCGGCCGTGTCCATGGTGTCGGCCACCGTGCCGTGCGCGCAGTGGGCGCTCGCCGGGCGGAACTGCGTCTGGTCCAGCGTCAAGGGGTGCCTCCTGCGGAGTTGGCCGGCTTCCTGATCACGAAGGTTCTATGCAGCCGGACCCGCGGTGGACTGCCGTACGGGCGCACGGCGGGCCGCCGAGACGGGGCGGTGTCGGCCGCGTGAGGTGGCGCCGTGCTTCTTGGGGCGTTCGACCACCGGTGCGGTGATGACGACCGGGATGCCGGAGGGTGCCTGGGCGCCGGTGATGCGGTGCAGGGCCTCTTCGCCGGCGCGGACCCGGGTGGTCTGCGGGACGATGCCGGCCGCTGCCATGAGGCGAGTCAAGGCGTGGCGCTGGTTGGGGGTGACCAGGGTGACGACACTGCCGGACTCTCCTGCGCGGGCGGTACGGCCGCCGCGGTGGAGGTAGTCCTTGTGGTCGGTCGGCGGGTCGACGTTGACGACGAGGTCGAGGTTGTCGACGTGGATGCCGCGCGCCGCGACGTTGGTCGCCACCAGTACGCTGACGTGCCCGCTCTTGAACTGTGCCAGCGTGCGGGTGCGCTGCGGCTGCGACTTCCCACCGTGCAGGGCGGCGGCCCGTACCCCGCTGTTCAGGAGGTGCTCGGTGAGGCCGTCGACGGCGTGCTTGGTGTCGAGGAACATGATCACGCGGCCGTCGCGTGCGGCAATCTGGGTGATGGCCGTGTGCTTGTCGGCGCCGTGAACGTGGAGCACGTGGTGCTCCATCGTCGTGACCGCACCGGCCGAGGGGTCGACGGAGTGCACGACGGGGTCGCTGAGGTAGCGGCGCACGAGCAGGTCGACGTTGCGGTCGAGAGTGGCGGAGAACAGCATGCGCTGCCCTTCGGGGCGGACCTGGTCGAGGAGGGCGGTGACCTGCGGCATGAAGCCCATGTCGGCCATCTGGTCGGCCTCGTCGAGGACGGTGATGGAAACCTGGTTCAGCCGGCACTCGCCACGATCGATGGGTCTTTGAGGCGTCCCGGCGTGGCGACGACGACCTCGGCGCCACCGCGCAGCGCGCTCGTCTGCCTGCCGAACGGCATTCCGCCCACCACAGTGGCCAGCCGCAGCCGCACGGAGCGGGCGTACGGGGCAAGCGCGTCGGTGACCTGCTGCGCCAGTTCACGCGTGGGGACGAGGATCAGCCCCAGCGGCTGCCTGGCCTCGGCGCGCTGCCCGGCCGTACGGGCCAGCAGCGCCAGCCCGAAGGCGAGGGTCTTGCCGGAGCCGGTGCGGCCACGGCCCAGTACGTCCCGGCCGGCGAGGGAATTCGGCAGGGTCGCGGCCTGGATCGGGAAGGGCACGGTCACGCCTTGTGAGCCGAGCACAGCCAGCAGTGCCCCGGGCATGTCGAGATCGGCGAAGCCCTCTGCGGCGGGAAGCGCGGGTGTGATCGTCCTGGGCAGCGCGAACTCCCCCTGGTCCGCGGCGGGCCCGCGGCCGTAGCCACCGGAGCGGCTCGGCCCGCCGGAGCGGCTCCTGGCCGACGAGCCGAATCGGCTGCCGCCCCTGCCGGAGTCGGTACTGCCGTTACGGGTGCGGGCGAAGCGGTCGTTCGTGCGTGTGCGGTTCATGCGGAACCTTCCTCGATGCGGCACATATCAAGGAATTCCCGCAGCAATGAGCAGTAGAGAGAATTGCGAGAATGGACCGGTGGAATGCGAGAGCGAATCTGACCGACGGAAAATCCGTGCGGGCACAGGCGCTGCAATGGGTGGCGCGGAGCGGACGCAGTGTCCGGGCGTCCGCTGCCATGAAGCCCATGAAGGGATGGTGCACCCCTGAAGGATGCTCCGTATGCGGTGAGCCTACGGGTTTCCTGCTTGTCGTCGGCAGGCGAGACCACTGCGGGAAAATGCGAGCAGCTGGGGCCCGCACCCCGAAGGACGCGGGCCCCAGCTACAAGTACGCGACAGTCGGCGTCAGGCGAGAACGATGTTCTCGGCCGTCGGGCCCTTCTGGCCCTGAGCGATGTCGAAGGTCACCTTCTGGCCCTCCAGCAGCTCACGGAAGCCCTGGGCGGCGATGTTCGAGTAGTGGGCGAACACATCAGCGCCGCCACCGTCCTGCTCGATGAAGCCGAAGCCCTTTTCCGCGTTGAACCACTTCACGGTGCCAGTAGCCATGTCATTTCTCCTTTGGGGCAGTGCATCGGGATCCGCACTGCGCGGACCCCGTGTCGCCGCGATGATCAGCCCGTCCGGAAAAAGACCGGATAACAAAAGCGCTTCCAACGGCACAGGCGCCGCCCGGAGGACACTTGGAGTTTTGGGAACCACAACTGCAACTGAGATCGACAGTAGCACGCCGCAGCGGCCTGTGTACGGCGAAGAATCCCACTCCACTCAAAGCGGTAGAGAATCTGTCCGCCTGTTCCGTTGAAATCTCAGCTCGCGGGCACAGATATTGACCCAGCCGGAGCGTAACGTTTCCGGGAGCATTGGGGGCGCGCCCAGCGTAACGCCTGCTGCCCAAAGGGATGGTGCGGGCACACTCAGGTAGCGGATGGCTCGATACTGCACTGCGCAAGGTCTGCACGGTACGGCCGGTGCCTTCATGCGTGCCCGTTCTGCAAGCGTTGAGGATGATCAGGTCGACGCTGGAAAAGACCCCAGCCCGGACCGGCGGCTGGAGTCAACGCACAGAGCCTCCAGCAGAGCACCGTGTCCGGCTCGGCGCTCGTCAGCGGTTCATCGGCTTCCCCGGCGCTGCTTCATGGCGGCAAAGGCGACGGCCGGCCCGATCCGGGTGAGGCCGGCCGTCGGGGAGGTACACAGGCCGGGTCAGCGCTGCAGGGTGAGGACAGCCGGCCGCCAGGGCAGTTGGTCGTAGGGGCCGGTCGCGGTGGGGGACTTGCCCTGGTAGAGGAACTGCAGGTTGCAGGGGTCGATGGTCATGGTCTGGTCGGGGTTGTTGCGGACCAGGTCACCGTGGCTGATGTCGTTGGTCCAGGTGGCACCGCTGTTGGCCTTGCCCGCGAAGGGGTTGCTCTCGCCGGCGGCCTGCGGGGTCCATGAACCGTTCAGGCTGGAGGCCGTGAAGGAGCGGAAGTAGCGCTGCTCATTCGCGCCCCGCGCCTCGACGATCATGAGGTACTGGTTCTGGCCCTGGACCTTGTAGACCTGCGGCGCCTCGAACAGGTTCTTCACCGTGTCGCTCATGACCGTCGTGTACGACGAGCCGAAGCTGCCCGGGAAGTTCCCGATCGGCATGCTCGCCCGGTAGATCTTGCCGTTGTCACCGGCGAAGAACAGGTACATGTTCTGGTCGTCGGCGATCAGGGTCTGGTCGATGGGGGCGGCGCCGGGGATGCTGCCGGTGAACAGCGGCTGCGGCGCGGACCAGCCGCCCGGGTTGGTGGGGTCGCTGGACGTGCGGTACACGAAGGGCGACGCGCCCCACTGGGACGCCATCACCCAGATCTTCTTGGGCGCGAAGTAGAACAGCGTGGGCGCCACCGCGGACTGGCTCATCCCGGTCTGGCCGGCCGACGCCATGTCCGACCAGTTCGTGAAGGGCCTGAACATCATCGAGCCGTACGACGACCCCGACACGTTCGACGCGTAGACCAGGTGCTTGCCGTTGTACGTCACGTCGGTGAAGTCCTTCAGCGAGACCCACCCGTGCGCCGGCTGCGCCAGCGCACCCGTCGACGTCCACCGGTACGTCGACGGCAGAGAACACGTGCCGTCTCCCGGCGGGGTCGTCCCGGACAGGCCGGTCCACTTCTGGTTGCTGCCCCCGTTGCACGTCCAGATCTGCGCCGCTGTGCCGTTGGCCGTACCGGAGCCCGTGACCTCCAGGCACAGTCCGGACTCCACGCCGACGACAGTGCCGTCGGAGTTCACCCGCCACTGCTGGTTCGCACCGCCGGAGCAGGTCCAGATCTGCACCCGGGTACCGGCCGT
Organism: Streptomyces puniciscabiei; assembly: GCF_006715785.1. Taxonomy (NCBI): domain Bacteria; kingdom Bacillati; phylum Actinomycetota; class Actinomycetes; order Kitasatosporales; family Streptomycetaceae; genus Streptomyces; species Streptomyces puniciscabiei. The sequence goes on from NZ_VFNX01000001.1 coordinate 999,041, forward strand.
GGTGGCGTGGCCCGGAACATCCAGGCACTTGTTGCCGTACACGGTGAGCTGGTTGCTGTCCGTCAACGTCCACTGCTGGTTGGTCCCGCCCCAGCAGTCATAGATCTGCAGATACGTGCCGTCGGTCTGGCTGGCGCCCGGCACATCGAGACACCGGCCGGAACCAACACCGCGCAAGGCGCCGCTGGAAGCCGCCTGAGCCGGGGCGGCGACGAGCATCGCCGCCAACGCGGCCAGGGCCGCAACCACGGCGGCGAGCACCACTGACGGATGCCTGCGGCTGGAACTTCCTCTGCGCATGGATACTCCCTAAACCCTGGACAGTTGACGAGTCCATGACACATGCAACCGTGAACCATGCAACCGTGACATAGACATGCAGCATGGCCCTCGCGATTCCGACTTCAGGCGGTGCTGTCCGGCATGGCCCTACTGTGCGATGGAGCGGCCTCGAATGTTCGATATATCGAACAAAGGTCGAAGCATCGAGCAATCCGATGATAGAGAACCGGTGAACGCCGTCAATACCTCTCGCATGTATCGCCTCAAACTGCGAAACATTCGAACCACAACACACCGACCAGCGCACGTCACACCGTCAAATGGCTGGCTGGTAAGCGACTTGACCCCGGAAGGGAGCGACGTGCGGACGATGCAGACACTCGATGCGGCGATCGAAAGTTTCGCCCAACAATCGGAAATTTCATCGGCGGAGAGTATTGACGATCCACGGTCACGCCTCAATCATCCCTGTCTGAGAAACCGGGCCTGGTTCGAGATTCCGGGCTGTGTCGGCCTGGGCAATCCATGCTGCACGGCAGATCAGCGACCAGCTGCACGGCAGACCCGCGCATCACATCACCTGCGCCACCCCGTTCCGTTCCGGTGAGGTTCGCACCAGCGCACCCTGGCTCTTCCGCAGTTGGAGAGGCATGCGACGCCTTGTGACGGTCCCCCGGCCGAGCCGCGCTGGAGTACCTCATGCCTGTGTCGAGACGTGGAACACGCCCGCCGCCCGCCGTCGCCCGACGGCCGACCGGGTGCGGCGCCCGTGCCGTTGGCGCATCGCGGTCCCCCTGACTGCGGTGTCCGGTGATTCCCTCCTGCCCGGGCTTTGACCAGCCCCGTCCGTCTGCCGGACGGGGCCGGACGACGCAATCCCCTGCGCTTCAGTCGATCAGCGATTTCTACCTGGAGGCACAGTCATGGGCTCGTATGCCCTTCCCAGATCCGTTACCCGCCGGAAGATCCGCAGCCTGCTGCTGGCGCTGGTCGTCGGCGTCCTCGGGGCGGTCACCGCACTGGCCGCACCGCCGACCGCACACGCCGCCGAGAACACGCTTGGCGCCGCGGCGGCACAGAGCGGCCGCTACTTCGGCACCGCCATCGCCTCCGGCAGGCTGGGCGACTCGGCGTACACGACGATCGCAAGCCGTGAGTTCAACATGGTGACGGCCGAGAACGAGATGAAGATCGACGCCACCGAACCACAGCGGGGCCAGTTCAACTTCAGCGCCGGCGACCGCGTCTACAACTGGGCGGTGCAGAACGGCAAGAAGGTGCGCGGCCACACCCTGGCCTGGCACTCCCAGCAGCCTGGCTGGATGCAGAGCCTCAGCGGCAGCTCACTGCGCCAAGCGATGATCGACCACATCAACGGCGTCGTGGGCCACTACAAGGGCAAGATCGCCCAGTGGGACGTCGTGAACGAGGCCTTCGCCGACGGTAATTCGGGAGCACGGCGGGACTCCAACCTGCAACGCACGGGCAACGACTGGATCGAGGTCGCCTTCCGCACCGCGCGCGCCGCCGACCCGGCGGCCAAGCTCTGCTACAACGACTACAACATCGAGAACTGGACCTGGGCCAAGACCCAGGCCGTGTACGCCATGGTCCGGGACTTCAAGCAGCGCGGCGTGCCGATCGACTGCGTCGGGTTCCAGTCGCACTTCAACAGCGGCAGCCCCTACAACAGCAACTTCCGCACCACCCTGCAGAACTTCGCCGCCCTCGGCGTCGACGTGGCCATCACCGAACTCGACATCCAGGGCGCCTCGGCCTCGACCTACGCCAACGTGACCAACGACTGCCTGGCCGTCCCGCGCTGCCTCGGCATCACCGTCTGGGGTGTGCGCGACACCGACTCCTGGCGATCGGGGGACACGCCGCTGCTGTTCAACGGCGACGGCAGCAAGAAGCCTGCCTACACCGCCGTCCTCGACGCACTCAACGGCGGCGGCTCCACGACGCCCCCTGCGGATGGCGGACAGATCAAGGGCGTCGGTTCGGGCCGTTGCCTGGACGTGCCCGGAGCCGGCACCACCGACGGCACACAGCTCCAGCTGTGGGACTGCCACGGCGGCACCAACCAGCAGTGGACGTACACCGACGCCGGCGAGCTCAGGGTCTACGGCAACAAATGCCTTGACGCCGCCGGCACAGGCAACGGTTCGAAAGTCCAGATCTACAGCTGCTGGGGCGGCGACAACCAGAAATGGCGCCTCAACTCCGACGGATCCATCGTCGGCGTCCAATCCGGCCTCTGCCTCGACGCCGTCTCGGGCGGCACCGCCAACGGCACCCTGATCCAGCTCTACTCCTGCTCGAACGGCAACAACCAACGCTGGACCCGTACCTGAGAGAGTCTGCCACAAACGAAGGGGTGAAGCCGTGACAGCCCACGGTGCGGCTTCTCCCGCCCCTCCGCACGGACATCGTTGACGGTCCCGGGTCGCGGCCGTGGTGGCGGCGACCTCGCGATCGGGATGCTCGCCGCGGTGCATCCGGCGCCCGCCGAGGCGGCGAGGGCTGACACCATGGCCGAGAGTCCGTCCTGCTCAGGGTTGAGCAGACTGCGGCCACAAGCTCACTCGCACTCGGCTGCCGCCATCCCCGGGTGCGGGTGCGCGTCGCCTTCCCCCGACAGGACGGGCCAGCCGGCGATTGACCCGCGCTATCCGATCCGGGACAAGCACGTCACGCTCCGTCAGAATCAGCGTCGAACGAGCGTCCGTTGTCAGGTTCCTGGGACGTACGCGACACCGAAGCTGAACTGCCGGCACCGACCGGGTTCCAGGGCGAGGGCTGTGGTGTGTTCAGGGCGGTTGAAGGCGTTGGTCATGGTCTCGACGGGTTCGAGTGCGAGGGAGGCGCGCCGGTCGCGGGCCAGGGTGTCTCCGGTGAAGACGTGCATGAAGCCGCCGTACTGCCACACCCGCAGTTCCTCGCCGGTGGCCGGTTCAGTGAGCACGGTCTCGATCCGCCCGCCAGGGCCGGGGATCAGGTCCGCGTAGCAGGCGTCGATGACCGCGTCACCAAGTCGTTTCGGTGCCCGGAAGTCCATGTCCGGGCAGTCGTCCAGAGGAAGCAGGGCGGCATCGCCGGACAGTGGGATGAGGGATGCGTCGGTGCGGATGAGGGTGTGCGCGGGGATCTGCAGGACCAGGTCATCGATGGACTGCGACAGAGTGAAGTACGGGTGCCAGCCCGCCGCGTAGGGGGCGGTGGTGTCGCCCACGTTCGTCGCACGGATCTCGATGCTCAGCTCCCGGGCGGTGACGGTGTACTCGGCTTCGAGATCAAGGGCGAACGGGTAGCCGGGGTGCCGGCCCGGTCTGATGCTCGTGGTGCGCAGGAGCAGGCGGGCGGAGTCGGCCGTCGTGGTGGCGTGGGCGAGTTCGAACGGTGCCTCGCGTGCGAAGCCGTGGTAGATCGTGCGGTCGCCCTGGTGGCCGGGCAGCAGGTCGTGGTCGTGGCCGTCGTAGCTGTAACGGCCGTCGGCGACGCGGTTGGGGAAGGGGGCCAGCAGGTTGGCTCGTACGCCGTCCTGGGAGAGGAGTTCCTTTTCGTCGCGGTAGCCGTCCGTCAGCTCCCTCAGCGCCCCGGTCTCTTCACGCCTGACCTGCCAGCTCAGCGGGGTTGCTCCGCGCAGGGCGAGGACGACGCGGACGGTGTCGTCCGGTGCGGAGACGACAAGGGTGGGTTCGCCGCCGAGGCGGTCCTCGACGATCCGGTACTCGGCGGTCATGTCCCCTGGTGTTCCCTTCAGCTCGCTTCGGGAGCGAGCTTCTTCGCGCCCGTCATGATGGCCACCGCGTCCTCCATGGAGTGCGACTGCGGGGTGATGACGCCCGCGCAGCCACCGAGTCGCTGAATGTGGATGCGGTCGGCGACCTCGAAGACGTTGGGCATGTTGTGGCTGATCAGGATGATGCCGAGGCCCTGGTCGCGCAGGTCGCGCACCAGCTTGAGGACCTGCCCGGTCTCACGCACGCCGAGGGCGGCGGTGGGCTCGTCGAGGATGACCACGCGGCCGCCGAATGCAGCCGTGCGGGCGACGGCCACGCACTGCCGCTGGCCGCCCGACAGGGTTTCCACGGCCTGGTTGATGTTCTGCAGGGTGCCGATGCCGAGTCGCTTGATGTGGTCGGCGGCCTGCTTCTTCATCTCGCTGGTGTCGAGCATGCGGAACACCGAGCCGAGCACGCCCTTGCGGCGGACTTCCCGGGCGAGGAACAGGTTGCTGGCGATGTCCAGCGCCGGGGCGACGGCGAGGGTCTGGTAGACCGTCTCGATGCCGGCTTCGCGGGCGTCCTGGGGCCGCTTGAAGTGGACCTGCCTGCCGTCGACGAAGAGGCTGCCCTGGTCGGGAACGAGGGCTCCGGACAGGCACTTGATCAGCGTGGACTTGCCGGCGCCGTTGTCGCCGATGACGGCGAGGACCTCGCCGGGGTAGAGGGTGAGGTCGACGTCGTTCAGGCCGACGACCTTGCCGAAGAGCTTGACCAGGCCCTTGGCTTCGAGGACGGGGGCGGTGGCGGTTGTCACGACTTCACACTCCGGATCCACTGGTCGACGGAGACAGCCGCGATCACCAGGATGCCGACTGCGAGGACTTGGTAGTTGGGGTCGATGCCGGCCAGCGCGAGACCGTTGACGAAGACCTGGACGATGAGCGCACCGATCAGCGAGCCGAGCACCACGCCGCGGCCGCCGAACAGGCTGGTGCCGCCGATGACGACCGCGGTGATGGACTGCAGGTTGGCGTTGAGGCCACTGTTGGGGTCGCCGCCGCCGACCCGGCCGACCAGGATCCAGGCGCCCACGGCGATGGCGAAGCCGCCGACCATGTAGGCGCTGAGCAGCACCCGGTTGACGGAGATGCCTGCCAGGCGGGCGGCCTCGATGTCGTCGCCCACGGCGTACAGGTGCCGGCCCCAGGCGGTGTAGCGCAGGGCGTAGCCGATCACCGCGTACAGGGCGATCATGATCAGGACGCCGTTGGTCAGGTTCAGCTGCCCCAGCGAGACCGTGTTGGCGGTCCACATGAGGATGTTGCCCGGCTGCAGGGCGATGGTCTGGCCCTTGGCGTAGATGAGGGTGATCGCGGTGAAGATGCTCAGGGTGCCGAGGGTGACGATGAACGGCGGCAGCTTGATCTTGGTGACCAGCAGTCCGTTGAGGGCCTGCGCGGCGATGGCGACGGCCGCCCCGGCGAGCAGGGCCACGACGCCCGGCCAGTGGTTGTCCGCGACGAGCTTCGACATCAGCAGCGAGGCGAGCACCATCACCGCGCCGATGGACAGGTCGATGCCGGCGGTGAGGATGATGACCGTCTGCCCGACGGCCAGCGAGCCGATGACGGCCACCTGCTGGACGACGAGCGAGAGGTTCTGCAGAGCGTAGAAGCGGTCGTTGACCAGGGAGAACACCACAGCGGCGAGTACCAGGACGATCGCCGGGCTGAGTGCGGGCTGGCGGTGCAGCACCGAGTGGATGCGCTGGGTGAGGGTGGCGGGCCGGTTGAGGATCTCCTCCGCCGGCGCCGGTGTGGCTTGAGGATCCGCGTGGGTGGTCACAGGGGGTCCTTCCGGTTCTTTCCCTCGTGCGGGCCTTCATAGGGGCTCGTGGGCTCTTGGGGCCCGTGGGCGCGTGGGCGCGTAGGCCCGTGGGCTCGTGGGCTCGTGGGCGTGTGTGGTGCGGGTGTGCCGCCGGTGGTCACCCGCCGGCGGCACACCCGGGATCGGGCCGGGTCAGCTGCCCCAGCAGGCGGAGGCGGCCTGCGAGGGGGACTGGACGGTCAGGCCGCCGAGGGGCTTTGCGGCGGCGAGGGCGGTGCCGGTGTCGTAGAAGGACTTGCCGTTGGTCACGCTGGGCTTGCTGCCGCCACGGGCCAGCTTGGCGATGGAACTGACGCCGAGGGCCGCCATCTTGCCCGGGTACTGCACCGCATCGGCGGCGAACTCGCCGCTGGTGAGGTTCTTCAGGCCGGCGCAGCTGCCGTCGATGGCGTAGATCGCGACGTTCTTCTCCTTGCCGGCCGCCTTCAGCGCGTTGTACGCGCCCTCGCCCGCCGGTTCGTTGATGGCGTAGACGACGTTGATGTCCGGGTTGGCGGAGAGGCAGTTCTCCATCGCGGTGCGGCCGCCGTCGATGGCGCCCTGGGTCGGCTGGTGGCAGGCGATGGTGTAGCTGCCGCCCTTGCCGCCGGTGTACTTGCCGGACTTGGCTTCCTTGCCGTTCTCGGTCTTGCTGCCGGGGTCGATGCCCATGCCCTCCAGGAAGCCGTGGTCGCGGTTGATGTCGACGGAGACGACCTGGTTGTTGAACAGGTCGAGCATGGCGATGACCGCCGGCTTGCCGTTCAGCGCGGCCGCCGCGTACTGGCCGTCGAGCTTGCCCGCCTGCTCGTTGTCGGTGGCGTAGGTGATGTCCGCGGTGCTGGGCGGGTTGGGCGCGGTGTCCAGGGCGATCACGAACAGACCGGCCTGCTTGGCCCGGTTCAGGGCGGCGTTCACGGCGTCGCCGTTGGTGGTGATGAGGATGCCCTTGTCGCCGCGCGATATGGCGTTGTCGATGGCGGTGATCTGGGTCTGGGTGTCGCCGTCGCTGTTGCCCGCCGCCACCGTGAGACTCACGTTGTCCTTGGCCGCCTGGGTCTTGGCGTCCTTCTCCATGCTCACGAAGTAGGGGTTGGTGAGCGTCTTCAGGATCAGCGAGACACCCACCTTGCCGCCGCCGCCCGACGCGGACGACGCGGAGCTCCCGTTCGAGGAACCGCAGGCCGCGAGCGTGGCGCCGAGGCAGATGCTGATGCCGATCGCAGCCACTCCGGTACGCCGGCTGCGGCGGCTCGACACCTGGCTGGAGGAGATGTTCATGGCTTGATCCCTTTCGGAGCCGTCCCTTGGCCGACGCTGAGACAACGTTGACTGGGCGAGATACTGGGCCTGTATGGACGAGCCCGTCAAGACGCTGATAGACATGCGCGGGCAACGAGTAGGTAACGCACAACCGGTTGGAGACAACGATGACTCAGGGCGAGGCCGCGCCCCGGTCCACCCGTAGCCGCCCCACCATGCGTGAGGTCGCGGCGCTGGCCGGAGTGGCCATCAAGACCGTCTCGCGCGTGTTCAACGGCGTCCCCACCGTCGATCCGGCGATCGTCACCAGGGTCCGCGAGGCCGCCGACAAGCTGGGTTACCGTCCCAACCTCACGGCCAGCAGCCTGCGCCGCGGGGACGGCCGCACCGCCACCATCGGCATGCTCGTCGAGGACGCGGCCAACCCGTTCTCCGCCGTCCTGACCCGCACCGTGGAGAACGTGGCCCGGGAACGCGGAGTGCTGGTGCTGGTCGGCAGCCTCGACGAGGACCCGGCCCGGGAACGAGAGCTGGCCCAGGCGCTCATCGACCGCCGGGTCGACGGCCTGGTGATCGTCCCCGCGGGACGCGACCAGAGCTATCTCATCAACGAGCAGCACACCGGCACGCGCATGGTCTTCGTCGACCGCGAGGCCGGCTTGCTCGACGCGGACGCCGTCGTCTCCGAGAACCGGCAGGGCGCCATCACCGCCGTCAACCACCTGCTGAAGGCCGGCCACCGCCGCATCGCCTACCTCGGCGACCGCGCCTCCATCCCCACAGCCGCCCAGCGCTTCGACGGCTACCGGCACGCTCTGGAGGTCGCGCACATCGAGTACGACGACGAGATCGTCCGCCACGTCGGGTCCAGCGAGGAGGCCGCAATCGCCGCGGCCGAACAGGTCCTGTCGCTGCCTGATCCGCCGACGGCGCTGTTCACCAGCCAGAACTTCGTGACCATCGGCGCCGTCCGCGCGCTGCGGGCCATGGACCTGCAGGACACCGTCGCCCAGGTGGGCTTCGACGACTTCCCCCTGGCCGACATCCTCAACCCGGGCATCTCCGTCATCGCCCAGGACGTCGAGCAGGTGGGCAGGACGGCCGCCGAGATGCTCTTCCGCAGGCTGGACGGCGACGAGTCGCCCACCCGCACCATCACCGTGCCGACCCGGCTGATCGAGCGGGGCTCCGGCGAGATCCCAGCCGAAGGGCCGTGCCATGACTGAGCCGACACATGTGACGAGGCCGGCCCCGAGCGTGACCGTGATCGGCGAAGCCCTCATCGATCTGGTCCAGCTCGACGCGCCCGGCGACTACCGCGCCCGACCCGGCGGCAGCCCGTTCAATGTCGCCATCGGCCTGGCCCGGCTCGGACACCACAGCGCGCTCATGGCCCGCATGGCCGGCAACACCTTCGGCCGCATGCTCCGCACCCAGGCCGAGGCCGAGGGCATCGACCTGACGTACGCCCCGGTCGCCGCCGAACCCACCACGCTCGCCGTGGTCTCCATGGACTCCGAGGGCCGGGCGAGTTACGACTTCTACCTGGACGGCACCGCGGACTGGCAGTGGACCGACGCGGAGACGGCCCGCATCCCGCAGGACACCGCCGTAGTGCACTTCGGATCGGTCGCCTCCTGGACGCCGCCGTCCGCCGAGCACATCCACTCCGCCGTCCAGCGCCTGCGCACCGGCGGTACGACGCTGATCAGCTACGACCCCAACGTCCGCCCCGCTCTCCTGGGCGATCCGAAACGCGGGAGGCAGGCCGTGGAACGCAGCGTCGGCATCGCCCACCTGGTCAAGGCCAGCCGCGAGGACGTCGAGTGGCTCTACCCCGAGACCTCCATCGATCAGATCGCCGCCCACTGGCTGGAACTCGGCGCGCTCCTCGTCGTCATCACCGACGGTCCCGACGGTGCCCACGTATTCCGGGCCGGAGCGGGAAGCATGAGGCGGCCCGGCCGAAAGGTGGCGGTGGTGGACACCGTCGGCGCGGGCGACGCGTTCACGGCGGGACTGCTCGGCGCGCTGCTCCGCCACGGCCTGCACACCCCGCAGACGCTGGCCACGGCCGCCCCGGACGTACTGACGATCCCCGTGGACGACGCGATCCTCGTCTCCGCGCTGACCTGCGAGCGCCTGGGCGCCGATCCGCCCACCGCCCTGCCCCGCCCCCACCTGCCTGCCCAGGCACCCCTGGGGATGACGGATCTGACGTTCCCTGACGTCATCGGCCTGGTGGGCACGGGCAGCCCGACTCCGCACCCGGTGCGGTCCGTGAAGAGCTGACGGTCAGGAAGTTCTCTCCTGGGTTGGCCCGCGTGACGATCGAGGTGCCTTACCAGCCGCTTCCGGTCGACCAGTCGGACGTTCCCTCGCCCAGGGCCCCGACTCGGCTGTCCAGACACGCCGCACGGAAATTCAGAAAACCAGCAAGTCAGAGCCCCTTTGCCGCAGGCTCCAGAATCGCCACGCACTCCACATGGTGCGTCATCGGAAAGGTGTCGACCCGAACAGATCCCAGGAAAGCCCAGGTCAGAGCCGGTTTGTCGGCTCATCGTCCTGCACGCGGGCGACCAGAGCGTCAAACGAGCGTCACGCAACAGCTCCCTGACCGCACCACTCCGCGGGACATGCCCCATCCCGGCTGTGTCTCCGGCGATCTCGCGTCCTCGGGGTCGGCCGGCAGGGCGGGCGGATCAGCTGCCGGGCGTGGTCACCGCCGGGGCATCCGGTTCCGGGGCCGACGGCCGCTCGTCCGCCTCGGCCGCCCACACGGGTCGCTGAAAGGTGCCGCCTTGGTAGGCGGGGAGGTGGATGGTGCCGCCGTAGCGGGCGAGCTGGCTCCAGGGGCGGTTCAGGCCGTTGCTGCCCAGCGCCCGTACGCGGTCGACGAGGCCGGGGTCGAGGGTGTCGACGAGGATCTCCTCTCCGGTGCCGGCCTGCTGGCGGACGACGCCTTCGGGGTCGACGATCGTGCTCATGCCGACGCCGGCCGGGTCGGCGGCGTTGACGTTGACCACGTAGACCTGGTTGGTCCAGGCGTTGGCGCGCGCCATGACGAGTTCCATCTCGCGGTCGCGAGTGGTGGTCAGGGTGGGCTGGATGATGATGTCGGCGCCGAGCCAGGCGAGCTGGCGGGCGGTCTCGGGGAAGGAGCCGTCGTAGCAGATGGCCAGTCCGATCCGGGCCGTGCCGGGGATGTCGAACACGGTGAACGCGGTTCCGGGTGTGGTGGTCTCGTACGGCTGCCAGGGGAAGACCTTGCGGTACCTCGCCACGATCTCGCCCTCGGGGGAGACGGCCAGTGCGGTGTTGAAGACGGTCCCGTCCGCGGTGCGTTCGTACAGGCTGCCGGGGACCAGCCACAGTCCGGTCTCGGCGGCCAGCGCGCAGACGCGGTCGGTGAGCGGGCCGGGCACGGTGACGGCGGCCTGGTCCGTCCAGCCGCCGGTGGCCCGCAGCAGGGGGGCTTCGGCGGCGAGCAGCAGTTCGGGTACGACGACGAGCTGGACGTGCGGGAAGAGGCTCCGGGTGGCGCGGACCTGGTCGGCGTAGCGCTGCCAGCTGGCTTCAAGGTCGTGCGGGACCGGGGCGGTCTGGAGGGCGGCGATGGTCAGGGTGTTCGTGCGCATGGCAGGGTTCAGTCCTCGGTGACGGTGAGCTGGGTGACGGTGGTGCGTCCGTCGCGGAAGAAGCGGCGGAAGCGGGGGCGGACGGCGAGGGCGACGAGGGCGCCGAGGGCGATCGAGCCGACGCCGAGCAGCAGGACTCCGCCGATGCCGGCGACGGAGGTCGAGCCGTAGGCGGGGTCGAGCATGTCGTAGGCGCAGCGGGCGAAGGCGGCGAGCATGATCACCGCGCCCGTGCCGGGCAGGATGCCTTTCAGCAGCAGGTCGCGCGGTGAGGTGCGCAGGTCGGCACGGAAGTGCCAGACGCAGGCGAGGCCGGTGACGGCGTAGTAGAAGGCGATCAGCAGGCCGAGGGGAAGCAGGGCGTCGCCGAGGAAGTCGGTGGACAGGGCGGTGAGGGCGGCCAGGACGCCCGCGGTGGCCGCCGCCCAGCAGACGGTGGCGAAGGCCGGGGTGCGGAAGCGGGGGTGGATCCGGGTCAGGGCCTCGGGCAGGGCGCCGTGGGCGGCCATGGAGAGCGTGCCCCTAGGGCTGGAGACCAGGCAGCTGAGCAGGGCGGCGATCGCGGAGACGCACACGGCCAGCTGGACGATCCTGGCGAGCGCGTCGCCCAGGACCGGCGGGGCGAGGGCGGCCAGGACGTCGGCGGCGGTGTCCGCGTCGCCCAGGCCGTGGCTGCCGGGACCGGCGTAGGCGAGGGCGCCGTAGGCGGTGAACAGGTAGGTGCCGAGCAGGACGAGGGTGGACAGGACGGCGGCCCGGCCCGGGACGCGGGTGCTGTCGGTGGTCTCCTCGTTGACGCTGAGCAGGGCGTCCCAGCCCCAGTAGATGAACAGGCAGAGGATGACGCCCTCGGCCATGGCGCCCGCGTCGGGGAACCCGAAGGGGTTGAGCCAGGCCAGGGAGGGCGTTGCGGCGTCGTCCCGGGCCAGGGCGACGGCGGCGAAGCCGAGGAGCGACACGAGCTGGAGCGCCAGCATCACGTACTGGGCCCCGGCGGCGAGTTGGACGCCCCGGTAGGCGAGGGCGGCGACCAGGGCGATGACCAGCATCGCCGTACAGGTGACCGCGAGCGGCCGGCCGGCCAGGGTGTCCAGGCCGAGGAAGGCGAGCAGGTTCGCCGCGCCGACCCGGGAGAGCGCGGCCATGGCGATCAGCGTGGCGATCTGCACCACCCAGCCGCCCGCCAGCCAGCCGGCGAAAGGGCCGAAGGCCCGCGTCACCCAGACGAACGTCGTGCCGCAGTCGGGCATGTCGCGGTTGAGCTCGCGAAACGCGAACGCGGTGAGCAGGATCGGGACGAAACCGAGCAACAGCGCGGCCGGGGCGAGGTCGCCCACGGCGAGGACGACGAAGCCGAGGGTGACGGCGATGCTGTAGGCAGGGGCGACCGAGGACAGGCCCAGCGCCATGGACGCGAGCAGGCCGACGGAGCCGTGCCGGAGCCCCTTGGCGGTGGTACCTGGCTCTGCGTTGTCACGCGGGATGGTGCGCATCCATGCCTCCGGGAGGGGAAGGGCGTGCGAGCCACGCCATTCATTAAATGGCGATTTAAGAATCGACTACCGGCCTCGTCAAGGTGTAGCGCGGTATCTTTTCGACACGGTTCAGCATTCGTAACGCGTGAAGGAGCTGCGGTGGGGCGGCGCAAGGACCAGCAAGTGCGGCGAGCACAGTTGGCGGAGGCGGCCGAGCGGGCCCTGCTGGGCCGGGGTCTGGCGGGCCTGCGTCTGCGGGACGTCGCCGAGGAAGCCGGGATGACGCCGGCCGCGGTTCTGTACTACTACGACGATCTCGACGCCCTCATGCACGAGACCTTCCAGAAGGCCATCGAGCGCTTCTGCGGCGAACGCGAGCAGGCCGCGGAAACCTTCGACGACGCCCGCGACAGGCTCCGCTCCTGCATCGCCTCCGGTGTCGCCGCCGGCCCCGAGGACCGGCTGCCCCGCCTGCTGTTCGAGTACTGGCCCCGCAGTCTGCGCGACCCCCGCGCCGCCGCCCTCGACAGCACTCTGACAGAGCGTCAGATCGCTGTCTACTACGGGATCCTGCTCCTCGGCGAGGCCCAGGGGCACTTCCGGCTCGCCGCACCGGCGCGCCTGGTCGCCGCCTCCCTGGTCGCCATGGAGGACGGCTTCCAGATGGAGGTGCTCGCCGGGCGCAGAACACGGCAGGAGGTCGTCTCGGCCCTCCACTCCTACGTGCGCGCCGTCACCGGCTGCGACCTCGACGAGCGTCCCTCGCCGCGTTGACCGGGCGGCCGGTGGCAGGGGAGAGAGACCGGCACGCCTGGCGCCGCCCGTGAGCGCGTGGGGCACCATGCCACCGCGGGTCGGCCCGCGCGGCCGTCGGGCCGTACGGCAGGTTCGAGGCGTCATCCGCACAGGGCAACGCTCGAACGAATGCACGCCCGGTGTCGTTTCCCCCGAGGCGGGGCATCGGCGGACCGGACTCTCTGTCCAAGTGGGGGTGCGAGGCCGGCGTGGGTATGCCGTCGGCTCCTGTCGGGCCTCTGCCTGGAGTGGGTGCGATCGCCACTCCGGCGAACGCGCCGTTCCGGCTTTCGCGGCCCCCTGACGAAAGGCACCCTCACCGGTGCCCTCGCCTCTCAGCCGCCCCTCCCTGGCCCCACACACGGCGCTCATGCAGCCCGCGTCGCCCCCGCCGCGCACCGGTGAACTCCGCTGACCTGGATGGGCGTGTCCACCCTGCTCCTCGACGACCGGCGACACCCCGGTCCTGGCCGACGGCTTCTTCACCCGCCCGGGCCCGGCCCCTGCCTCACGCGGATCGCCCCGACGAAACCGTCGTGCGCGCCTGTCCGCACCGCACCGGCACCACCCGACTCGCCGCGGTGATCTGCGCCCACTCCCACACGACCACGCCCTGGACGCCCCGCGGGTGTGCCGCCTCTTCGGCGCCCGGCTGATCGGCTCCCGGTCCACCGCCAACATCGGCCGCGGCGGCGGTGTCCCGGAGAACCGCCTGCTCGTACCCGCGCAGAGCGAGCCGCTGACGTTCGGCGCGTTCACCGTGCCCCTGACGGAATCCCCGCACAGCCCCGGCGACCGCTTCCCCGGCACCGTCGACCGCCCGCTGGTGCCACCCGCGCGCGTGGGCGCATGGGCGACGGGCAACAGGGCGGTCGTCGTCCGGGGAATCCACGGCCCCGGGACGAGGACCGCTCCCCACCCGGCTCCTGGCCCGAGGCCGGTCGGGCAGGGTGCGGCAGCGTCGTACACACGTCAACCACCACCGCCCGCGGAGAGACAGCCGGCAGGCAGCCGCGCCGCTGTCCGCCTGCCGGCCGGTCCGGTTCGGCCTGAGTCCGCGTCAACACGCCGTCCGTGATTGTGAACGCTTCGACAAGCCGCCGTCCCAGGCGTTGACGGAACCCGTCCCTTCCTCGGTGCAATCACAGGACATAGGTGAGTACGCACATAGGGGGCGGGTCCGCGTCATGGAATACGTGCTGCTCGCTCTGTTGTCGTTCCGGCCGCTGAGCGGGTACGACCTGCGCAAGTACGTCGAGACGGAAGGGCAGTTCCTGCGCTCGCGGCTGCATCACAGCCACGTCTACCGGCTGCTGGGCCGCATGGTGGGCGACGGCTGGGTCACCTTCGAGGTCGATCCGCGCGAGGGCCGGCCCGACGCGAAGGTGTACCGGCTCACCGAGGCCGGCCGGGAGGCGCTGCCGGCGTGGGTGAGGTCGCCGTACGACCCGCCGAGCCGGTTCCAGGACCCGGATTTCCTGACCAGGTTCGCCTTCGCCGCGCCCCTGGACCGGCAGGCCGCGATCGGCCTGGTCCGCACCGAACCACCAGCGGCACAAGGACCTGTACCCGCACACGTACGACGGCCCGCACTTCGACTTGCCCGACTGCAAGCGCATCCTGGAGACCGACGACCAGGTCGCCCACGCCCGCTACGAGTACGCCGCCCTGCTGTCCATGTGCGACCACTCCCTCGGCCGCGTCCTGGACGCCATGGACGAGCACGGGCTGTGGGACGACACCCTGCTCATCGTCGACACCGACCACGGGTTCCTGCTCGGTGAGAAGGGGTGGTGGGGCAAGACCGTCCAAGTCTGGTACGACGAGCTGGTCCATCTCCCCCTGTTCGTGTGGGACCCCCGGGTGCCCGAGGCCGCCGGACAGCGCCGGCGGGCGCTCGTCCAGACCATCGACCTCGCCCCGACGATCCTGGACTTCTTCGGGGTCGAGCCGGCGGCGGACACACAGCGCCTGCCGCTGCCGGTCGCCGACGACACACCCGTGCGCGAGGCCGCTCTGTTCGGCATCCACGGCGGACACGTCAACGTCACCGACGGCCGGTACGTCTACATGCGCGCCCCTGTCAGCGCCGACAACACCCCGCTCGAAGAGCACACCCTGATACCGACCCACATGAGGAGAGCCGGTTCAGCCCGGCCGAGCTGGCGGATCTGGAGCTGGCCAGGCCGTTCGGCTTCACCAAGGGCGTGCGGACGCTGCGCATGCCGGGACGCAGCTTCGTCAACCCCTACCACCACGGCACGCTGCTGTTCGACCTGGAGCACGACCCCGAGCAGCTCAGCCCGCTCGTCGACGACGAGGCCGAGCTGCGCATGGCGGGGCTGCTCGTGGACCTGCTCCGCCGCACCGAGGCCCCGCCCGGCCAGTACGAGCGGCTCGGCGTGCCCGCCGAGGGCCCCGTCACCGCACAGCACCTCGGAAAACAGGTCGAGCGCACCCGCACCCCGCCCGAACAACCCAGCAGAACCGCAGGTCACAGCCCCTTTTGGGCAGGCTCAAGAATAGCCACGCACTCCACATGCGAGTTCATCGGAAAGATGCCGGCCTGAGCAGACGCTGTGAAATGCCAGGTCAGAGCGCTAGTCGGCTCTCTGCCTCCCACTCCACGTGCGCAGAGCGTCAGACGAGCGTCATGACGACCGGCTCGTCACTTCCCCGGGGACCGGACGGCTGCCCACGACGCGCGGCCACCGCGCCCGTGATCAGCCCGCTTCGGTCAAGGCCGCGTGCGCGGCGGCGAGGATCTCCCCGGAGAGCGGGGAGCCCTTGGTGGCGCGGGACAGGACCAGCGCACCGAACAGGGTGCACAGGCGGACGATGCCGTCCTGGTCGTCACTGGCCAGGAAACCGGCGAAGTCGGCCACGCCCTCGGCGTAGACGCGACGGGCCTCGCGCCCCCCGCCCTCGCGCGCGATGTCGGTGGCGAGCGCGGCGACCGGGCAGCCGTCCGCCGGGTCGTCGCGGTGCTCGACGGAGAGGTAGGCGTCGATCAGCGCCTGCTGCGCGGCGGCGCGCTGCCCGTCGTGCCGCTCGAGCCCGGCGCGGTAGCGCTGAGCGAGCTCGGCGAAGGCGTGCGCGGTGGCCTCGTCGACGAGTGCCTCCTTGGAGGCGAACTGCTTGTAGAAGGCGCCGTGGGTCAGACCGGCCGCCTTCATCAGGTCGGCGACGCTGACTTGCATGCCCTGCTCCCGGAACAGCCGGGATGCGGTGTCCACCACCCGCCTGCGATTTGCCTCCGCCTGCGCCTGCGATACACGGCCCATGGTCACCTCCCATTTGGATGTCGCCTGGCATCTATCGTAGACCCATGTTTAGATTGCATTCATAATCTAAACAGTTGCGGGTGGCCGACGTCGCCCGCCACGACCAGGAGTGGACATGGAACTGAAGAACGCGGTCGCAGTCGTCACCGGCGCCAATCGGGGCTTCGGGCGGCACCTGGCCGCCCAGCTCGTCGAGCGCGGCGCGAAGGTGTACGGCGCGGCCCGGCGCCCTGAGACGGTCGATGTGCCGGGCGTCATCCCGCTGCGGCTGGACGTCACGGACGAGGCGTCGGTACGAGAGGCCGCGCGCGTGGCGCCCGACGCGACACTGCTGATCAACAACGCGGGCATCTCCACCGGCGCGACGCTGATGGGAGGCGACGTGGCTGAGGTGCGCCGGGAGATGGAGACCAACTTCTTCGGCCCGCTCGCCGCGACCCGCGCCTTCGCCCCCGTCATCGAGGGCAACGGCGGCGGCGCCGTGCTCAACGTCCTGTCCGCCCTGTCCTGGTTCCACCCGGCAGGACTCGGCTCCTACGCCGCGTCCAAGGCCGCCGCTTGGGCGCTGAGCGACGCGACCCGTGAGGAGCTGGCACCGCGCGGGATCACCGTCTCGGCGCTGCACGTCGGCTACATGGACACCGACATGGCCGCCGGCGTGCCCGCCGATCAGAAGGTCGCCGCCGCCGACGTCGCGGCCCAGGCCCTGCACGGCATCGAGACCGGCCTGCCCGAGATCCTCGCCGACGAGACCAGCCGGTACGTCAAGCAGAGACTGTCCGCGGCACCCCAGCCGAACGCGGACTGACGCTCACCCCTCCACCCCGGCGCGACCACCCTCACACCCCTCATGCAAGGACATCTCATGCGCTACACGACCTTCGGCCACCGGACCGGACTGCGCGTCTCCGAGTACGCGCTCGGCACCGCGAACTTCGGCACCGGCTGGGGCGCAGGCGCCGAGCCCGACGAGGCACGCCGGATCTTCGACCGGTTCGCCGAGGCCGGCGGCACCTTTCTCGACAGCGCGGACGGCTACCAGTTCGGCGAGTCGGAGGAACTGACCGGAAAGCTGATCTCCGCCGACCGCGACCACTTCGTCCTGGCCACGAAGTTCACCCTCGGTGCCGCACCGCAGCCGGACATCTCCAAGACCGGCAACAGCCGCAAGAACATGGTCGCCTCGGTCGAGGCCAGCCTGAAGCGCCTGGGGACCGACTACATCGACCTGTTGTGGGTGCACTTCCCCGACGAGCTCACTCCGATGGAGGAACTCCTGCGCGGGCTCGACGACCTGGTGAGCGCCGGCAAGATCCACCACGCCGCGCTGTCCAACTTCCCCGCCTGGCGCGTCTCGCGCGCGGTAACCCTCGCGGACCTGAGGAACTGGGCCCCGATCGTGGGCATCCAGCACGAGTACAGCCTCGTCGAGCGCACCGCCGACCGTGAGCTCCTGCCCATGGCCGAGAGCCTCGGGCTCGGCGCAGCCCTGTGGTCCCCGCTCGGCGGCGGACTGCTCACCGGCAAGTACCGCGGCTCCGCCGAGGGGCGCCTGAGCGACCTGGGCATGGTCATCCACACCGAGAGCACCGGCCAGAAGACCGCCGTCGTCGACACCGTCCTGGCGATCGCCGAGGAGACCGGCGTGACGCCCGCCCAGGTGGCGGTGGCCTGGGTGCGCGAGCGCGCCGCCCGCTCCGTCGCCACGCTCGTCCCGATCATCGGCCCGCGCAGTCTCTCCCAGCTCGACAGCTACCTCGGCACCCTCGACGTCCATCTGACCGACGAGCAGTACACCCGCCTGGCCGAGGTCAGCGCGGTGCCGCTCGGCGTGCCCCACGAAGGGATCACCGCCACCCTGGACCGCCTCCAAGGAGGCGCCGCCGACCGCGTCACCGCCCTGGTCGTGCCGGTGGCCTGATGGCTGAACGCGGCTGAGGACGGGATGCGCCCGCGCCACAGCCAGGAGAGCAACACAGCTGTCTCGTACCGGGAGAAGCCCGGGGCGAGCGGAGACCCCGGCCTTTCACGGACGGGAAACGGAACGGAGACAACGATGAGGGCTTTCATGGTCGAGAAATACGGCGACCAGGCCGGGATGCGCGCCGCCGAAGCACCCGACCCCCCGGTAGGTGCCGACGACGTCCTGGTCAAGATCCACGCGGCGGGCGTGAACCCGCTGGACCTCAGGATCCGCAACGGGGACTTCAAGGCGTTCATGCCATACCGCCTCCCGCTCATTCTGGGCAACGACCTCGCCGGGACAGTCGTCCGGGTCGGCCCGTCCGTCACCCGCTTCGCGGTGGGCGACGATGTCTACGCCCGGCCCGACAAGGACCGCATCGGTACCTTCGCCGAACTCATCGCCGTCCACCAGGACGACCTGGCGCCCAAACCGGCCGCCCTCACCATGGCCGAGGCCGCCTCCCTCCCTCTGGTCGCCCTCACCGCATGGCAGGCACTGGTCGAGCGGGCCCGCGTGCAGCCGGGCCAGAAAATCCTCGTCCACGCGGGCGCCGGCGGCCTCGGCTCCATCGCCGTCCAGCTGGCCAAGGCGCTGGGCGCGCACGTGGCCACCACCGTGAGCACCGCCAAGGTCGACCTGGCCAGGGACCTCGGCGCGGACGTCGTCATCGACTACCGCACCCAGGACTTCGAAGAGGTCCTCGACGGCTACGACGTCGTCCTCGACAGCCTCGGCGGCGAGAACCTCGCCAAGTCCCTGCGCGTGCTCAAGCCCGGCGGCATGGCCATCAGCGTCGCGGGCCCACCCGACCCGGCCTTCGCCCATGAACTGGGCGCGAACCCGATCCTCCGCCTGGCCATGAGCGCCCTCAGCTTCAGAACCCGGCGCAACGCCAGGCGCCACGGTGTGAGGTACTCGTTCCTCTTCATGAAGGCCAGCGGCGACCAGCTGCGCGAACTCACCCCCCTCATCGACGCCGGGAAGATCCGCCCCGTCGTCGACCGCGTCTTCCCGTTCGAGGAAACCCTCCAGGCCATGGAATACGTCGAGAGGGGACGGGCAAAGGCTGGCAAAGTCGTCGTCGCGATGACGTAAGGGTGAAAACGAGTCCCAGGCGCCAGTCACCTCCGACAGCAACAAGACCCTGCACACCCCACTCCCCCGCCACACCACCCCAGGACCCGGCCATGAGCACACCGTCCAGTTCACCCGCCCCGATGTCGTACAAGAACACGCCGAACCGCTCCGTGTCCGTGCGAGGCGTGACCTTCGCCTACCGGCGTCTCGGCCCGGACGACGGCATACCCCTGATCCTCCTCAACCACCTGTCCGCAGTCCTGGACAACTGGGATCCCCGCGTCGTCGACGGACTCGCCGCCCGGCGCCCCGTGATCGCCTTCGACAACCGCGGCGTCGGCGCGTCCGGCGGTTCCACACCCGACACGATCGAGGCGATGGCTCGCGACACCGTGCTGTTCATCCGGGCCCTCGGGTACGACAGGGTCGACCTGCTCGGCCTGTCGATGGGCGGCTTCATCGCCCAGGTCATCGCGGCGGAAGAACCCGATCTTGTACGCAAGCTCATCCTCGCGGGCACGGGCCCCGCCGGAGGCCCCGGCATCGACAAGGTCACAAGCCTCACCATCAAGGACATCGTCAAGGCCGTCCTGACCCGCAAGGACCCCAAGCAGTACCTCTTCTTCACCGACACCGCCGGTGGCCGCCGGGCGGCCCACGCCTTCCTGGACCGCCTCAAGGAACGCACGAACGACCGCGACAAAGCCATCTCGCTCTCATCGTTCCGCGCCCAACTGAAGGCCATCCACCGCTGGGGCCGCCAGGCACCGGCCGATCTGTCGCGCATCCACCAACCGGTCCTGGTGGCCAACGGCGAGAGCGATCGCATGGTCCCGAGCGTCAACACCGTCGACCTGGCGGCCCGGCTGCCCCAGGGCGAACTCGAACCCCTCTACCCCGACGCCGGACACGGAGGGATCTTCCAGCACCACGACAGATTCGTCCCGCGGGCGCTCGAATTCCTGGAACGGTAGCCGGCCGCCGGACAGATCCATGGCCCCTGCCCCGCACTCAGCGAGACCGGCACCAGGAAATCCGTCCTCGCACATCGCCAGCACTCCGGGAGCCCCGCCGACTGCGGCTCCGCCTGCTGACCACGGCCGGACAGCTCGTCACCACCGGCCGTCGGTGAATCCTCCGCCTGGCCCGGCACTGGCCCTGGACCGGTCACATCACCACAGCCCTCGACCGGCTCACCCACGCGCCCGCCCCAGGCTGACCAACCAATTCCCCGTCCCCTGGACGGCACCTCACCACATGGAACCTCGAGGCCGACGCGCTGCTCGACGGGTCAAGCCCGACAAGTCGATCCACCCACGCCAGCTGATCCAGGACGACCACCTCACGCGCGTCAGAAACAGCGTCGAACGAGCGTCAAGACATTTCCCGAACCCGTCCCTTACGGAGGGTTCTCGGCGCACGCCCCGCTGCGAAACCGCAGGTGAGACACGTGGCGGGAACCCGCAGCACGCTCCACACGGTGGACCTGCGGAAACATGTCGGCACGACCCGACCGCAACCTGTGGAATCAATAAATCAGCAGGTCAGAGGCCCTTTGCTGCGGGCTCGAGAATTGCCACGCACTCCACGTGATGCGTCATCGGAAACAGATCGAACGCCCGAAGCGTCCGTACCCGGTACCCGCCCTCGCGGAAGTACGCCAGGTCGCGGGCCAGGGCGGCGGGGTCGCAGGCGACGTAGGCGATGCGGCGGGCGCCGAGGGAGCAGAGGTGGGCGACCGTCGTGCGGCCCGCGCCCGCCCTGGGCGGGTCCAGGACGATCAGGTCGACCTCGGTGATGCCGGTGCGCGGCAGGACGGACTCGACCTTGCCCTGCTCGATGCGGACGCGCGGGAAGTCGGCGAGGTTGTGGCGCGCGTCCTCCACCGCACGCTTGCCGGACTCGATGCCGAGGACCGCGCCCTTCTCACCGAGCCGGTCGGCCAGCGCGCCCGCGAACAGGCCCACTCCGCAGTACAGGTCCAGGGCCATCTCGCCCTTGCGTGGGAGCAGGCCCTGCATGACCGCCGTCACCAGGGTGTCCGCCGCCTTCGGGTGGACCTGCCAGAAGCCGCCGTTGCCGACGCGGTGGGTACGGCCGTCGGCGCGTTCACGGACGAAGGGGCGGCCGTGGACGCGGTGGACGCCGCCGGACTTCTCGTCGACCCTGAGGACCGACACCGGCTTGTCCAGTTCCACCAGCGGGAGACGGGCGCCCGGGCGCGGAGTGAGGATCACCTGGCGGTCCTGCGAGCCGGTCGCCGCGATCGCCTCGACCGACTCCATGCCGGTCCAGTCCCGCCGCTCGATGCCCAGCTCGCTGACGCCCTCCGCCGCGATCATGCAGTGGTCGATGCGCTCGACCTCGTGCGAGCGGTGGCGGCGCAGGCCCGCGTGGCCCTCGGCGTCGACGGCGTACTGGACGCGCGTGCGCCACTGCGGGACCTCGCCGGCCGGCAGCTTGTCGCCCTCGGCCGGCACCACCGTGCCGTCCCAGCCGGCCTCCTCGGGCGTGAGGCCCGCGAGCCGCTTGAGCTGTTCGGCGATCACCTCGCCCTTGAGCCGGCGCTGGGCGCCCGGCTTGGCGTGCTGCCAGTCGCAGCCGCCGCAGCGGCCGGGGCCCGCGAAGGGGCAGGGGGCCTCTATGCGGTCCTTGGACGCCTCCAGGATCCGTACGGCGTCCGCGCGGAGGAAGCGGGCTCCCTCCTCGCCCTCGGTCACCTTCGCCACCACGCGCTCGCCCGGCAGCGCGTGCCGGACGAACAGCACCTGGCCCTCCGTCGTGCGGGCGATGCAGTGGCCGCCGTGGGCGACGGGGCCGATCTCGACCTCGTACTCCTCCCCGACCAGCGACTTCTTCGGTTCTGCCTGCATGGCGGGGTGACTCCAGATCGGGTACGGGAAACGGCCGGACAACAGCCCACCAGTCTACGTGGCTGTCGTCCGGCCGTTCACCACAGGCGGGGCCCCGGGCCCAGCGGCCCGGGCCCACCCCGGTCTCACCGGGCCCATGGGGCTCAGTCCTTGGTCGCCGACGGCTCCTTGGGCCGCACCGCCGCCGGACCGCGGCGCACCGCACCCGGTGCGCTCCACTCCTGCCGCTTGCGCGCGCGCTGCTTGGCCACTTCGGAGGAGGCCAGCTGGTAGGGCACGGAGGTGACCATGACGCCCGGCGTGAACAGCAGGCGGCCCTTCAGCCGCAGGGCGCTCTGGTTGTGCAGCAGATGCTCGTACCAGTGGCCCACCACGTACTCGGGGATGATCACGGAGACCGCGTCGCGCGGCGACTCCTTGCGCAGGCCCTTGACGTACTCGATCACCGGACGGGTGATCTCGCGGTACGGCGAGTCCAGGACCTTCAGCGGTACGTCGATGCCGCGCCGCTCCCACTCCTCGCGCAGCACCTTGGTCTCGGCCGGGTCGACGTTGACCGTCAGCGCCTCCAGGGTGTCCGAGCGCATCAGCTTGGCGTAGGCCAGGGCCCGGAGGGTGGGTCGGTGGATCTTGGAGATCAGGACGACCGAGTGCACACGGGACGGGCGGACCAGGTCGTCGTCCGGCTCCTCGGGGGCCGAGAGCTCCTCGGCGACGCCGTCGTAGTGCTTCCGGATCGCGGTCATGGTCGCGTAGAAGAGGCACATGCCGAGCAGGGCCACCCAGGCGCCGTGCGTGAACTTCGTGACCAGGACGACGACCAGCACCAGGCCCGTGAAGAAGGCGCCGAACGCGTTGATCGCGCGGGAGCGCATCATACGGCGGCGCGCCGCCGGGTCCTGCTCGACCGCCAGGTGCCGGTTCCAGTGCTTGACCATGCCGGTCTGGCTGAGCGTGAAGGACACGAACACGCCGACGATGTAGAGCTGGATCAGCCGCGTGGAGTCGGCGCCGTAGATGAACGTCAGCAGGGTCGCGGCGCCCGCCAGCAGCACGATGCCGTTGGAGAAGGCGAGGCGGTCGCCGCGGGTGTGCAGCTGGCGCGGGAGGTAGCGGTCCTGGGCGAGGATCGAGCCGAGCAGCGGGAAGCCGTTGTACGCCGTGTTCGCCGCCAGGAACAGGACCAACGCGGTGGCTGCCGCGAGGACCACGAACAGGAAGCTGCCCTTGCCGAAGACGGCCTCGGCGACCTGGGAGATCACCGGGTTCTGGACGTAGCCGGAGCCCAGCGGGTGACCGTGGTGGAGCAGGTCGGTGGCCGGGTTCTCGGCCATGCGGACCTTGGTCGACATGGCCAGGGCGATGATGCCGCAGAACATGGTGACGGCCAGCAGGCCCATCATCGCGAGCGTGGTCGCCGCGTTCTTCGACTTGGGCTTGCGGAAGGCCGGGACGCCGTTGGAGATCGCCTCGACACCGGTCAGCGCGGCACAGCCGGAGGAGAAGGCGCGCAGCAGCAGGAAGACGAGCGCGAAGCCCGCGAGGCCCTGGTGCTCGGCCTTGATGTGGAAGTCCGCGGTCGGCGCGCGCATGGTGTCACCGAGGACCAGGCCGCGTACGGCGCCCCACGCGATCATGATGAACACGCCGCCGACGAACACGTACGTCGGGATCGCGAAGAGCTTGCCGGACTCCTTCACGCCGCGCAGGTTCATCAGCGTCAGCAGCACGATCACGGCGACCGCGCACAGCACCTTGTGCTGGACCACGAAGGGGACCGCGGAGCCGAGGTTCTCGATGCCGGAGGCGATGGAGACGGCGACGGTGAGGACGTAGTCGACGAGCAGGGCACTGGCCACGGTCAGGCCCGCCCGGGAGCCCAGGTTCGTGGTGGCGACCTCGTAGTCACCGCCGCCGCTCGGGTACGCGTGCACGTTCTGCCGGTAGGAGGCGACCACGGTGAACATCAGCACCACGACCGCGACGGCGATCCACGGGCTGAAGTGGTACGCCGACACGCCCGCGATGGACAGGACCAGGAGAACCTCCCCCGGCGCGTAGGCGACGGAGGACAGCGGGTCGGAGGCGAAGACGGGGAGTGCGATGCGCTTCGGCAGGAGCGTTTCGCCCAGCCGGTCACTGCGCAGTGCGCGCCCGATCAGGATCCGTTTGGGCACGTCGGTCAGTTTGGACACGAGAGAGGATCGTAGGCCTTCGAACTGGCAGCCGCCCACCCGGTGGGCGCGATCTGCCTCACGAGTGAATTCAGAGGCGCACGGAACTGCGGATTCCGTGGTCCGCGCGCTCCCCGTGCCTAGATGGCAAACCCCGCACGTCATCGCACCTCGGAGGTCCCATGCCCGCGACCGCGGAGCTGATCGGGGCGACCCTCGCCCTGCTCGGCCTCGGAATCCTGACGCTGTGCAGCGTGCGCAGCATCACTCGCCGGCGCCCGCCCCCGATGATCGCGGACCCCGATCGCTGATGCCGCTCACGCGCCTGATCGCGGGCCGTGGTCACGGGGAACCCGCACAGGGGGGTGCCAACCCACCAGCGCCCGTGTGTAGCTTTGGGCCTCGGTCTGAGAACCTGTTAAGGCCAGGTCAATAACCTCAGAGGAACTTCTTGACTTCGGAAGGACGGTCGTGCACATCGTCATCATGGGCTGCGGGAGAGTGGGATCCGCTCTCGCCCAGACCCTGGAGCAACAGGGCCATACGGTCGCCGTGATCGACCAGGACCCGACCGCCTTCCGTCGGCTGGGCCCGGGCTTCGGGGGTCGCCGGGTCACCGGTGTCGGCTTCGACCAGGACACCCTGCGCGAGGCGGGCATCGAGGAGGCCGGCGCCTTCGCCGCCGTCTCCAGCGGTGACAACTCCAACATCATCTCCGCGCGCGTGGCCCGCGAGATGTTCGGCGTGGAGAACGTGGCCGCCCGTATCTACGACCCCCGCCGCGCCGAGGTCTACCAGCGCCTCGGCATCCCCACCGTGGCGACGGTCCGCTGGACCGCCGACCAGATGCTGCGCCGGCTGCTGCCCTCCGGCGCCGAACCGCTGTGGCGCGACCCCACCGGCGGGGTGCAGCTCGCCGAGGTGCACGCCTCCCCGAAGTGGGTCGGGCACAAGATCAGCAAGCTGCAGGAGGAGACGGGCGTCCGCGTGGCGTTCCTTACCCGCCTCGGCGAAGCGATCCTGCCGACCTCGCAGACGGTGCTGCAGGAGGGCGACCTCGTGCATGTGATGATGCGGTCGGACGACGTCGAGAAGGTCGAGGCGGCGTTCGCCCAGGGCCCGGAAGAGGAGAGCGGTCACTGATGAGGGTCGCCATTGCCGGAGCCGGCGCCGTCGGCCGCTCGATCGCGGGCGAGCTGCTGGAGAACGGCCACGAGGTCCTGCTCATCGACAAGGCCCCGACCGCCATCTCGGTGGAGCGGGTGCCCCAGGCGGAGTGGCTGCTGGCCGACGCCTGTGAGATCACGTCCCTGGACGAGGCGGCGCTGCAGCGCTGCAACGTCGTCATCGCCGCGACCGGCGACGACAAGGTCAACCTGGTCGTCTCGCTGCTCGCCAAGACGGAGTACGGCGTCCCGCGCGTCGTCGCCCGTGTCAACAACCCGAAGAACGAGTGGCTGTTCAACGAGGCCTGGGGCGTGGACGTGGCCGTCTCCACCCCGCGCCTGATGTCGGCCCTGGTCGAGGAGGCGGTGAGCGTCGGCGACCTGGTCCGTCTTCTCCGCTTCAGCCACGGCGACGCCAACCTGGTGGAGCTGACCCTGCCCGAGGAGTCGGCGCTGGCCGGCACCCAGGTGGGCGATGTCCAGTGGCCCGAGGACACCTCGCTGGTCACCATCATCCGCGGCACCCGCGTCCTGACCCCGTCCAAGGAGGACTCCCTGGAGCCGGGCGACGAACTCCTCTTCGTGGCCGCCCAGGCCCGAGAGGAACAGCTGGAGGAGCTGCTGTCGGTCCGGCGCGAGGACACAACGAGCTAGCGGATGCGCTGCCGCGCGAAGGGCCCGGGGATCCCCGAATCCACCGGGCCCTTCGCGTGCCGACACCCGAACCCTCCGCTGACCTCCGCCCACGCCCCCGCCCGCTCACACCGGCGCCACGGCAACACGCGCCCCGTCACCGCGACAAGGCCATGCGAAGGCCCGGGACCCTCGGTGGGTCCCGGACTGGTGGGAGGACACAACGAGCCAGCGGATGCGCTGCCGCGCGAAGGGCCCGGGGATCCCCGAATCCACCGGGCCCTTCGCGTGCCGACACCCGAACCTTCCGCTGACCACCGCCCACGCCCCCGCCCGCTCACACCGACGCCACGGCAACACGCGCCCCGTCACCGCGACAAGGCCATGCGAACCGCCCAGGACCACCGGTGGGTCCCGAACCGGTGCGAAGCCGCGGCACCCCTGCCAGGCATCCCGCCGGTGCCGTCCCCGGCCGCCTCGCCCGCCCACACGCGAGAAGCAGCTC
Organism: Streptomyces puniciscabiei; assembly: GCF_006715785.1. Taxonomy (NCBI): domain Bacteria; kingdom Bacillati; phylum Actinomycetota; class Actinomycetes; order Kitasatosporales; family Streptomycetaceae; genus Streptomyces; species Streptomyces puniciscabiei. The sequence goes on from NZ_VFNX01000001.1 coordinate 1,025,769, forward strand.
TCTGCCGCCGGTCCGGCGCGAGGACACCACGAGCCAGCGGATACGCTGCCGCGCCAAGGGCCCGGGGATCGCCGGAGCCGCCGGGCCCTTCGGGTGCGGACGCTCAGGGACTCCGGCCCGCGCGCCGCTCACGCCGGTGCCGCAGGGCGCTGCCGGACGTCACCTCGAAGATGCCCCGGGGTGGGTTGAGCCCGACGGCCGGCAGTGTGCGCGGCGGCCTCTCGCCGGTGAAGGTCGCCGCCGTGACGTCGCGGTGCCGGGCCGGCTAGGCCTCCCGGCGGTGCCGTCCGCCGGTCGCCTCGCCGCCCTCGGTGGCCAGCGCCGCCTTGCGCTCCGCCTCGGCCTTCTCCTCGGCCTCCATCTCGGCGAAGACGTCGATGGGCGCGGGGGCCTTCGCGAGGAAGACCCAGGTGAGCCAGACCGCCAGCAGGAACGGCGGGATCTTCAGGATGACCAGGACCCAGCCGAGCTTGGTGGTGTCGGACCACCAGTACAGCGGGAAGAGGATCGCGCACTTGGCGAGCAGGATCAGACCCCAGGCCCAACTCGCCTTCGCGTAGGCCTTCTTGCGGCCGGGGTTGCGGGTGCGCCAGGAGAGGTTCTCCTTGAAGACCGGACCGAGGATGAGTCCCATCAGGGGCACCCCGGCCAGGGTCGTGACGATGTACGCCAGCGCCAGGCCCAGCGTGTAGAGCATGCCCGGAAGGTAGAAGTTCTTGGCGTTGCCCGTGAACATCGCGAACGCGACACCGAAGGCCACGCCGAAGACACCGCTGAAGGCGTGCTTGACCGTGTCCTTCATGACGAGCCGGACCACGACCAGCACGAGGGAGACCGCCAGCGCGGCGATCGCCGACAGGTGCAGGTTCTTGTTCACCGTGAAGATCGCGACGAAGAGCAGGCCCGGCACGACCGTCTCGACCATGCCGCGGACGCCGCCGAACGCCTCGAACAGCGCGGCCTCGGTCACCGCCCGGGCATCGTCGGGCTGAGCCTCTCCGGCGTCTTCGGTCGGCTTGTCGAGGGACGTCACCGGCTACTCCCGTCCGAGGGGTCGCAGTTCGTATTTCGGGTTGAAGAGCACCCGGCGGCCTCTGCTCATCGAGATCCGGCCCGATGCGATCAGCTTGCGCCCCGGTTCTATGCCCACGATGGAACGCCTGCCGAGCCACACCACGTCCAGCGCGGCGGAGCCGTCGAACAGCTCGGCCTCCAGGGCGGGGACTCCGGCGCGCGGTCGCAAGGTGACCGTGCGCAAGGTACCAGTTACGGTGACGATCTGCCGGTCGTGGCAGTCGCCGATCCTGGTACAGCCCGCTGTCTCGGCGTCCTCACGCAGTTCCTCGGACTCCAGGTCCTCCTGCGACGAGGAAAGCCGGTCGAGCATGCGCCGGAACCGGCCGGCCGGCTTTTCGGAACGAGGAACAGCACTCATACCTGAAGCGTACCGGGGCCCACCGACACCGCCGTAGCCAAGCTCACTTCACCACCCGGCCCACTTCCCGAAACGTGCAGCTCACTTCTCGAACCGGTATCCCATCCCCGGTTCGGTGATGAAGTGCTTCGGGTGCGACGGGTCCGTCTCCAGCTTGCGGCGCAGCTGGGCCATGTACACGCGCAGGTAGTTGGTCTCGGTGCCGTACGACGGCCCCCACACCTCCTGCAGCAGCTGCTTCTGGCTGACGAGGCGGCCGGTGTTGCGGACCAGCACCTCCAGCAGGTGCCACTCGGTCGGGGTGAGGCGGACGTCCTTGCCGGCGCGGTTGACCTTCTTGGCGGCCAGGTCGACGGCGAAGCCCTCCGTCTCGACGGTGGTCAGGTCGTCCTCGCCGGGCCCGACCGGCTCGGCCCGGCGCACGGCGGCCCGCAGCCGGGCCAGCAGCTCGTCCATGCCGAAGGGCTTGGTGACGTAGTCGTCGGCGCCCGCGTCCAGCGCCTCGACCTTCTCGTCCGAGGAGTGCCGGGCGGACAGGACCAGGATGGGCACCCGGGTCCAGCCGCGCAGGCCCCGGATGACCTCGACGCCGTCCATGTCGGGCAGCCCCAGGTCGAGCACGACCACGTCGGGGTGCCGGGAGGCGGCGAGATCCAGGGCGGTACGGCCGTCGGGCGCCGCGTCGACCTCGTACTTGCGCGCCTTGAGGTTGATCACGAGGGCGCGCACGATCTGCGGCTCGTCGTCGACCACGAGCACCCGGGTCATAGAGTCGTCTGCCTTTCTGGTTCTGCGAGGCCCCGGCCCGCTTCGCGGGACTCGGGACGCGATCCTGCCGCGCGGAGGCTGAGCACCATGGTGAGTCCGCCGCCCGGCGTGTCCTCGGCGTTGAGGGTCCCGCCCATGGCCTCCGCGAAGCCCCGGGCGACGGCGAGGCCGAGCCCGACCCCGGCGCCGCGCGGGGCGTCGCCGTACCGCTGGAAGGGTTCGAAGATGCGGTCCTTGGCCTCGTCCGGCACGCCCGGCCCGCGGTCCACCACCCGCACCTCGACCCGGTCGGCCATGGCGCTCGCGGACACCAGCACCGGCCGCCCGCGCGGGCTGTACTTGACGGCGTTCTCCACCAGGTTGGCCACCGACCGCTCCAGCAGCCCGGGGTCGACCTCGACCATGGGCAGCGACTCCGGCACGTCCAGCTCGACGCTGTCCTCGGGTACGCCGACCAGGGCCATCGGTACGACCTCGTCCACGTCGATCTCGCGGATCAGCGGGGTGACCGTACCGGTCTGCAGACGGGACATGTCGAGGAGGTTGCCGACGAGGTGGTCCAGCCGGTCGGCACCCTCCTCGATGCCCTGCAGCAGCTCCGTCCGGTCCTCCTCGGACCAGTCCACGTCGTCGGAGCGCAGACTCGACACCGCCGCCTTGATGCCGGCCAGGGGCGTCCGCAGGTCGTGGCTGACGGCGGCGAGCAGCGCGGTACGGATCCGGTTGCCCTCGGCGAGCGCCCGGGCCCGGTCGGCCTGCTCCTGCAGCCGCCGGCGGTCCAGCGCGACGGCGGCCTGCGCGGCGAAGGCGGCGAGCACCCGGCGGTCCTCGGCGGGCAGCACCCGGCCGGTGAGCGCGAGCGCCATGTGGTCGCCCACCGGCATGTCGACGTCGGCGTCCTCGGGCCGCTGCAGCGGGCGCCCGAATCCGGCGCGCCCGGCACAGGTCCACGGCTCGACGTCGCTCGCCCGCTCCAGCAGCGCGGCCGACTCCATCGCGAAGGTCTCCCGCACCCGCTCCAGCAGTTCCTCCAGGCTGGTCTCGCCGCGCAGCACGTTCCCGGCGAGGAAGGAGAGTATCTCCGACTCGGCGCGCAGCCGGGCGGCCTGATGGGTGCGCCGGGCGGCGACGTCCACCACCGAGGCGACCGACACGCCGACCCCGAAGAAGATCGCGATGGCGACGATGTTCTTGGGGTCGGCGATGGTCAGCCGGTGCAGGGGCGGGGTGTAGAAGTAGTTCAGCAGCAGCGAGCCGAAGGCCGCCGAGGCCAGCGCGGGCAGCAGGCCGCCGAGCAGTGCCGCCGCGACGGTGACGGCGAGGAACAGCAGCATGTCGTTGGCGAGGCCGAGACTGGCGGTGTCGAGCAGTACCGCGAGGACCGCGGGGCCCACCAGGCCCACCGCCCAGCCCCAGATGATCCGGGCCCGCCCGAGCCGTCCGCCGCGGGCCACGGGAAGTCCACGGCCCTTGGCGACCTCCTCGTGGGTGACGATGTGGACGTCGAGGTCGGGCCCGGATTCCCGGGCGACCGTCGCGCCGACGCCGGGCCCGAAGACGTACTGCCAGGCCTTGCGGCGCGAGGATCCCAGCACGATCTGGGTGGCGTTCACGCCCCGCGCGAAGTCCAGCAGGGCGGCTGGTATGTCGTCGCCGACCACGTGGTGGAACGTGCCGCCCAGGTCCTCGACGAGCGTGCGCTGGACGGCCAGCTCCTTCGGGGAGGCGGAGGTCAGCCCGTCGCTGCGCGCTATGTACACGGCGAGCACCTCGCCGCCGGCGCCCTTTTCCGCGAGCCGCGCGGCCCGCCGGATCAGGGTGCGTCCCTCGGGGCCGCCGGTCAGCCCGACCACGATGCGCTCCCGCGAGCCCCAGATCTTGGAGACCCGGTGCTCGCTGCGGTAGGCGTTCAGATACTCGTCGACCCGGTCGGCCACCCACAGCAGCGCCAGCTCGCGCAGGGCGGTCAGGTTCCCGGGGCGGAAGTAGTTGGACAGGGCCGCGTCGACCTTGTCCGGCTGGTAGATGTTGCCGTGCGCCATCCGCCGGCGCAGGGCCTCCGGGGACATGTCGACCAGCTCGATCTGGTCGGCCCGCCGTACCACCTCGTCCGGCACGGTCTCCCGCTGGCGCACTCCCGTGATCGACTCCACGACGTCGCCGAGTGACTCCAGGTGCTGGATGTTGACGGTCGAGACGACGTCGATGCCCGCGGTGAGCAGTTCCTCCACGTCCTGCCAGCGCTTGGCGTTGCGGGAGCCGGGGATGTTGGTGTGGGCGAGCTCGTCCACCAGGGCGACGGCCGGCGCCCGGCGCAGCACGGCGTCGACGTCCATCTCGCCGAAGGTGGCACCCCGGTACTCCAGCCGCTTGCGCGGCACCTGCTCCAGGCCGTGCAGCAGCACCTCGGTGCGCGGCCGGTCGTAGTGCTCGACGAAGCCCACGACACAGTCGGTGCCCCGTTCCACGCGGCGGTGCGCCTCGGAGAGCATGGCGTAGGTCTTGCCCACGCCCGGTGCCGCACCGAGGTAGATCCGAAGCTTGCCGCGTGCCATGGCTCCATTCTCTTCCCGTGACTGCTGCCTACGCAGCGTCGACCTTACGGCCAACAATCACGACAAAAGACCCGGGGAGCCGAGCGACGGCCATCTTTGACACAACCCTGATGGCGCGCCCCGCAGGGGCGCGGGGAACTGCGCGAGCAACCACAAGGAACCCGCACCCGGCAACGGAGAACTCCCCCACGGCGCGACCCCGCGAAAACGGGCCGCACCCCTCAAAGGCACGGCCCGTGCAACCCTGCTGAAGCCGTCAGCGGACTTCCGTGATCTCCGGCCCCCGCTGCAGCTGCCCCATCCCGCCGGAGAAGCGGGAGGACTCCTCCTGCTGGATCCCCTCGGGGACCATCTGCGCGTCGTTCGGCAGCTTCAGGACGATCGGGTCGCGAGGCGCCATCGGGCCCTCACCGCGCACCACGACCGTGTCGCGGAAGATCTGCTCCAGCAGCCCGGCGGCCTGCGGCTGCACCGCGCCCTGCCCGGAGATCACACCGCGCAGGAACCACCGCGGGCCGTCCACGCCCACGAACCGCACCACCTGGAAACCACCCGTGCCGTCCGGCAGCTGCACCGGCACCTGGGCGCGCAGTTCCCACCCGAGCGGGCCCTCGACCTCGTCGACGATGCCACCCTGCTGGGTGATGCCGGACGCGATCTCCTCGCGGACCTCGCCCCAGATGCCCTCGCGCTTGGGCGCGGCGAAGGCCTGGAGCTGGATGGCGCTGTCGCGCAGCACGACGGTGGCGGCGACGATCGCGTCACCGGCGACCTCGACCCTGAGCTCCATGCCGTCGACGCCCGGTACGAACAGTCCGCCGAGGTCGACACGGCCCTCGGCGGGGTCCCGTACCTCGCTGCTGTCCCAGGGCCCGTCGGGCCGGGGCCCGGGCTCCAGCCGGACGCGCTCGCGCTCGGCCTCCTCTTCCTCGTCCGCCTCGGTGTCGACGCTGTCGACGACCTGCTCGGCCTCGCCGGCCGCGTCCCCGGCGGCACCCTTCTTCTTGCGACGTCCGAACACGTCACTGTCCTTCCCGGTCGGATACGACCGAAGCGTATCGATTCCCACCCGTCGGACCGCCCTCGGCGGCCTGACCGCTTGTGCCGCTCTCGTCGCCCACCGCGGCATGGCCACCGGTGGACCCGAAGCCCCCTTCGGCCCGCGTCGAATCGGGAAGCTCCGCCACCTCCTGGAAGCGGACCCTCTCGACCTGCTGGACGACCAGTTGGGCAATCCGGTCGAAGCGCTCGAACCGCACGGACTCGCGCGGGTCGAGATTCACCACGATCACCTTGATCTCTCCACGGTACCCGGCATCAACCGTCCCCGGGGCATTCACGAGGGCGACACCGCAGCGCGCGGCGAGACCGGAGCGTGGGTGCACGAAGGCCGCGTACCCCTCGGGCAGGGCGATCGACACCCCCGTGGGGAGCACCGCGCGCTCCCCGGGCGCCAGTTCGCACGGCTCGGTGGTGCGCAGATCGGCTCCGGCGTCCCCCGGATGCTCGTACGCCGGAAGCGGTACGTCGGGGTCGACACGCCGGAGCAGCACGTTCAGGTGGCCGCGGCTCACGGGTTCACCTCGAAGGCGCGGGCGCGCCGGATCTGGTCCGGATCGCTCATGGCGGCCTGGATCTCCTCCTTGCGGCCGTGGTCGATGAAGTGGTCGACCTTGACCTCGATGAAGAGGGCGTCGGCGCGCACCGCGAGGGGGCCGTCGGGGCCGCCGATGCGTCCGGTGGCGGTGGAGTAGATCTTCCGGCCGGCGACGGCGGTGACCTCCGCCTCCAGGTACAGCGTGGTGTCGACGGGCACGGGCCGCACGAAGTCGGTCTCCAGCCGGCCGGTGACGGCGATGGTCCGCAGCAGCCAGTTCAGCGAGCCGAGGGTCTCGTCGAGGGCCGTGGCCAGCACTCCGCCGTGCGCGAGGCCGGGGGCGCCCTGGTGGGCGGGCTGGACGGTGAACTCGGCGGTCAGCGAGACGCCCTCGCCGGCCCGGGCCTCCAGGTGCAGTCCGTGCGGCTGCCCGGGACCACAGCCGAAACAGTGTCCGTAGTGGGCGCCGAGGAGTTCTCCGGGCGCGGGCGCGTCGGGGTGCCGTACCGGTTTCACCGCGTCGGCGGGAGGCTGAAGGCTTACGGAACTACCACTCACAGCCGCAGACCTTACCCGCGCATCAGCGCTCTTCGGATCCCGTGCCAAGCTTGGCTTCATGCAGCTCTCCGCCACCCCCTACGAAGAACGCCTCACCGCCCCCCGCTCGTGGTGGCTGATCAGCTTCCTGGTGGGGGTCTCCTTCGCCCTGATCCTGCTTCCGTTCGGCACCCTGCCGCTGCTCGGCGGCCTGGTCGGCGGTACGGCAGCGGCGGCGGTGGTCGCCAGCGCGTACGGTTCCCCGCGCATCCGGGTCGTGGGCGACTCGCTGATCGCGGGCGAGGCGAAGATCCCGGTGTCGGCGCTGGGCGATTCCGAGGTGCTGGACGCGGAGGAGGCCCGCGCCTGGCGGACGTACAAGGCCGACACCCGCGCCTTCCTGCTGCTGCGCGCCTACATCCCCACGGCGCTGCGGGTGGAGGTCACCGACCCCGGGGACCCGACGCCGTACCTGTATCTGTCGACGCGGGAGCCGGAGCGGCTGGCGGCGGCGATCGAGGCCGCGCGCAAGGCGCACGCCTAGATCGACGACAGGGCCTAGACCGGCCGGGGCGCGTCTAGAGCTCTTCGGGCAGGTCGCGCAGGTTCAGGGGCTCAGCCGGTTCCTCCAGCGGCGGGAGCTCCTCCAGTTCCTCCCAGGGCACCTGGATCCCGCGCAGGTCAGCACGGATACGCGCGGCGAGTCTCCTGGTGTCCCTGCGGTTCATGACCGCCCCGACCGCGGCGCCCACCATGAACGGCATGAGGTTGGGCAGGTCCCGGACCATGCGCTTCATGATCTGCTGGCGCAGCCGGCGTTTCATCTGGCCGCCGAGGGCGGTGTCGTACGTCGACGGCTTCATCACGTCGATGCCGCGCTCCCCCGACCAGGAGGACAGATACGCGGTGCTGCGGGTCTTGAGGTTCCCGGGCGGCCGTACGCCGTAGACCTCGTGCAGTTCGGCGATGAGCTTCAGCTCGATCGCGGCGACCCCGGTGATCTCCGCGGCCAGTTCGGTCGGCATCGCGGGCGGCACCGGCAGCATCGCCGCCGCTCCGATCCCGGCTCCGACCGTCGAGGTGCCGGCCGCCGCGCCCGCCACCAGCTTGTCGGCGAGCTCTTCGGGCCCGAGGCCCGGGAACTGCCGGCGCAGGGTCGCGAGGTCGCGTACGGGGACACGCGGGGCGATCTCGATGATCCGGTCCGCGAGGTAGGCCAGGCCCGCGCGGGCGCGGCTGCCGCCTTTGCGGACGCCTTCCCGGGCCATGTCCCTGGCCTTCCCACGCACCACCGCGACCCGCCGCGCGACCGGCACGGGCTGCCGCACCGGCGCCGGGTGGTCGCCCCGGTCGGCCGCCGGTTCGAGCGGGGCCACCACTCCGGGTGTACCCCGCTCGTCGTCACGCGCGCCGTGCGGGCCGTCGGACGGCCCTTCGTCCGCTTTCCCCTGGGAGAAGCGGCGCTTCCGTGGAGGGGTCGAGCCAGACACGGCCGACCCGACCTCAGTCGCAGTCGCGGCAGATCGGCTGACCGTTCTTCTCCCGGGCCAGCTGGCTGCGGTGATGCACCAGGAAGCAGCTCATGCAGGTGAACTCGTCCTGCTGCTTCGGCAGCACCCGGACGGCCAGCTCCTCGTTCGAGAGGTCGGCGCCGGGCAGTTCGAGGCCCTCGGCGGCCTCGAACTCGTCGACGTCCACCGACGAGGTGGACTTGTCGTTCCGTCGGGCCTTCAGCTCTTCAAGGCTGTCCGAGTCGACGTCGTCGTCGGTCTTGCGTGGAGTGTCGTAATCGGTTGCCATATCGCTCTCCCCCTCTGGGTGTCTGCGGTGTCTCCAGCGCACGTAACGCGTGAGAGGCCGGACTTGTGCCCGACCTGAGGCGGAGATTTTGCCTCACATCAAGGTCTGTTACTCAATCGACACCCAATCCGATCCCTCAAGAGTGATCGGCTTGGATGGCGGTGAGGACCGTACACGGTTCGAATGCCGCACCTCAAAGGCGCCTCACCGTGTACTTCCCGTGATCACGTGCCCTGAAAACCAGGACTTTCCCGGCTTTCCGCCATGTTTCATGATCACGCAGAGTACATGGCTGAAAATCCGCCCATGTGATCGATCACACAGGAGCAAGCTCATTCGGCGGCTGAAAAATTCCGCGTGAAGCGAACACCTCCCGCGTGTGTCGTCCCCGGGCCCGGGACGCCCGGTCGGGCGTCCCGGTCAGGGATCACAGCGGCAGGGTGACCCGCATCACCAGGCCGCCGCCCTCGCGGGGCTGCGCCACGATGTGGCCGCCGTGCGCGCGGGCCACGGACCGGACGATGGACAGGCCGAGGCCCACTCCCTTGTCGCTGCCCGTGCGCTCCGTACGGAGCCGTCTGAAGGGCTCGAAGAGGTTGTCGATCTCGTACGCCGGCACCACCGGCCCGGTGTTCGTGACGGTCAGCACCGCCTGCCCGTGCTGGACCTCGGTATTCACCTCGACCCAGCCGTCCTCGGGAACGTTGTACCGGACCGCGTTCTGCACCAGGTTCAGTGCGATCCGCTCCAGCAGCACGCCGTTGCCCTGCACGACCGCCGGCTTGCGCTCGCCGCGGATCTTCACGCCCTTGGCCTCGGCCTCGGCGTGCACCTGGTCGATGGCCTGGGAGGCCACCTCGGCCAGGTCGACGGGCCCCCGCTCGACGATCTGGTTGTCGCTGCGGGCGAGCAGCAGCAGGCCCTCGACCAGCTGCTCGCTGCGCTCGTTGGTGGCCAGCAGGGTCTTGCCCAGCTGTTGCAGCTCCACCGGTGCGTTCGGGTCCGACAGATGCACCTCCAGCAGCGTTCTGTTGATCGCGAGCGGGGTGCGCAGCTCGTGGGAGGCGTTGCCGACGAAGCGCTGCTGGGCGGTGAAGGCCCGTTGCAGCCGCTCCAGCATGTCGTCGAAGGTGTCCGCCAGCTCCTTCAGCTCGTCGTCCGGGCCGTCCAGCTCGATGCGGCGGGACAGGTCCGAACCGGCCACCTGGCGGGCGGTGCGGGTGATCCGGCCGAGCGGGGACAGCACGCGGCCGGCCATCGCGTAACCGAACGCGAACGCGATCACGGCGAGGCCCAGCAGGGCCAGCAGCGAGCGGCTGAGCAGGTTGTCCAGGGCCGCCTGGCGCTGGTGGTCCACGCACTGGGCGATCGCGTCGTTGAACTCCGACAGCGGCAGGCTGGTGGTGTTGATCGCGGGGCAGTTGTCGCTGGAGACCCGGATCGACGTACCGCTGACGATCTTGAACAGCGGCTGGTTGCCGGTGCTGATCGCCTGGGCGGCCAGCAGGTAGATGATCGACAGCAGCAGGATGCCGGCGATCAGGAACATGCCGCCGTACAGCAGCGTGAGCCTTATGCGGATGGTCGGGCGCAGCCACGGGAAGGGGGGCTGTGGCCTTCTGGGGTCCCAGGTGGGCTTCGGCGGCGCCTGGGGCGGCGCGGGGGTGGCGGCCATGGCGGATCAGATCCGGTAGCCGGAGCCGGGCACGGTGACGATCACCGGCGGCTCGCCCAGCTTGCGCCGCAGGGTCATCACCGTCACCCGCACGACGTTGGTGAACGGGTCGGTGTTCTCGTCCCAGGCCTTCTCCAGCAGCTGCTCGGCCGAGACCACCGCGCCCTCGCTGCGCATGAGCACCTCCAGCACCGCGAACTCCTTGGGTGCGAGCTGGATCTCCTTGCCGTCGCGGAAGACCTCGCGGCGGTTCGGGTCCAGCTTGATGCCGGCGCGCTCCAGGACCGGCGGCAGGGGAACGCTCGTACGACGGCCGAGGGCGCGCACGCGCGCGATCAGCTCGCTGAACGCGAACGGCTTGGGCAGATAGTCGTCGGCGCCGATCTCCAGGCCCTCGACACGGTCGCTGACGTCACCGGACGCCGTGAGCATGAGCACGCGCGTGGGCATGCCCAGCTCGACGATCTTGCGGCAGACGTCGTCCCCGTGCACCAGCGGGAGGTCGCGGTCGAGGACGACCACGTCGTAGTCGTTGACGCCGATGCGCTCCAGGGCGGCCGCACCGTCGTACACGACGTCGACGGCCATGGCCTCCCGGCGCAGTCCGGTGGCCACCGCATCGGCGAGCAGCTGCTCGTCCTCGACGACGAGTACGCGCACGTCGCTTGTCCTTCCTCAAGGTCCACCCGCGTAGCGCGCCGTGGGCGCGTGCGGGCAGGGCTGTTCGTGGGGTGTGACCTCCATCCTGCCCTTTTCGGCCGTAAGTCGGCTGTAAGGCGGGTTGTGGACCGCACAGACCGGCGCCCCGGGGCAGGAATACGAGATTTTCTCCTCCGGTTGAGGTTTCCGGGTGAGGGAGCGGGGGGAGGACGGCTTTACACCCCGCGATCACGCTCTGCATGTGCCGCAGCACCATGCGGTACTCCGCGATCCGCTTGTTGCAGAGTGGGCGCGGGTGTCCGGCACCGTCGCCGCCCGGCAGGGCAGCGCTGGGCACCCGCGAGAGACGTGATCGCCCCTTTCCCAACAGGCACACCCCCGTGCCACCGACCCACGACCCAGGACGAGGGGGCGCAGCATGGACGCTTTCACCGCAGGACTTCTGCAGCGCATAAGGGCGACCGAGTCCGACCTGTCGCGGGCTCGTGACGAGGGCGACGACTTCCTCGTCGAGGTGGAGCAGGCAGAGCTCGACGACCTGCGACGCCTCGCCGCCGACCACGGTGTGGAGGTCGGCGCGTCACGCGTCTGATCGGCCCGAAAGCGCAAGAGGGGACCCCGGCGAATCCAGCGCCGGGGTCCCTTTGCGTGTGCGGGTGCCGATCGCTTTCAGTCGTGCCAGGCCCCGAAGTCCTCCAGCAGGCCCTGCAGCGGCTCGAAGACCCCCGGCGAGCCGGCGACGGTGAGGTCCCGCGACGGACCTTCGCCCGGCCGCCCGCCGACCAGGGCGCCGGCCTCCCGGGCGATCAGGTCACCCGCGGCGAAGTCCCACGCGTTGAGCCCCCGCTCGTAGTACCCGTCGAGCCGGCCGCAGGCCACGTCGCACAGGTCGACCGCGGCCGAGCCGCTGCGCCGGATGTCCCGCAGCAGCGGGATCAGCCGGGCGGCCACCTCGGCCTGGTGGGTGCGGACCTCGGCGACGTAGTTGAAGCCGGTGGAGACCAGCGCCTGGTCGAGTGGGGGCGCGGGGCGGCAGGCGAGCGCCCGCTCGCCCTCCCATGCGCCGGTGGCCCACGCGCCACCCCCGCGCACGGCGTGGTACGTCTCGCCGCGCATCGGGGCCGCGACGACCCCGGCGACCGTCTCCCCGTCCCGCTCGGCCGCGATGGACACCGCCCAGGTCGGCAGCCCGTACAGGTAGTTCACCGTGCCGTCGAGCGGGTCGATCACCCAGCGCACGCCGCTGGACCCCTCGACGGAGGCGCCCTCCTCGCCGAGGAAGCCGTCGTCGGGGCGCCGGCCGGAGATCAGATCGGTGATCAGCTTCTCCGCCGCGATGTCCATCTCGGTGACGACGTCGATCGGGCTGGACTTGGTCCTCGCCACGGCCAGGTCGGCCGGACGCCCGTCCCGCAGCAGCTCGCCGGCGCGGCGGGCGGCCTCCTGGGCCAGTTCCAGCAGTTCCCGGTGCAGGGGGTCGGTCACGGGTCTCCTCACGCGTAGGGGCTGTCGGCACCGGCGGCGGCCGGGTGGGACGCACGGGCGGGGCAGCAGCCGACCGGGCAGAGGTTGTGGCTCGCGCCCAGGGCGCCCAGAGCGCAGGGAGTGACCTCCTGGCCGCGCTCCACGGCGGCGCGCTCCACGATCAGGTCGCGGACGGCGGCGGCGAACCGGGGGTCGGCGCCCACGGTGGCCGAGCGGCGCACCGGCAGGCCCAGTTCCCCGGCCTTGGCCGTGGCCTCGGTGTCGAGGTCGTACAGGACCTCCATGTGGTCCGAGACGAACCCGATGGGCGCCATGACCACGGCCGGGACGCCCGCCGCGTGCCGCTCCTCGAGGTGGTCGCAGATGTCCGGCTCCAGCCACGGGATGTGCGGGGCTCCGGAGCGGGACTGGTAGACGAGCCGCCAGGGGTGGTCGACGCCGGTGCGCTCGCGGACGGCGTCGGCGATCAGCTGGGCCACCTCCAGATGCTGCTCGACGTAGGCACCGCCCTCGCCGTGGGCCTCGACGGGGCCGGAGGTGTCGGCGGCGGAGGCCGGGATGGAGTGGGTGGTGAAGGCGATGTGGGCGCCCGCGCGGACGTCCTCGGAGAGGTCTTCGAGGGAGCGCAGCACCCCGTCGATCATGGGCTCGACGAAGCCGGGGTGGTTGAAGTAGTGCCGCAGCTTGTCGATCTTCGGCAGCTGAAGGCCCTCCGCCTCCAGTGTGGCCAGCGCGTCGGCGAGGTTCTCGCGGTACTGCCGGCAGCCCGAGTAGGAGGCGTAGGCGCTGGTGGCGAGCACGAGGATGCGGCGGCGGCCGTCTGCGGCCATCTCGCGCAGGGTGTCCGTCAGATACGGCGCCCAGTTGCGGTTGCCCCAGTAGACCGGCAGGTCCAGGCCGTGTTCGGCGAAGTCCTTGCGCAGGGCGTCCAGCAGGGCGCGGTTCTGGTCGTTGATGGGGCTGACCCCGCCGAACAGGAAGTAGTGCTGCCCGACTTCCTTCAGGCGTTCCTTCGGGATGCCGCGCCCGCGCGTGACGTTCTCCAGGAACGGGACCACGTCGTCCGGGCCTTCGGGACCGCCGAAGGAGAGCAGGAGCAGGGCGTCGTAGGGGGTGGCATCGAGCGCGTCTGGCATGTCTCGATCCTGCCACCCGGTACTGACAGCCGGGCAACGGCGGGGTGAAGAGTCGGATTCCAGTCGGTTCATGGCGGTTTTTCCCCCCGAGTTTCCCCGACCGGACGAGGTGCAATTAGGGTCCCCTAACCGTAATCTGTATCGGCCGCATTCGCGCCTTACCGAGCCGCTTCGGAGACCCCGTGCCCAGCCCCTACAGAGCCCTGTTCACCGAACCCGGCACCAAGGCGTTCTCCGCCGCGGGATTCCTCGGCCGGATGCCGCTGTCGATGATGGGCATCGGTGTGGTCACGATGGTCTCCCAGCTGACCGGACGGTACCGGCTCGCGGGCGCCCTGTCGGCCGCCATCGCCTTGTCCGCCGCGGTGATCGGGCCGCAGATATCCCGGCTGGTCGACCGGCACGGGCAGCGCCGGGTACTGCGTCCCGCGACCCTGGTGGCCCTCACGGCGGCGTCCGGGCTGCTGCTCGCCGCGCACGTGAAGTGGCCGGACTGGGTGCTGTTCGTGTGCGCCGCCGGAATCGGCTCGGTGCCCAGCCTGGGTGCGATGATCCGGGCCCGCTGGGCGGCGCTGTACCGGGGCACCGGCAAGCTGCACACCGCGTACTCGTTCGAGTCGGTCGTCGACGAGATCTGCTTCATCTTCGGCCCGATCATCTCCATCGGGCTGTCCACGGCCTGGTTCCCCGAGGCCGGGCCGCTGCTCGCCGTCTGCTTCCTGGCCGCCGGCGTCTTCTGGCTCACCGCCCAGCGCGCCACCGAGCCGCGGCCTCACCCGCGCGAGAAGCACGGCGTTGGCACGGCCCTGCGCTCGGGCGGGCTGCAGGTCCTGGTGGCGACCTTCGTGGCGACCGGCACGATCTTCGGGTCGGTGGACGTGGTCACCGTCGCCTTCGCCGACGAGCGGGGCCACAAGGGTGCCGCGAGCATCGTCCTTGCGCTGTACGCGGCCGGTTCCTGTGTGGCCGGGGTGGTCTTCGGGCTGCTGCGCTTCACCGGAGGGCCGGAACGCCGCTGGTTGCTGGGCGTGGCGGCGATGGCCGTGAGTATGATCCCCCTCCTACTGGTCGGAAACCTGCCGCTTCTGGCCGTGGCGCTGTTCGTTGCGGGGCTGTCCATCGCGCCGACGATGATCACGACGATGTCCCTCATCGAAGAGCACGTACCTCGCGCGCAGCTCACCGAGGGCATGACCTGGGTGAGCACCGGCCTCGCGGTCGGGGTCGCGCTCGGCTCCTCCGTGGCCGGCTGGGTGATCGACGCCGCCGGGGCACGGGCCGGGTACGGGGTTCCGGCCATGTCCGGGGCCGTCGCGGTCGCGGTCGGTTTCCTCGGGTACCGCCGGCTGCGCAGGCCGGCCGCGGGTCGGGGAGGCACCGTTGAGCAGCACAGCGAGCGGGAAGAACGGCACCTGGCGTAACTGGGGCGGCAATGTGTCGGCCCGGCCCGCCCGGCAGGTCGCGCCGGCCTCGGTGGAGGAGCTGGCGGCGGCGGTGCGGCGGGCCGCCGAGGACGGCCTGAAGGTGAAGGCCGTCGGGACCGGGCACTCCTTCACGTCGATCGCGGCCACCGACGGTGTGTTGATCCGCCCTCAACTGTTGACGGGCATCCGCAGGATTGACCGCGAAGCCATGACGGTCACGGTCGAGGCCGGCACCCCGCTCAAGAGACTCAATGCCGCGCTGGCGCGCGAGGGTCTGTCCCTCACCAACATGGGCGACATCATGGAGCAGACCGTCTCCGGGGCCACCAGCACCGGCACGCACGGCACGGGCCGCGAGTCGGCCTCGATCGCCGCCCAGATCACCGGGCTCGAACTCGTCACGGCGGACGGTTCGGTGCTCACCTGCTCCGAGAAGGAGAACCCGGAGGTCTTCGCGGCCGCCCGAATAGGCCTCGGCGCCCTCGGCATCATCACCGCGATCACCTTCGCCGTGGAGCCGCTGTTCCTGCTCACCGCGTGCGAGGAGCCGATGCCCCTCGACCGGGTCCTCGCCGAGTTCGATCAACTCTGGGCGGAGAACGAGCACTTCGAGTTCTACTGGTTCCCGCACACCGGCAACACCAACACCAAGCGGAACAACCGCAGCGCCGGTCCCGAGCAGCCCGTGGGGCAGCTGGCCGGCTGGCTCGAGGACGAGTTCCTCTCCAACGGCGTCTTCCAGGTGGCCCAGTGGGTCGGGCGCGCCGCCCCCGCCACCGTTCCCGCCATCGCCCGGATCTCCAGCAAGGCCCTGTCCGCGCGGTCGTACACGGACATCCCGTACAAGGTGTTCACCTCGCCGCGCCGGGTGCGTTTCGTGGAGATGGAGTACGCCGTCCCGCGCGCGGCCCTGGTGGAGACGCTGCGCGAGCTGAAGGCCATGGTCGACCGCTCGGGGCTGCGCGTCAGCTTCCCCGTCGAGGTGCGCACGGCCCCGGCCGACGACATCGCCCTGTCCACCGCCTCCGGCCGGGACAGCGCCTATGTCGCCGTGCACATGTTCCGGGGCACGCCGTACCAGGCCTACTTCACCGCCGCCGAGCGGATCCTCACCGCGCACGAGGGCCGGCCGCACTGGGGCAAGGTGCACACCCGGGACGCCGAGTACTTCGCGCGCGTCTACCCGCGCTTCGGCGAGTTCACCGCGCTGAGGGACCGCCTTGACCCGGAACGGCTGTTCCAGAACGACTACTTGCGGAGGGTTCTGGGGTCGTAGGCGCCTGGGTGGACCCACTGGGCGTGGGTGTCGGGGACGGGCTCGGGCCGCCGCCCGGCTCCCCGCTCGGGGAGTGAGCGGGCGCCGGTGTCGCGCTGTGCGCCGTACCGGCACCGGCATCGGGTGCCCTCCCGCGGGACGGCGTGTCCGAAGGGACCGGTGTCGCACCGGACCCGCCGGGCGCGTCGGGCGTCGAGGCGGACGAGCCCCGGCCGGTGACGGCGTCGCTGACCGTCGTACCCGTACCGCCGCTGAAGCTGTTGCCGGAGACGAGTTCGTACGTCGTGATGCCGGCCATGGTCACCCCGAAGACCAAGGCGGCCGCGACCACGGGCCGCCGCCAGGTCTTCCTCACCCGCGCGCGGTAGACGGTTCCCTCGGTGAACTCGCCCGGGGCCGGTGGCACTTGGTCCCGGGGACGGGCCGCGACCGTCGCCTCCCTCAGCTGCTCCCCGGTCCGCCTGAAGAAGTGCTGGAACAGCGTGCCCCCGCAGGTCGCCACGGCACTGACGACTCCGGCGCCGAGGATCGTGCCGTACACCCCGAAGTACGAGGCCAGTTTGGCCGCCACGACGGCCGCGAGGGCGCTGCCCGCGACCTGGGGGACGCTCAGGTCGATCCGCTTGCGACCCGCATCGGGTGTTTCACGCATACCCGGAACTTTCCTGTCTTTCCCGTACCTGATCGACATTGGCCGACCGACTGCACGAGATAGGGACGTAGAGCAGAAACCATTAGTTCCGTTTCTGGGGATTGCGTGAAGTTCGCCACGTTCATGATCGGCAAAACCGGTTGCCGAAGGCCAAGTCCCCACCCTTGCCAGAAGTTGGACGGCGCGCCCATCCACGCACATGGTCCAAATGGAGTACTGTTGCGAGCCCTGGGTCCGGTCTCCCACCAGGGTGTCCGCGGCCTTGAAGGACCGCCGGGAGGGGGCTAGTTGCACAGGGTGACAGATTTGGTCACTTAGCGTTGCGAATAGGTAACCGTGCCATAACGGCGGTCCAGGGCCCGTGCCCGACACGCCGGGCAACTCGGCAAGGTTGTGGCAGGCTGCACCCGGGCAGGCCACACTCGACTAGCGGAAGCAGCGACGCACGTGACGTCGGCAGGCACCACCCGGGAGGTCCCCATGCCCGAACTGCGTGTCGTGGCCGTCTCGAATGACGGCACACGGCTGGTGCTGAAGGCTGCCGACGCAACGGAGTACACCCTTCCGATCGACGAACGGCTGCGCGCCGCCGTGCGCGGCGACCGGCCGCGCCTCGGCCAGATCGAGATCGAGGTCGAGAGCCATCTGCGCCCCCGTGACATCCAGGCGCGGATACGTGCGGGTGCCACCGCGGAAGAGGTGGCACAGCTCGCCGGCATCCCCGTCGACCGGGTCCGGCGCTTCGAGGGGCCCGTGCTGGCCGAGCGCGCCTTCATGGCCGAGCGCGCCCGCAAGACCCCGGTCCGCCGCCCCGGCGAGAACTCCGGACCGCTGCTCGGCGAGGCCGTGCAGGAGCGGCTGCTGCTGCGCGGCGCCGAGAAGGACACCGTGCAGTGGGACTCCTGGCGCCGCGACGACGGCACCTGGGAGGTGCTCCTCGTCTACCGGGTCGCGGGCGAACCGCACTCGGCGAGCTGGACGTACGACCCGCCCCGGCGGCTCGTCCAGGCCGTGGACGACGAGGCGCGCTCGCTGATCGGCGAGTCCGACGACCTCGCCGTGCCCGAGCCCAGCTTCCCGTTCGTCCCGCGCATCGCCCGTCTGCCGCGCGAGCGTTCGATGGACCGCGCGCTGGACCGGGGGGAGCGGGAGCGGCCGAGCCTGCCCGCGCAGCCGTCCGAGCCCACCGAGGAGAGCACGGGCGAACGCGACTCGCTGACCAGCCTGCTGGAGGCGGTACCGAGCTTCCGGGGCGACCTGGTGGTCCCGGAGCGTCCGGCGGAGACGCCGGAGGAGCCCGCCGACGAACCGGCCGCGGAGGAGCCTCCGGCCCCCGCCGCCTCGGCCGGTTCGGCCTACGCGGACGTCCTCATGCCCCGCTCCGTCGGCAGCCACCGCGACCGGCTCATCGGCGCCACCGACCGGCAGGCCGAGGCCGACGGGGTCCGCCCCGGCCGCCGCGCCGCCGTGCCGAGCTGGGACGAGATCGTGTTCGGCACCCGGCGCAAGAAGCAGGAGTAGCCGGCCGTACAGGACCGCGGAAGTGGGGGCACGCATGTGTGCCCCCACTTCTCCCTGCCCCCAGGGGCATCCGGCATCCGCTACTGCGGATCCGCCCCCACGGCCACCGGGCGGGTCGGGTCCGAGGACCACTCGGACCAGGAACCGACGTACAGGGCCGCCGGAATACCGGCCACCGCGAGCGCGAGGACCTCGTGGGCGCCGGAGACGCCCGAGCCGCAGTACACGCCCACCTCGGTGTCCCCGGACACGCCGAGGGCCTTGAAGCGGTCCCGCAGCTCGTCCGCGGGAAGGAAGCGTCCGTCGGGGCCCACGTTCTCCGTCGTCGGCGCCGACACGGCACCCGGGATGTGCCCGCCGACCCGGTCGACCGGCTCCACCTCGCCGCGGTACCGCTCCCCCGCGCGCGCGTCCAGCAGCACACCCGCGCGGGCCAGGGCAGCGGCGCCGTCCGCGTCCAGCAGGCCGGCAGCGGCCGGTTCCGGGCGGAAGTCGCCCTCGGCCGCATCCGGCACCTCGGTGGACAGCTCGCCCCGCCAGGACGGCAATCCGCCGTCGAGGACCCGCACGTCCGGGTGACCCGTCCAGCGCAGCATCCACCACGCGCGCGCCGCCGCCCAGCCCTGCCCGCCGTCGTACACGACGACCGGCCGGCCGGCCGAGACGCCCGCACGGCGCATCGCGGCGCCGAACTCCGCGAGGTCCGGCAGCGGATGCCGGCCGTTCTCCCCGGGCTCTGCGGCCAGTTCCCGGTCCAGGTCGACGAAGACCGCGCCGGGGATGTGCCCGGCCGCGTACTCGGCCCGCCCGTCGAAGGCCGGCGCGCCCGCCGCCTTCGCCACGCTCAGCTGCCAGCGCACGTCCAGCAGGACCGGCGGGCGGTCCCCGGTCAGCTCGTGTGCGAGATCGGATGCGGTGATGATGGCTGTCATGGCGCCATGCATACGCCAGGGGTGGCCGCGGCGTCCAGGTCCGGCTACTCTGCTCGGCCGGACCGGCTCGATCACGGGGCGTACGGGACCGAGCACGTGCTGTACAACCGGCGGACACCCGCCGGCCATCGTCAGGAAGCGGCGAAAGACGGCAGACCGGGCATCCTCCCGGAGGTGTCGCCGAGCGTCGGCGCGGTAAGTCCCGTCGCGGCGTGGAGGATGCGGGCACCGGCACGGGCGTACCCGCCGCCGGCGTGGACACCCCTTGCGGGGAGCGGATGCGACACGGCCACCGCGAGGGGCCGGGGAGAGAGTGATCGATGACCGAGGCACGGGAGCCGGCCGGCCCGCACGCGCGGCGTGCGCCCGGCACGCCCTGCTGGGTGAGCCTGATGGCGCACGGGCTGGCCGCCACCGAGGAGTTCTACGCTGAGCTGTTCGGCTGGGAGTTCCGGCCGGGCCCCCAGCAGCTCGGCCCGTATGTGCGGGCGCTGCTGGACGGGCACGAGGTGGCGGGCATGGGCCAGCTGCCACCGGACCGCCGGCTGCCGATCGCCTGGACGCCGTACCTCGCCTCGGACGACGTGGACCAGACGGCCGACACGGTTCGGGAGTGCGGGGGCACCGTGGCGGTCGGGCCGCTGGACGCCGCCGAGGCCGGGCGGATCGCCATCGCCGCGGACCCCTCCGGAGCCGTGTTCGGCATCTGGCAGGGCGCCGCGCACCTCGGCGCCGCGATCCACGGAGTGCCCGGCACGCCCGCGTGGAACGAGCTGGTGACCTTCGAGACCGAGAGCGTCTCCAAGTTCTACGCGACCGTGTTCGGTTATGAGCGGGAGCCGGTGCTCTCCGCCGACTTCGACTACGTGACGCTCCATCTCGCCGGCCGCCCGGTGGCCGGACTGCACGGCGTGGGCCATGGCCTGCCCCGCGATCGCGGACCGCACTGGCAGACGTACTTCGAGGTCGCCGACGCCGACGCGACGGTCCGGCAGGTGGCGGACCTCGGCGGCCGCGTCATCAGACCACCGCACGACAGCCCGCACGGCCGGGTGGCAACGGTGGCGGACCCGGAGGGCGCGGAGTTCTCGGTGATCCAGAACCCACACTGAGCGCTCCGCGGGTTCAGCCGGGGGTCGGGCAGCTCGCGGGGTGGGATTGGGCAGCGCTCGCGGGGGGCGAGTACGAACAGGGCCCGTAGAGCGAGTTCGAACGGCACCACAGGCCGAGATCAGGCAGCACCCACAAGGGGGCAAGTCCAGGCAGCGCCCGCGGGCCAGGGTCAGGCAGCGCCCGCGGGGGGCGGGGTCGGGCGGTGCCCGCGGGCCAGGGTCAGGTTGCCCTTGGTGGTGAGGTGGAGTTCCGTGCCGAGGCGCCCGTAGAGGTTGCTGGTCTCCTTGGTGCCCTCGGTGAGCTTGGACAGGTCTCCCTCGGTATTCCAGGCCAGGGTCTGCTGGGCGGCCGGGCCGGGGCGTGAGGTGGTGTTGCCGCTGCTGTCGTAGGAGTAGGTGGCCGCCCGTGCGCCGGTGGTGTTGTCCAGCGTGTGCGGCTTGCTGTCGGTGGGGGCGTCGTAGGTGTACGGCATGGCCTTGTCGCCCGACGTGGTGTGCTGCGTCTCCGTCTTGCGCTGGCCGGCGCCGGTGTAGGTGTACGACGTCCAGTACGGCGCCGCCCCGTCGAGATTGGCCACCGTCCGGCCGGAGGCCGAGCAGTCCGCGGTCTTCGGCGTCCAGGCCTCGCTCAGGCGGCGGTCGCCGTCGTAGGCGAAGCACTGGTAGTCGGCCTTGGCCGTGCCTCCTTGCGTGGTGCCGTCGAAGATGGAGGTGACGTTGCCCGCGTCGTCCTGGGTGAACCTCAGCTCCTGCGGCATGTAGCCGTGCACGTCGTCGGTGACGTAGGAGCGGGTGAGGCGGCGGGTGCCCTCCTCGTAGTCCCAGGTGAGGTAGGCCTTCTTCGCCGAGGACGCGCCGTCCATACCCAGAGTGAGCTGGCGCAGGTCACCCTGTGGGGAGAAGGCGGCACCCTGCAGGTAGCCGGTGGTGCCCTTGGCGGTGAGCTGCCCTCCGAGGGCGTTGGAGGTGTAGGAGACTGTCTCTGCGGCCAGGCCTCCCGCTGCCGGGGCAGAGGACTGGCTGATCGAGCCGTCGAGGTTGTAGCCGGTGCTGAACGACAGCGTTTTCGGTACGTACCCGCCCGATACGAGAGGTTCCGTGTCCGGCAGGACCAGCTGGCTGCCGGTCGCGTGGTACATCGCGTCGAAGGCCGTGACCTTGTCGGTGTAGGCCTTTCCGCTCACTACGCCGTCGTAGCGGGTGGCGGTGTCCTGCTGGCCCTTGGCGAGCTGGTCGTAGCCCCAGGTGGCGAGCTTGTTGGCGTCGGTCTTGTCAACCTGCCACATGTCGGTCTTGCGGCCGAGGTCGTCGTAGGCGTAGATGAGCTTCTTGGACGTGTCGTCGTTCGGGGTGGTGCTGACGACCTGGTCGAGACTGTTGTACTCGGTGGTGGACTTGCCCTTGTCGGGGTCGATTGCCGTGACCTGGCGGCCGAAGAGGTCGTAGGTGTACGACCACTTGGTCTGGTCAGGACCGGTGATCGTCTTCTGCTGGCCGGCAGGGGTGTAGGTGAAGTCGGTCGTCGTGAAGTCCGTGCCGGTCGGCTTCGGGCCGGCGTACTCGCGGCGCTGGGTCGTCTGGCCGAGGGCGTTGGTGACCACGGCGGTCGCCTGGCCGCCGGTCGGGGCACTGGTGGCGACGGTGTCACCCGTGTAGGTGGTGTCGGTGGTCCAGCGGGTGACGCCGTGGACCTTCGTCACGGCCTGCGTCGCCCTGGCCGCCCCGTCGTACGTCGTGTCCGCCTGCGTGGGCGCCTGGCGAGATCTCCACCGCCTGGGAGCTGGGCGATGAGGTGCTGTCCCAGATGTCGGACTGCTGACTGACCGCGAGGCCTCGCGCGTCGTAGAGCGTCAGGGAGATCAGTCGGCCGCCCTGCGGGGTTGGCGACTGTGACGTGGTAGTCGTAGACGTAGTTCTGGGTCTTGCCCAGCACTTTGGAGCGGTTGGGCAGCCAGAGCTTGGTGATGCGGCCCAGGCTGTCGTACTCGCTCTCGGTGACCTTGTTGTTCGGCTCGGTGGCCTTCAGGGTCGCGCTGGTCGCGAAGTCCAGTGCCGCGGTGACCTTGAAGTGCTTGGCGTCTTCGGTCACCGTCGAGGTGAGCGGTCCGGCGTCCGGCGGCGCGTAGGTGGTTGAGGAGGTCACAAGGTCGTTGGTGTCGGTGACGGTCTTGGGTCGCCCGAGGGCGTCGTACGTCGTCCCGGACACCTTCTGCCAGGTGGGGGCGTCGTCGCTGCCGTATCCCTTGGCCCGTCCCTTCCAGGTGGCTTCGCCCTTGGTGGGCTTCTGCGACGCCGACCAGGCGGTGGCTGAGCTGTCGTCGTAGACCGTGGCGGTGTCGGAAATGACGTCGCCGGCACGCTTGGAGTCGGCCGGGAGGTCGAGCGCCGAATCCGCGGTGCCGCACGGCTTGGCGACGGTGCGGGTGCGGGAGACGAGGGAGTTGATGCCCTTGTCGTCGTTGCGGGCGTACCAGGTTCGGGTGCACTTCTCGTCGCCCGTGACCGCGTCGTCGCCCTGGTCCTCGACTGTCTCGGCCATGCCGTAGTCGTCGTAGGCCGTCTTCACCGTGTGCACCCGGTCGAACGGAGTGAGCTTGCTGGTGATGTTGGTGCGTGTGTGGGTGGCAGCGGTGCGGACGTAGTACGCCTCTGTGTCCGCGTACGACTTGTGCTGGGTTGCCGTCCGCTTCGACCAGGGGTCGTTGACGGTGCCGCTGACTTCCGTGTCCCCGTTGTAGGTGACCGACTCGCGGGTGAATCCCGCGTACCGCTCCGAGTCGGTGATCTCGTCGGCCTTGATACCGGAGACCGTGACGGTCTTGCGCTTGTCGGGGTCGGGGGTCTTGCCGTCCGAGCCGAGCACCCGGTCGCCGTTCATGCCGCGCAGGTAGACCGTGGTCTCCTTGCTCTGCGTGTGGCCCGAGACGCCGGTGAGGTGGGTGACCTGCTGGTAGCCGCGCCAGATGGACCAGGTGCGCTCCTTGGCGGGAGTCAGCGGATCCTCGTCGTAGTGCCAGGCACCGCCGCCCGTGTACTGCTAGCTGTGCTGTACGGCTTCCGAGCCGCCCTGGGGGTCGGCGGTGGACACCGAGCTGACGGGGTACTTCTGGAACCAGTCGAGCTTCGGGTCCTTCTCGCCGTTGGGCGACCAGTACACCGGGTAGCAGCGCCCGGTGTTCTCGTCCAGCTTGGGCTTGGTGCCACCTGCGGCCGTCACGTCCGAGACGGGCGCGCAAGGTCCGTGCCGCGCTTGCCGGTGTGCCTGATCTCGTCCAGCCAGAGGGACTCGTCGGTGGAGTCACCGGTGTCGCCGGGGTCGAGATAGAGCTGCTTGAGGGACCACACGTCCACCGGCTCGAAGGCCGGGGTGGAAGCCGCTGCGTTCCACGCGTAGGTGGTGATCGCTGTCATCCGCTTGCGGGTGAAGAAGAAAATGAGGCGGCGTCTTCGAGGCGCCGGGTGCCGAGCGGGCCGCTCAGAGAGCGGGCCGCTCGTCGGCAGGTGACCGCGTATCAGGCGTCAGTCGGTGTCCAGCACCTGGGAGCGGATCTGGTCGGCGCTCATCGCACCGGTCCACGCCCACAGTGATTCCAGCGAGCCAGGCAGGTAGTACCCCGTGGATCCGCCGGCCGCTCCCCTGCTGGACCGCGGAGAACCCGGACTTGTCCTCGCCGGGCTGCTCGGTGCCGCCCACGTACAGGTCCAGAACTTGTCGCCGTCCGAGGAGATCTTCGTACGCTCCGAGACGCCCAGCCCGACCGAGGGATCGATGTAGACGGGGTAGACGGTGTTCTTGCCGCGCAGCAGGTCCAGGTCCGGGTGCACGGCGACCGCGCCGTCATCGACCTTCACCGGCAGCACCGCCGTGGTATCACCCTCACCCGGCTGCGACGGATCGCCTTGCGCCTGGCCCTCCACCGGCCCCCCGGCGTCAGTGCGCAGCAACTGCGTCTGCGGGCCCGATCCGCTGTCACTGGCCGAGTCCCACATCTGGCCGGCCGGGCCGCGGAAAACGGCGTTGCCGTCTTCGTCGATGGCCCGCAGACCGCCCCCGGCTCCCGGCACCACGGACAGGCCGTCCCCGGACGCGGTGAGTTCGACCTGCTCCAGCGCCGGGTTCCGCGCCGCCTCGGGCGTCCTGACGACGAGAACCTCCCGGTAGCTCTCAGCCGTGGCCGTCAGTTGCAGGTCCACCCCGTCGAACACGTTGGCATAGGTCGCCGTCGCTCCGTCCAGCGTCGGCGTCGGCAGGGATCCGGGCCAGCCCAGGGTGACCGATCGTCCGTCCCTGCCCAGCTCGATCATGTCCGATCCCGGCCCGCCGCCGGAGAAGGACAGGTCCACGACCGCACCCTTGGGAGCCACCCGGCCGTCCGCACGGCGCTCCAGCACCGGATCGACCGCGCCCCACCCGCCGTCCTTCTCCTTGACCCGCTGAGGTGTGGTCGACTGCGTCAGCGTGAACGAGCCGTCCGGGTTCGCCTTGGTAGTGGAGTACTCGGTGCGGTCCGCCGTCACCTCCACCGGCTCACCCGACGCCTGGGCGCGGGCAGAGGCGGTCGTCTCATCCACCGTTCCGGTTTTCGCCGCAGCGGGCGCCGACTTCGGAAGAGCTGCCGCGGCGGGCACCGCAGGCAGTGCTGACAGCACAAGCGAGGCCACGGCACCGCCCAGAAGGCAGGAGCATGCTCTTCGTCCCCTCCGCGCCGGCGACACGCCGGCCCACGCAGGCTTCACCAAATCCCCCCGTGTATGCATCTTGTAAAGGTCTCGCAAAGTAAACGACTGCCGACGGTACACGGTCAATCGACTGTGAGGCGGCTCAGATAACCGGTCGAAACAGGAACGGGCCGGTGCCTCCGGCGTGGCTCCGAGGGCCTGTGACCAGGCCTCGGCATGACCCGTCATCGCCTGGGCGTCGTCGGCGGCGGTGGCGTGGGCGGCTGTACAGATCCGGCAGGCAGGACCAGGCTCTGGACGGCGGGTCGAAGCAAGCCCCGGTCGCCAGGGCGGCGGGCCGAGCGCGCCCTCTCAACACGCGCCTCTTCCAGGAGCTGGGCTGCCGCACCACACTGATCCCGCACCACGCTGACAGCAGCCGGCACCCACGCCCGCCGCCCGCCGTTCACGCTGAAGCCGGTACGACTCGGCCCAGCCGTGTGAAGGCCTTCGCCAGGCGACCCAGACCCCATCGCCAGTCATCAGGACCGGCGTGGCCGCACGGTCAGCCTGACGTGACCGGCAACACGTCAGGCGACAGTGCCGCCGCTCGCGCCGCCGCGCTCGTCATCCCCTTGCGATGATGACGGCGGCACAGGACCTCGTACCCGACGGCCTCCTCAGCCGCGCCCACGTCACCCACCACGACCTGCTCGCCCTCGACGACCATCTCGCCCCCCACCGTGCGAGCGTTGTGGGTGGCCCGTGCCCCGCACCAGCACATCGCCTCGACCTGGAGCGTCTCGATCCGGTCCGCCAGCTCGATCAGCCGCTGCGAACCGGGGAACAACCTGGTACGGAAGTCCGTCGTAATGCCGAACGCGAACACATCGAGGTCCAGATCGTCGACGATCCGGGCCAGCTGGTCGATCTGCTCCGTCAACAGGAACTGGGCCTCGTCCACGATGACGTAGTCGACCCTGCCGCCACGCGACATGCGCTCGACCACGAACGCATAGAGATCCAGCCCGGGCGTGGCCTCCACCGCATCGGTCACCAGCCCCAGGCGCGACGAGAGCTTGCCGGTGCCCGCACGGTCCTCCCGCGTGAAGATCAGACTCTGCAGACCGCGGGCCGAGCGGTTGTGCGCGATTTGAAGCGCCAGAGTCGACTTCCCGCAGTCCATCGTTCCGGAGAAGAAGACCAGCTCGGGCATGAGGAGTTGAGCACCTTTCGGCGGACAGTCGGGACAGCGGGCGTCAGGAGCGTACTTCGAGCAACGGGATCAGCTGCTCGGCGGGCGTCATCGAACCGTGGTTGCCGACCAGGGCCGACTCCTTCGGCTCCCGCTCGGATGCGATGATCAGGACGTCGTCGTGGGCGGCCGCGACCACGTCCCCGAGCCGTGGGTACACCCGCTCGTCGACGTGCGGCCCGAACCAGCCCGCCGCGATCGCCTCGTCCCGCGAGGCCACCCAGAACTGCTCGCCGAGCACCTCGCGCCAGACGGTCAGCACGTCGTCCTCGGCGCCCGGCACCGCGTACACGTGCCGCGCCCGGCCCTCGCCGCCCAGCAGGGCGACCCCGGCGCGCAGCTCCCAGTCCGTGTCGAAGTCGATCCGGTGCTCCTCGTCGAACGGGACGTCGACCATGCCGTGGTCGGCGGTGACGTAGAGCGCGCTGCGCGGCGGGAGTTGCTCGGCGAGGCGCTGGGCGAGCCGGTCGACGTACATCAGCTGGCCGCGCCAGGTGTCGGAGGCGACGCCGTAGCGGTGTCCGGCGCCGTCCAGTTCGGAGTAGTACGTGTAGACCAAGGAGCGGTCCCCGGCGGCCAGTTGCTCGGCCGCGAGGTCCATGCGCTCCTCGCCGCTCAGCCGGCCGTGGAAGCTGCCGCCGCTGAGCGCGATCCTGGTCAGCGGCGTGTGCTCGAAGATCGGCGAGGTCACCTGGGCGGCGTGCACCCCGGCCGCCTGGGCCAGCTGGAAGACGGTCGGGTACGGCTGCCAGGCGTGCGGATCGGTGTACGGCTGCCACCGGAGCTGGTTCATCAGCTCGCCGGTGGCCGGGTTGCGCACGGCGTAGCCGGGCAGGCCGTGGACGCCGGGCGGCAGCCCGGTGCCGACGGAGGCGAGGGAGACCGCGGTGGTCGCCGGGTAGCCGGCGGTGAGCGGGCGGCCGGTGCCGCCGCGCGAGGTGCCGAGCAGTGAGGTCAGGAAGGGGGCCTCGTCCCGGTGGGCCAGCAGCTGCTCCCAGCCGAGCCCGTCGATGAGCAGGACGCAGACCCGGTCGGCGGCGGCCAGTTCCGGGATCGTCGCGGACATGCCGGGTACGCCCATGCCTGCGGCGAGAGTGGGCAGCAGATCGGCGAGGGAGCCCGTGCCGTACTCGGGCAGCGGCGCGGTGTCCAGGGCGAGGGGTTCCGGGTGGTCCCAGGCGGAGAGCTGGGACATCAGCGGGTGACGTCCGCGGTCGCCTCCGAGATGGCCTGTGCGAAGGCGAGCGCCTGGCGCACGGTCTCCGGGCCGTCCCCGGCCTCGCTGACGCGCAGGCTGAGGTCGTCCGCCGTGGAGTTGCCGGTGTAGCCGTGGTCGGCGTCGCAGTTGGGGTCGCCGCAGGCGGCGGGCTCCAGGTCGATGCGGTTGACCGCGCCCCAGCCGATGGTCAGCACGACCTCGCGGGGCAGCGTGCCCGGCGCGTACTGCTCGGGATTCGCGACCACCCGGCTGACCACGACCGACGAGATCCGGCCGAGCTTCACGGACTCGGTGGAGGTGGTGGCGTACGGCGTCGGGGACGTACTGTCGGCGGCCTGCTCGTCGGTGTGGCTGACGATGAACCGGTTGCCGGTGAGAACGAGCACGGTCACATGCCGCCGCACCTCGTTCTGGTCGAAGGTGGTCTCCTGGTGGACCAGGTACGACCGGATGGGCTCGCCGCCCACAGCGGCCTCCACCGCCTCGGCCACGAGGGCCGGGTAGTAGCCGCTGCGCTCGATCGCCGCGCGCAGCCCCTGGGTCGTCGTACTGGTCTTGGCCATGGCGTCCATCCTAATCCGTGGGCAAGGGGGGTCCGGGCCAGTCACGAGGAGCGGGGGAAGCCTGCGCACGCGCGTGTGAACGGCGCGGGACGAGCCCCGGAAGGATGTCCAGCCCCTCCGCGGCGATCGGACACGACACGGGTTCCGGGCCGCCCCCGTCCGCCTCGAACGCGACCACGACGGGCGGCGTCCCGCCCGGCGTTCGCCGCAGACGTGCCCTCTCCTCGGCGGTGGGCTCGCGGAAGACGGGGTCCTGGAAGGCGGGGGGACACGAGACGAGGGCCGGGGCGGTGAAGACCACCTCCAGGCCGTGGTGACGGGTGAGGTCGTACCCGGCGGCCGGCCTCAGCTGCCCGCCGTCCCAGACGATCACCTCCCAGTCCCACCAGCTGCCCTCGGGCAGCCCGCGGCCGGCGATCTCCATGCGGTCCCCCCATTCCCGGTCAGTAGGCCGGCATCGTGCGCGGACCGAGGTCGTCGCGGGCGGGCGGCGGCGCGAGCCGCACTGTGGCGCCGAGGACGCTCACGCCGTGCGGGGCGACGACGACCGGCTCCAGGGTGACGGCGACCACCTCCGGGTGATCGTCGACCAGCCGGGACACCCGCAGCAGCAGCTCCTCCAGCGCCGGGGTGTCGACGGGCGTGGAGCCGCGCCAGCCGAACAGCAGGGGTGCCGTACGGATCGACCGCACCAGCGAGGTCGCCTCCCGGTCGGTGACCGGGACGAGCCGGTGCGCCATGTCCTCGAGCAGCTGGGAGGCGGCACCGGCGAGCCCGAAGGACAGCACGGCCCCGGCCGCCGGGTCGATCACGGCCCGTACGACGGTGTCGACGCCGCGCGGCGCCATGCCCTGCACCACCGGGCGCAGCTCCTCCGGCTTGCCGAACAGCTCGGTCAACTCGGCGTAGGCCCGGCGTAGTTGCTCCTCGTCCGCGAGGTCGAGGCGTACGCCGCCCAGGTCTGCGCGGTGCCTCAGGTGCGGGGCGGTGGCCTTGAGGGCGACCGGGTAGCCGAGGGAGCGGGCGGCTTGCGCGGCGGCGTCGGGGCTGGGCGCGGGCAGCGCGCGCCGCACGGGGATGCCGTACTTGCCGAGCAGCTCGCAGGTCTCCGCGTCGGAGATCGTCAGCCCTTCCCCTCGTGCGAGCAGCTCGCCGATGAGCCGTGCGGCCCCCTTCTCGTCGATGTCCTCGTACTCCGGCACCTTCCCCGGGTCCATGGCCTCCCGCCGCCACTGCCCGTACTTGACGGCCTCGGCGAGCGCACGAACGGCACGCTCGGCGGCGGGGTAGGCGGGGATGAGACGGGTGCCGTCGGGGAGGGACTCCGGGCTGAGCCTGTCGGGTGCCGCGACCGCGGTGGGCGGGGGTTCCGCCGGGCGGAACGGGGAGACGGGCTGTGGTGCGGTACTGGCCGCGGCCGAGAGCGCCTCGGCAAGCCCCCCGAGCTCCACATGCACCACGAGCACCGGCTTCCCGGGCACCGCGGCCGCAGCGGACCGCAGCGCCTCCGCCAGCTCCGCGTCCCCCGGCGACGCCTCCCCGATCGCGGGGATCGCCGTGACGACGACGGCGTCGTTCGTATCGTCGGCCAAGGCCCGCGCCAGCGCCCCGTGGAAGTCCTCCGCCGTCGCCCCGGTCGTCAGGTCCAGCGGACGCGAGGGCCGCAGCCCCTCCGCCAGACACCGGTCGTACGCCAGTACCCCCAGCGACTCGGAGTTGCCCACGATCGCCACTCTCGGCCCCGCCGGCAGCGGCTGCCGGGCGAGCAGCAACCCCGTGTCGACCAGCTCGGTGATCGTGTCGACCCGGATCACCCCGGCCTGTCGCAGCAGGGCGGAGACGGTGGCGGGCGGCAGCCGGGTGGCCCGGACCGCGTGTCCCTGGGGCGCGGAACCGACGCCCTGCACCACGACCAGCGGCTTGGCCGCCGCCGTCCGCCGCGCGAGGCGGGTGAACTTGCGCGGGTTGCCGATGGACTCCAGGTACATGAGGACGACGTCGGTCTCGGGGTCGTCGTACCAGTACTGGAGGACGTCGTTGCCGGAGACGTCCGCGCGGTTGCCGGCGGACACGAAGGTGGACACGCCGGTGACCCCGGTGACCCCTCCCCCGCGCCGGTGCAGGCGGGACAGCAGGGCGATGCCGATGGCGCCGGACTGGGCGAACATGCCGATGCGGCCGGGGCGGGGCATCTCCGGGGCGAGGGAGGCGTTCAGCCGGACGCCGGGCGCGGTGTTGATGATCCCGAAGGCGTTCGGCCCGATGATCCGCATGCCGTACGCGCGTGCCTGCCGGATGAGGGCCCGCTGCCGCTCGCGCCCCTCGGGCCCGCTCTCGGCGTACCCGGCGGAGAGCACGACGAGTCCCTGCACTCCGTGTTCCCCGCACTCGGCGACCACGGCGGGCACGTGCTCGGCCGGTACGGCGACCACGGCGAGGTCCACCGGGCCGCCGATGTCGCGCACGCACCGGTACGCCGGCACCCCGTCGACCTCACCGAGGTCCTCCGGGAAGGCCTTGTTCACGGCGTGCAGCCGGCCGCCGTAGCCGGCGTCCCGGATGTTGCCGAGGACGCTGCGGCCCACCCCGCCGGGGGCGCGGCCGACGCCGACGACCGCGACCGAGCCGGGCATGAGCAGCCGCCGTACCGAGCGGGCCTCGGCGCGCTGCTCCCGCGCGCGCTGCACGGCGAGGGAGCGGTCGGTGGGTTCGAGGTCGAACTCCAGCCGGACGACGCCGTCCTCGAAGCTGCGCTTCTGGGTGTAGCCGGCGTCCGTGAACACCTTGATCATCTTGGTGTTGGCGGGCAGCACCTCGGCGGCGAAGCGGCGGATGCCGCGCTCGCGGGCGACCGCCGCGATGTGCTCCAGCAGGGCGGAGGCGACGCCGCGGCCCTGGTGGGCGTCCTGCACCAGGAAGGCGACCTCGGCCTCGTCGGCGGGCGCGGTGGCGGGCATGCCGTCGGCGCCGATGCGGTCATAGCGTACGGTGGCGATGAACTCGCCGCCGATGGTGGCCGCGAGTCCCACCCGGTCCACAAAGTCGTGGTGCGTGAAGCGGTGGACGTCCTTGGCGGAGAGCCTGGGGTACGGCGCGAAGAAGCGGTAGTACTTCGACTCGTCCGAGACCTGCTCGTAGAAGCTGACCAGGCGGTCGGCGTCATCAACGGTGATGGGCCTGATGCGCGCGGTGCCCCCGTCGCGCAGCACCACGTCCGCCTCCCAGTGGGCGGGGTAGTGGTGCCGGTCCTGCCGGTCCGCCGAGGTCTGCATGGGCCCCAGAGTACGGCTCGCGTCCGACAACGGCGCGGGGCAGTCTGTGGAGGACGAGAAGTCGGATCGAGGCCGCGGTCCGACGCCACGCAAGGAGCGGACGAAGGTCCGCTCCGGGCATGCTTCACGGTATGGGAAACTGGTCTAGACAACCCTGAAGACTGAAGGGCAGCAACACATGGCTGAGCGCCGCGTCAACGTCGGCTGGGCCGAGGGCCTCCACGCCCGCCCCGCCTCCATCTTCGTCCGAGCCGCCACGGCCGCAGGCGTCCCGGTGACGATCGCCAAGGCTGACGGCAACCCCGTCAACGCGGCCTCCATGCTGGCTGTCCTGGGGCTTGGCGCCCAGGGCGGCGAGGAGATCGTCCTGGCCTCCGACGCAGAGGGCGCCGACGCCGCCCTCGACCGTCTGGCCAAGCTGGTCTCCGAGGGCCTCGAGGAACTGCCCGAGACGGTCTGAACAGCAGCACACCGATAACGCCGGAGCCGCGTCGCCTGTTTTCGGGCGGCGCGGCTCCGACCTTTCCGGGCCCATTGCGCGCACACCTGAATTCGGCCAGCGGAAATACACCGCGCCGAATTACTCTTCTTTGTATACGGCGCCCGTGTTAATGCCGAAGACCCGACATGTTTACGGCGTGTTGCGAAGTCCTCACACGCTCACCGCCCCCCGAAAAGCGCAGCCGGTGCGCGGCCGTCGCGCGCTCGGTGTGCATCGCCGTGACCGCCCGCGCGCGCTCGCCGTCGCCGCGCGCCACCGCGTCGACGATGGCGCCGTGCTCCGCCCAGTAGTCCACCGGGCTCGGCGGCGCCTCCACCGCGTACATCCAGGCGATCTTGTGCCGCAGCTGGGTGAGCATGGTCGTCAGCGAGGGGCTGCCGGAGGCCTGGGCGAGCGTCTCGTGGAACCAGCCGCCCAGCGAGCGCAGGTCCTCACTGTTGCCGCTGCGGGCCCGTTCCTGACCCAGCCTGACGAGGCCGCGCAGCACCTTCAGATGGGCCTCGGTGCGCCGCTGGGCGGCGCGGGCGGCCCCGAGCGGCTCCAGCAGCATGCGCATGTCCAACAGGTCGGCCGCCTCCTGCTCGGTCGGCTCGGCCACGCACGCGCCCGCGTGCCGGCGGGTCACCACGAAGCCCTCGGCCTCCAGGGTGCGCAGGGCCTCGCGGACGGGGACGCGCGAGACGCCGTAGCGGCGGGCCAGGACTTCCTCGGTCAGCCGGCCACCGCGCTCGTAGACACCCGCGACGATGTCGTCCCGGATGGCCGTGCACACCGAGTGCGCCGGAATACGCATGACCGACCTCCGCCTTAATCCCCGTGAAACGTCGACGATGGACGCGTGTTCCGTGACTCTATTCCAATGAGCCGGAATTTCCGACGGCGGGCCGGAATCCATGGATATTTTTTGGTCAGCGGGCCGGGTGGTCCGCGTGAAAAACGGCGAAGGCCCCGGCTCGATGAGCCGGGGCCGGGCAGGCCGTCGGACGAGGGTCAGACGCTCACGCCGTGCTTGCGGAGGTAGGCGACGGGGTCGACGTCCGAGCCGTAGTCGGGGGTCGTACGGGCCTCGAAGTGCAGGTGCGGGCCGGTGGTGTTGCCGGTCGCGCCGGACAGGCCGATCCGCTGGCCCGGGATGACCCGCTGGCCCACCGAGACGCCGATGGACGACAGGTGGCCGTACTGGGTGTACATGCCGTCGGCCATCCGGATCACGATCTGGTTGCCGTACGCGCCGCCCCAGCCGGTGGAGACGACGGTGCCGGCACCGACCGCGTGGACGGGGGTGCCGGTCGCGGCGTGGAAGTCGATGCCCGTGTGGTGGCCGGAGGACCACAGGGAGCTGCCGGCCTGGTAGCCGGTGGAGACGTAGGAGTCGGCTATCGGGGCGACGAAGGCGTTCAGGCGCTTGCGCTCGGCCTCACGGGCGGCGCGGGCCCTGGCCTCACGCTCCCCCTTCGCCTTCCTGGCCGCGGCCTCCTCGGCCGCCTTGTGCTCGGCGGCCTTCTTCTGCGCGGCGGCCTGCGCGTCGATGTGCTCGGCGACGTCGTCGCTCACGGTGAGGACCGGCGTCAGGCCGGTCTGCTCCACGCTGTTCTCGGCGTTCTCGGCGGCGAGCGCCGGGGAGGCGGCGAGGCCGCCGATGACACCGGTGGTGGTGAGGGCCGCGATGCCCGCCGCCTGAGCGGTGGTGCGCTTGACCCGGCCGGGCTTGCGGTGCTTCCCGGTGGCGCACATGAACGCCATGGAGTGGCTGGTCCTTTCCTTCCCTCTCGCCTACCGGGTTAGCTGACGGGTTCGGAGCAGGAAGGTCTCCTACGGGCCCCCTCGCGGCTCGCGCGGGCGCCCGATTCACCCCAGGGACTGCGTGGGTCCCCGGCTCCCCTGGCTCGCGCCGTACGGGGACTCGGCGATGGCTGTCCGGTGCCGCGGGTGCGGCGCACTGCCTGGCGAACAGCCCGGACGACGCTACGGAAGCCCGCTTCGGAATCCCAAACGGATCCGGGCTTTTGTAGCGCATCCCACAGGCCAGACAGGCAACCTCCGCCTCAAATCGGGCATCTGTGGAAGGGAGTGGAACACCAGGGGCCCTGACGGTCCGTAGACCGTCAGGGCCCCACGCGCGCGTGCGGCCGCTCGGGCGTACCCGGCCGCCGCGACGGCTCGCCCTACTCGGCCGCCACCACGGTCACTTCACCGATGCCGAGCGCCTCCACCGGCGCCTTGATCTGGGCGGCGTCACCGACGAGGACGGTCACCAGGCGGTCCACCGGGAAGGCGTTCACGACGGCCGCCGTGGCCTCCACCGTGCCCGTCGCGGCCAGCTGCTGATACAGCGTCGCCTGGAAGTCGTCGGGCAGGTGCTGCTCGACCTGGTCGGCCAGCGTGCTCGCGACGGCGGCCGCGGTCTCGTACTTCAGCGGTGCCACCCCCACGAGGTTCTGCACGGCCACGTCCCGCTCGGCGTCGGTCAAGCCGTCCGCCGCGAGGGTGCGCAGCACCTTCCACAGGTCCTCCAGCGCGGGGCCGGTGTTCGGGGTGTCCACGGAGCCGCTGATGGCGAGCATCGCGGCGCCCGTGCCGTCCGGCGCGGACCTGAGGACCTGGCCGAACGCGCGCACACCGTAGGTGTAGCCCTTCTCCTCGCGCAGGACGCGGTCCAGCCGCGAGGTGAGGGTGCCGCCGAGGCAGTAGGTGCCGAGCACCTGGGCGGGCCACACGCGGTCGTGCCGGTCGGGGCCGACGCGGCCGATGAGCAGCTGCGTCTGCACGGCGCCGGGCCGGTCCACGATGACCACGCGTCCGGTGTCGTCGGCGGTCACCGGCGGCACGGGCCGCGGCTCGCCCGGGGTGCCGGTCCAGGCGCCGAGGGTGTCGGCGAGCAGCGCGTCCAGGTCGGTCCCGGTGAGGTCGCCGACCACGACCGCGGTGGCCGTGGCGGGGCGCACATGGCGACCGTAGAAAGTGCGTACGGCGGCGGCGTCGATCTTCTCGACCGTCTCCTCGGTGCCCTGGCGCGGGCGCGACATGCGCGAGGCCACCGGGAACAGCTCCTTGGAGAGCTCCTTCGCGGCCCGGCGGGAGGGGTTGGCCAGCTCGTGCGGGATCTCGTCCAGGCGGTTGCGGACGAGGCGCTCGACCTCGCTGTCGGCGAAGGCGGGCGCACGCAGCGCGTCGGCGAGCAGGCCGAGGCCCTTGGCCAGGCGGGAGGCCGGGACCTCCAGGCTGAGCCGGACGCCGGGGTGGTCGGCGTGCGCGTCCAGGGTGGCGCCCGCGCGCTCCAGCTCGGCGGCGAACTCCTCGGCGGAGTGCTTGTCGGTGCCCTCGGAGAAGGCCCGCGCCATGATCGTGGCGACGCCGTCCAGGCCGGCCGGCTCGGCGTCCAGGGGCGCGTCCAGCAGCACCTCGACGGCGACGACCTGCTGGCCGGGTCGGTGGCAGCGCAGCACGGTCAGGCCGTTGTCGAGCGCGGCCCGCTCGGGGGCCGGGAACGCCCACGGCCTGGCCTGGCCGGGCTGCGGCTGGGGGTGGAAGTCCATGGTGGCGAGCTGGGTCACTTGGCCGTCTCCTCGTTCTCGTTACCGGCCTCTACGGTGGCTTCCTGCTCCGGGTCCTCGGGGACGTCGGCGTCCGGGGCCTGTTCCGGGGACTTCGGTTCGTAGACCAGGACCGCGCGGTTGTCGGGGCGCAGACGGGCCTGGGCGACCTCCTGGACCTCCTCGGGGGTCACCTCCAGGACGCGCTTGACGGCGGTGAGGGCGAGCTGCGGGTCGCCGAACAGGACGGCGTACCGGCACAGTTCGTCGGCGCGGCCGGCGACCGTGCCGAGCCGGTCCAGCCACTCGCGCTCCAACTGGGCCTGGGCGCGCTCCATTTCCTCCGGCGTGGGGCCCTCCTCGGCGAACCGGGCCAGCTCCTCGTCGATGGCGGTCTCGATGACCGGGACCTCGACGTCACCGGAGGTCTTCACGTCCAGCCAGCCCATGGAGGGCGCGCCGGCCAGGCGCAGCAGTCCGAAGCCGGCCGCGACGGCCGTACGGTCGCGGCGCACCAGCCGGTTGTACAGGCGGGAGGACTCGCCGCCGCCGAGGATGGTCAGCGCGAGGTCGGCGGCGTCGCACGCGCGCGTGCCGTCGTGCGGGAGCCGGTAAGCGGCCATCAGGGCGCGCGCCGGGACCTCCTCGACGACGACCTCACGCTTCTGCTCACCGATGATCTCCGGCAGGGCGCCGTCCCGGGGGGCGGGCTTGCCGTCGTGGGACGGGATCGACCCGAAGTACTTCTCGATCCAGGCGAGGGTCTGCTTGGGGTCGATGTCGCCGACCACGGAGAGCACCGCGTTGTTCGGCGCGTAGTAGGTGCGGAAGAACTGGCGGGCGTCCTCCAGGGTGGCCGCGTCCAGGTCCGCCATCGAGCCGATCGGCGTGTGGTGGTAGGGGTGGCCCTCCGGGTACGACAGCGCGGTCAGCTTCTCGAAGGCGGTGCCGTAGGGCACGTTGTCGTAGCGCTGGCGGCGCTCGTTCTTGACGACGTCCCGCTGGTTCTCCATGGACTCGTCGTCCAGGGCGGCCAGCAGCGAGCCCATGCGGTCGGCCTCCAGCCAGAGGGCGAGCTCCAGCTGGTGGGCGGGCATGGTCTCGAAGTAGTTGGTGCGCTCGAAACTGGTGGTGCCGTTGAGGGAGCCGCCGGCACCCTGCACCAGCTCGAAGTGACCGTTGCCCTTGACCTGTGCCGATCCCTGGAACATCAAGTGCTCGAAAAGGTGAGCCAGGCCGGTACGTCCCTTGACTTCGTGGCGGGAGCCGACGTCGTACCAGAGGCAGACCGCCGCCACCGGGGTCAGGTGGTCCTCGGAGAGCACCACGCGCAGACCGTTGGCCAGGCGGTGCTCGGTCGCTGTCAGGCCCCCGGAGCCTGCCTCGGCTGTGGTCGTGTGACCCATGGGCATGTGCGTCCCTTCGCGAGCGGAGGCGGTTGTGGAAACCGCGGTTTTCCTGCCGTTCCTGCCACTGTATGCAAACCGCGCGGGACCTCGGCCAGGTTCCGGCTTGACGTACGCCCACAGCGGATCCCGTACCCTGCGACTCGCGTGCCCGCGGGACGGCCGGCGGGCACTGCGCCGTGCCGGTCCGGTGTGCCTCGCGCTGCCGGACGGACCGTGGAGGACCGGGCCACGGCCCGGGTTGTCAGTGCCGCGGTCCACAATGGTCCGCGTCAGATCCATCAAACGCTCAGTAGCAAGGAGCCGGCAGCGATGGCCCGCCGCAGCACGAAGACCCCGCCGCCCGACGATTCGTTCGAGGAGAGGATCCTCGACATCGACGTCGTGGACGAGATGCGTGGCTCCTACCTCGAGTACGCGTACTCGGTCATCTACTCGCGCGCCCTGCCGGACGCCCGTGACGGCCTCAAGCCGGTGCACCGCCGGATCGTGTACCAGATGAACGAGATGGGCCTGCGCCCCGACCGCGGCTATGTGAAGTGCGCGCGCGTCGTCGGCGAGGTCATGGGCAAGCTGCACCCGCACGGCGACGCGTCGATCTACGACGCCCTGGTGCGCATGGCCCAGCCGTTCTCCATGCGCGTGCCGCTCGTCGACGGCCACGGCAACTTCGGCTCGCTGGGCAACGACGACCCGCCGGCCGCCATGCGGTACACCGAGTGCCGGCAGGCCGAGGCGACGAGCCTGATGACCGAGTCGATCGACGAGGACACGGTCGACTTCGTGCCGAACTACGACGGCCAGGAGCGCGAGCCGGTGGCGCTGCCCGCCGCTTTCCCGAACCTGCTGGTCAACGGCTCCTCGGGCATCGCGGTCGGCATGGCGACGAACATGGCGCCGCACAACCTGCGTGAGGTGATCGCGGCCGCCCGGCACCTGATCAGGCACCCGAACGCCGACCTGGACGCGCTGATGAAGCACGTCCCGGGCCCGGACCTGCCCACCGGCGGCCGGATCGTCGGCCTGGACGGCATCCGGGACGCGTACGCGACGGGCCGCGGCACCTTCAAGATGCGGGCGACGGTCTCGGTCGAGACCGTGACCGCCCGCCGCAAGGGCCTGGTCGTCACCGAGCTGCCCTTCACGGTCGGCCCCGAGAAGGTCATCGCGAAGATCAAGGATCTGGTCAACGCGAAGAAGATCCAGGGCATCGCCGACGTCAAGGACCTCACCGACCGCGAGCACGGCCTGCGCCTGGTCATCGAGATCAAGAACGGCTTCGTGCCGGAGGCGGTCCTGGAGCAGCTGTACAAGCTGACCCCGATGGAGGAGTCCTTCGGCATCAACAACGTCGCCCTGGTGGACGGCCAGCCGCTCACCCTGGGCCTGAAGGAGCTGCTGGAGGTCTATCTCGACCACCGCTTCGACGTGGTCCGGCGCCGCAGCGAGTTCCGCCGCGGCAAGAGGCGCGACCGGCTGCACCTGGTCGAGGGTCTGCTGACCGCCCTGGTGGACATCGACGAGGTCATCCGGCTGATCCGGTCCAGCGAGAACTCCGCGCAGGCCAAGGAGCGCCTGATGCGGCGCTTCTCGCTGAGCGAGGTGCAGACGCAGTACATCCTCGACACGCCGCTGCGCCGGCTCACCAAGTACGACCGGATCGAGCTGGAGGCGGAGAGGGACAGGCTCACCGCGGAGATCGAGGAGCTGACCCGGATCCTGGAGTCCGACGCGGAGCTGCGCAAGCTGGTCTCGGCCGAACTGGCCGACGTGGCGAAGAAGTTCGGCACCGACCGGCGTACGGTCCTGCTGGAGTCCGCGGGTGCCCCGGTGGCCGCGGTGCCGCTGCAGGTGGCCGACACCCCGTGCCGGGTGCTGCTGTCCTCGACGGGTCTGCTGGCCCGTACGGCGACCGCCGAGCCGTTCCCGGATCAGGCCGGCGGCAAGCGCGTCAAGCACGACGTGATCGTCTCCGCGGTTCCGGCGACCGCGCGCGGTGAGATCGGCGCGGTGACCTCGTCGGGCCGGCTGCTGCGGATCAACGTGGTCGACCTGCCCCAGCTGCCGGAGACGGCGACCGCGCCCAACCTCTCCGGAGGGGCGCCGCTGGCCGAGTTCGTCTCCCTGGAGGACGACGAGACGGTGGTCTGCCTGACCACGCTGGACGAGTCGTCCCCGGGCCTGGCGCTCGGCACCGAGCAGGGTGTGGTCAAGCGTGTGGTGCCCGACTACCCCTCCAACAAGGAGGAGTTGGAGGTCATCACGCTGAAGGAGGGCGACCGGATCGTCGGCGCGGTGGAGCTGCGCACCGGCGAGGAGGACCTGGTCTTCATCACGGACGACGCCCAGTTGCTGCGCTTCCAGGCGTCCATCGTGCGCCCGCAGGGCCGCCCGGCCGGCGGTATGGCGGGCATCAAGCTCACCGAGGGCGCGAAGGTCATCTCCTTCACGGCGGTCGACCCGGCGGCCGACGCGGTGGTGTTCACGGTCGCGGGCTCGCGCGGCACGCTGGACGACTCGGTGCAGACGACCGCCAAGCTGACCCCGTTCGACCAGTTCCCGCGCAAGGGCCGGGCCACGGGCGGTGTGCGCTGCCAGCGGTTCCTGAAGGGCGAGGACTGCCTGTCGCTGGCCTGGGCGGGCCCCACTCCCGCGCGTGCGGCGCAGAAGACCGGCACCCCGGCGGAGCTGCCGGAGCTGGACCCGCGCCGGGACGGTTCGGGCACGTCGCTGCCGAAGACGGTGGCGGTGGTCGCGGGACCGGTGCTCTAGGCGGGCGGATCCTCCAGGTCCGCTTCGTCCGGGCCTTGTCCATCCGGACCTGGCACCTCCGGGCCCGGCACATCCGGGCCCTGCACATAGCGCAGGACGCCCCACATGCCGTGCTCGTCGGCGTGTGGGGCGTCGTTCCGGCACCCCTTGAGCTCCTGGCTGAGGGACTCGGTGTCGATGCCGGAGCCGATCAGCACGAGCTGGGTGAGGCGGTCGCCTGCGACGCCCCAGGGTTCCGGGTAGAAGCGCAGGAACCGGCCGACGGCGTGCACGGCGTACCGGTTGCGGGTGTCGTACGGCCCGAAGTCGACGTACCCCTTGATCCGGTACAGCCCCTCGGGCCGGCTGTCCAGGAACCGCATGAGCCGACGGGGCTCCAGGGGGACCTCGGAGGTGAAGGACAGGCTGTCGTAGGCGGTGTGCAGGTGACCGGCGTGGTCCTCGTGTGCGTCGCCCCCGGTGTGCTCGTGGAGGTCGTCGAAGGACAGCTGCCCGATACGTTCCTCGCTCGGCTTGCAGTCGAAGAGGAAGTCGGGGTCGATACGGCCGTAGGTGGCGGGGACGACGGCAGCACGGTCCGTGAGGGACCGCACCAGGGCGAGCACCCGGTCGGCGCCGTCCGCGCGGTCGAGCTTGTTGACCACGACCAGGTCGGCGAGGGCCAGGTGGCGGTCGATCTCGGGGTGCTTCGCGCGCGTGTCGTCGAACTCCGCGGCGTCCACGACCTCCACCAGGCCGCCGTAGACGACCCTGGGGTGCTCGCTGGCCAGCACCATCCGCACGAGCTCCT
Source organism: Streptomyces puniciscabiei (assembly GCF_006715785.1). NCBI lineage: Bacteria > Bacillati > Actinomycetota > Actinomycetes > Kitasatosporales > Streptomycetaceae > Streptomyces > Streptomyces puniciscabiei. Next base: position 1,066,305 of record NZ_VFNX01000001.1, read on the forward strand.
GCGGCTCGGCGAGACCGCTGGCCTCGATGACGATCACGTCGATGCCGGTGCGCGGGTCGGCGAGCCGGTCCAGGTAGAGGTCGAGTTCGCTCGCGTCGACGGCACAGCACAGGCAGCCGTTGCCGAGCGAGACGGTCGAGTCGCCGAGGGCGCCGGCGACAGCCATCGCGTCGATCTCGACGGCCCCGAAGTCGTTGACGATCGCCCCGATCCGGCTGCCTCCGCTGCGGTGCAGCAGGTGGTTGAGGAGTGTGGTCTTCCCGGAGCCGAGGAAACCGGCGAGCACGACGACCGGGATCTGCTGCGGGCTGCGGCTGCTGTCCGGGCTGTTCGCAGGGCTGTTCCCCAATGGGCGACCTCTCTCGTGTGGACCGACTGCCGGTCCAGGATAGGAGGGGCCCCTGGGGCGGGTGTGTCAGCCGGCGGCCGGCACCGCGACCGGCGGCGTCGGCCCCACATACCGCGCGACCGGACGGATGATCTTCGAGTCGGCCGCCTGTTCCAGGATGTTGGCGCTCCAGCCCACCACCCGCGCCGCGGCGAAGGTGGGGGTGAACATCTCCCGGGGCAGTCCGCAGAGTTCCATGACCACGCCGGCGTAGAACTCCACGTTGGTGTGGAGTTCACGGCCGGGCTTCAGCTCGGCGAGGATCGCCTCGACGCGGCGCTCGACCTCCACCGCGAAGTCGACGCGCGGACCGCCGAAGCCCTGGGCGATCTCCCGCAGCATCCGGGAACGGGGGTCCTCCGTGCGGTAGACGGCGTGTCCGAAGCCCATGATCCGGTCGCCGGCGAGCACCCGCTCGCGGATCCAGGGGTCGATCCGGTCCGGGGTGCCGATGGCCTCCAGGGTGTCCAGGGCCCGGCTGGGCGCGCCGCCGTGCAACGGCCCGGACAGGGCACCCACGGCTCCGGTCAGGCATGCGGCCACGTCGGCGCCGGTGGAGGCGATGACGCGGGCGGTGAAGGTTGATGCATTGAACCCATGATCAATGGTTGAGATCAGATACTGCTCGACCGCACGCGCCTGGCGCGGCTCGGGTTCCTCGCCGGTGAGCATGTACAGGTAGTTGGCCGCGTAGGGGAGGTCCTCCCGCGGCTCGACCGGGGCAAGTCCCTGACCGAGCCGGTACAGCGCGGTGAGCAGCGTGGGTACGGCCGCGCAGACGGCCAGGGTGTCGGCGCGACGCCGGTCGGCGTCGATGTCGTACACCGGTCGCAGCCCGCGCGCCGAGCCCAGCAGGGACAGGGCCGTGCGCAGTCCGGACAGCGGGCCGGAGAGGCGGCTCGCCGCGGCGATCACGGGCAGCGCCGCGCGGACCTCCTCGGGGAGCCGCCGCAGTGCCGCGGTTTCGGCGGCGAAGGCGGCGCCGCGCTGCGCGTCCGGGAGCGTGCCGTGGACCAGCAGGTGCCAGACGTCCTCGAAGCCGCGGGTCCGCGCCAGTTCCACGGCCGAGTACTGGCGGTAGTGGTAGAAGCCCTCGCGTCCCCTCACGTCGCCGATCTCGGTCTCGGCGACGACGACGCCGGCGAGACCGCGCGGTGCGTCGATGAGCGGGGTTGCGGTCCTGTTGATGGCCATGGTTCTCCTCCCTGGACTTGATCTGACTGTCCATGCTTGACTGCTCCTCTGTCAATATTGATTGAATCAACTCAGTCCGATCAACATGTGCAGAGGCGGCTACGGTGACCTCCATGCGCGATCACGAATCCGCTCCCGGCCGTGCCGGGCGCAGGCTGACCACCAGGGAGACCGCCGAACTGCTCGGCGTGAAGCCGGAGACGGTGTACGCGTACGTGAGCCGCGGCCTGCTCAGCAGCAGGCGCGAGCCCGGCGGCCGTGCCAGCACCTTCGAGGCCAAGGAGGTCGAGGCCCTGGCCCGGCGCCACCGCCGCGAGGCGGCCACCACGCCGGGCTCCGGCGCGGACCTGTCCGTCCGGACCCGCATCACGCTGATCGAGCAGGACCGGTACTACTTCCGCGGCGTGGACGCCGTCGAGCTGGCGCTGCGGCACTCCTACGAGGAGGTCGCGGAGTGGCTGTGGACGGCCCGGCTCACCCCGGGCGTCACCTTCTCCGCGCCCGGCCCCACCGTCGAGGTCGCACGCCGCGCGGTGAACGCGCTGTCCGAGCACGCCTCCCCCACCGACCGGCTGCGCGTGGCGGCCGTCGCCGCGGCGGCCGAGGACCCGCTGCGCTTCGACCTGTCCGAGGACGCCGTGCTGAACACCGCGCGGATCCTGATCCCCACGCTCGTCGCCGCGCTGCCGCCGGTCCGCCACGACCACAAGGACGACGGTCCGCTCGCCCACCGGCTCTGGGGCCGGCTGACCGGCCGTCCCGCCGACGAGGCGTCCCTGCGCGTCCTGGACACCGCGCTCGCGCTGCTCGCCGACCACGATCTGGCCGCCTCCACGCTCGCGGTCCGGGTCGCCGCCTCGGCCCGTGCGCATGCCTACGCGGCCGTCTCGGCCGGGCTCGGCGTCCTGGAGGGCCCACTGCACGGCGCCGCGAGCGGTGACGCCCACCGCATGCTGCTCGACGTGCTCGACCAGGGCACGGCGGTCCCGGTGATCGCAGGTGAACTGCGTGCAGGCCGCCGGGTCCCGGGGCTCGGCCACCGGCTGTACACCGGCGAGGACCCGCGCGCGAGCGTGCTGTTCGGCCTGCTGGAGCAGGTACCGCGCGCGGAGTCCGCCCTGCTCGCCGCCCGGGACATCGTCGCCACCACCGCCCGGCACACCCCGCTGCACGCCAACGTCGACCTGGCCCTGGCGGTGTTCACCGCGTCCAGCGGCATGCCCGCCACGGCCGGCGAGACGATCTTCGCCGTCGCGCGGACGGCGGGCTGGATCGCACACGCCCTGGAGGAGTACGGCGAGCGCCCGCTGCGCATGCGCCCGGTGGGCCACTACGTCGGTCCGCGGCCTCCGCAGCCCCTGCCGGAGTAGGCCGTCCCATGCCCGAGCAGGCCGTCCCCCTGCCGGAGCAGGACACTCCCATGGCCGGAAGTCGCCCCGCGGAGAGTCAGGTTAGGCTCACCTCTGTGAGTAGGTGCGCGACCGTCTCCCGGAGCCTCGACGAGCCCGTCTCCGGTACGGCGGCCACGGCGACGACGTGGCTGCTGCTGGAACAGCCCGGCCCGTGGGGTGCCAAGGCGCTGACTTCGAGCCATCTGGACCGCGCGCTGGGCCGGGCCCTGGAGGCGGCCGCCGGCGGAACCGGCGTCCGCATCGCGCTCATCCGCCGCCCGGGACGCCACGCCGACCCCGGCGGGCCCGCCGACCGGCAGGTGTACGCCGCGCACACCGTGCCGGGCCGCGTCTGGCTGCACAGCGCCACGATCCGTGATCCGCGGCGGCTCCTCGGGCTCGACTTCGCGGCCCTCGGGGCGGGTGACCACCGCTCCTTCGGTGCCGCGCTCGGGGGGCGGCCGCACCGCGGTGACCCGCTCGCCCTCGTGTGCACCAACGGCAAACGCGACCGCTGCTGCGCCCTCCTGGGCCGTCCCCTCGCCGCCGAACTGTCCGCCTCAGGGGTGCGCGGAGTGTGGGAGGTCACCCATCTGGGTGGACATCGCTTCTCGCCGACCGTACTCGTCCTGCCGTACGGCTACGCCTACGGCCGCGCCGGGGCGCACACCATCAAGGAGGCGCTGCACGGCGCTCAGGAGGGGCGCGTGGTGGTCGAGGGATGCCGCGGCTGCTCCGCCTGGGAACGGCCCGGCCAGGCGGCCGAACTGGCCGTCCGGTCGGTGGCGGGCGAGTACCGGGCGGGGCTGCTGAGCGTCGTACGGACCGACGGCGCGGCCCCGCGCTGGGAGGTCACCGTCGGGCACGCCGACGGCCGCCGCTGGCGGGTGACCGTGGCGCAGGGGGCGTCGCAGCCGCCCCGGCCGGAGAGCTGCGGCGCGGCTGTGCTGGGCACACCGGCCCGGATGGACGTCGTGGCGGTGCGCGAGCTGAGGCCGACGGCGCTGGCGAGCTGAGCGCTCCTCGCAGCGGCGACCGTCTCGTTCAAGAACTGGTCAAGAGATCCCCACCACACCCCCTGGGGCGCGTCGGGCCACCCCACGTACCTTCGGGGGTATGAGCCCCACTCCCCCCGCACGCCGTCTGCGCCTCGGTCTGCCGCGGCGGGTGTTCTCGCAGGTGCTGCTGATGCAGGTGGCGATCGCCGCGGGGGTCGCGGTGCTCGCGACCGGGCTGTTCCTGGCACCGCTGAGCAAGCAGCTGGACCAGGAGGCGGAACGGCGCGCGCTGGCCATCGCGCAGACGACGGCCCAGGACCCGCAGATCGCCGAGGGCGTGCTGACCACTCCGCCGACCCAGAACGGTCCGGTGCAGGAGGAGGCCGAGCGGATCCGGCGGGCCACGCACGCGGAGTACATCGTGGTGATGGACCGGCGGGGAATGCGCTGGTCGCACACCACCCTCTCGGAGATCGGCGAGCACGTCTCCACCGACCCCAAACCGGCCCTGACCGGTCATGAGGTCATGGAGATCGACAACGGCACCCTGGGCCGCTCCGCCCGCGGAAAGGTGCCCCTGTACGACACCCACCACCGCATCATCGGGGCGGTCTCGGTCGGTATCGCCTACGACAGCGTGCGGGCGCGGCTGATCAGCGCGATCCCGGGCCTGTTCGCATACGCCGGCGGCGCTCTCGCGGTGGGCGCGCTGGCCGCCTGGCTGATCTCCCGCCGGGTCCAGCGGCAGACCCGGGACCTGGCCTTCTCCGACATCTCGGCGCTGCTCGCGGAGCGTGAGGCGATGCTGCACGGCATCCGCGAGGGTGTGGTCGCCCTCGACCGCGGCGGCCGTGTCCGCCTGCTCAACGACGAGGCGCGGCGGCTGCTGGGCATCGGTGACGAGGCCGTCGGGCAGACCCCCGACGAGGCGCTCGGCGCGGGCCGTACGACGGACGTCCTGGCCGGCCGGGTGACGGGCACCGATCTGCTCACCGTGCGCGGCCAGCGGGTGCTGGTCGCCAACCGCATGCCCACCGACGACGGCGGCGCCGTGGCCACCCTGCGCGACCGCACCGAACTGGAGCGGCTGGGGCGTGAACTCGACTCCACGCGCGGGCTGATCGACGCCCTGCGCGCCCAGGACCACGAGCACGCCAACCGCATGCACACCGTGCTCGGACTGCTGGAGCTGGAGATGTACGACGACGCCGTGGAGTTCGTCGGCGAGGTGGTCGGCGACCACCGGGTCACCGCCGAGCAGGTCACCGAGAAGATCCAGGATCCCCTGCTCGCGGCGCTCCTGGTCGGCAAGGCGACCGTGGCGGCCGAGCGGGGCGTCGCGCTGTGGGTGTCGGAGCGCACCCGGCTGCCCGACCGGCTGATCGATCCGCGGGGTCTGGTCACGGTCGTGGGCAACCTGGTGGACAACGCCCTCGACGCGGTCGCCGGCACACTCCACGCGCGCGTGGAGGTCGAGTTGCGCACCGAGGGTCGTACGGTCGTCCTCAAGGTGTGCGACACGGGCCCCGGGATCCCTGCGGACCAGCGGGAGCTGGTCTTCACCGACGGCTGGTCCACCAAGAAGCCGCCCGCGCACGGCAAACGAGGCCTCGGGCTCTCGCTGGTGCGCCGGCTCGCCGAACGGCAGGGCGGGAGCGCGACGGTCGGCGAGGCGGACGGTGGCGGCGCGGAGTTCACCGTGGTCCTGCCGGAGGCGCTGACCGAGCCGGAGCTGGAACCCGCGGTGCTCGGGGAGTCGTCCGAGCCCGCTGCCGTCGCCGAGGAGGAGACGCGATGATCGAGGTCCTGGTCGTAGACGACGACACCCGCGTCGCCCGGGTCAACGCCGCGTACGTGGAGAAGGTGCCGGGATTCCATGTCGCCGGCGAGGCACACAGCGCCGCGGAGGCGCTCCGGCAGGTGGAGAGGCTGCCGCGGCTGGACCTCGTCCTCATGGACCACTACCTGCCCGACGACACCGGTCTCGCGGTCGTCCGGGAGATGCGCCGGCGCGGCCACCAGGCGGACGTGATCATGGTGACGGCGGCGCGGGACGTGTCGACCGTCCAGGCCGCGATGCGGCAGGGGGCGCTGCAGTACCTGGTGAAACCGTTCGCCTTCGCCGGTCTGCGCGCCAAGCTGGAGGCGTACGCGCAGTTGCGGCGCACCCTGGACGGCGGCGGCGAGGCCGAACAGGCGGAGGTGGACCGCATCTTCGGCGCCCTGTCCGCTCCCTCGGAGCCGGAGCTGCCCAAGGGGCACTCCCCGACGACCGCCGAGCTGGTGCGCCAGGCGCTGATGAACGCCGAAGGGCCGCTGTCCGCCCAGGAGATCGCCGAGCGCACCGGGGTCAGCCGGCAGACGGCCCAGCGGTATCTGAAGCTCCTGGAGCGCACCGGCCGGGCCCGGCTGACCCTCAGGTACGGCGACGCGGGCCGCCCGGAACACCGTTACGGGTGGGCGACCCGCGGCTGAGCGGACCTGTCTACTTGGCAGCGTCGACGAACTCGGTCGTGTACGTCCTGCTCAAGTCGACCTTGGCGTTCTTGATGTTGGGGTTGAACGCCTTGAGGACCTTCTCAACGGTCTCGGGGCCGCCCTGGGGCATCACGCCGTCGTCGGTGAACATCGGCAGGGTGCTCTTGATGGCCTGCGCGTAGAGCGCCTTGTTGCCCTGGGAGTAGTCGGCGGGCATCTTGGCGGCGATCTCGTCGGCGCTGTGCGTGGACATCCACTTGAGTGTCTTGACGAATGCGTTGACCAACTTCTGCACGGTGTCCTTGTGCCCGTTCACCCAGTCCGTCTGCATGTACAGACTTGACGACGGGTACGGCCCTCCGAGCGCCTTCTGCGAACCCTCGGGGGTGCGCATGTCGAGGAGGACCTTCCCGGCCTTCTTGTCGAGGATCGTGGCGACGGTCGGGTCCGTCGTCATACCGGCGTCGATCGAGCCCTGCTGCAACGCGGCGATGAAGGTCGGGCCCGCGCCCACGGCGACCGGGGTGACATCGCTGACCTTCAGACCGTTCTTGACCGCCAGGTACTTGGTGAGGAAGTCGGTCGAGGAACCGAGACCGGTGATACCGAGCTTCTTGCCCTTGAAGTCCTTCGGTGCCGTGATGTCCTTCGCCTGCTCGGCGGAGACGACCTCCACCTCGCCGGGCGCGTGCGAGAACTGCACGACGGACTCCACCGACTTGCCCTTCGTCTGCAGGTCGAGAGTGTGGTCGTAGAAGCCGACGGCGCCCTGGACCTGGCCGGAGACGAGCGCTGTCTCGGCCTGGACACCGGCGGGCTCACTGAGGAGTTCCACGTCGAGGCCCTCGGAGTCGAAGTAGCCGAGCCGCTGGGTCAGCATCGCCGGCAGATAGATGACCTTGTCCAGGCCACCGACCATGATCTTGACCTTCGTACCCTGGCCGTCGCCCTTGCTGCCGGCGTCGGCGGAGGTGCTGCTCGCCGCGTCATTGGCGCAGGCAGTGAGCGAGGAGAGGGCGAGCAGGCCGGAGGCGGCGAGGGAGACGTATCTGGCGGTCTTGCGCATGGCGGTTCACGTCCTTGGGAGAGGGCTGTACGGGGCAGGCGGGGACTTGGAGCGCCGGGCCTCGGGGCGGCGCTCGGTGGGCGGGCTCAGTCGGAGTGCGCCGGCTTCCACCGGAAGATGCGGCGCTCGGCGAAGGTCAGCAGGCCCTCGGCGGCGAGGGCGACGACGGCGAGGATGACCATCGCGGCGTAGACACCGGCGGCGTTGAAGGTGCCCTGGGACGCGGCGACGAGTAGGCCGATGCCCTTGGTGGCACCGATGTACTCGCCGACGATGGCGCCGATGAGGGCGAAGCCGAAGCTGACGTGGAGGCTGGTGAAGATCCAGGAGGTGGCCGACGGGATGACCACCTGAAGCGTCACCCGGCGATTGCTCGCGCCGAGGATCCGGGCGTTGGCGACCAGATTGCGGTCGACTTCGCGAGCGCCCTGGAAGGCGTTGAAGAACACCGGGAAGAACACCAGCACCACGGCCGACGCGACCTTGGAGGCGGGGCCCAGGCCGAACCAGATCAGAAAGACCGGGGCCAGCACGATCCTGGGGATGGAGTTGAGCACCTTGACGTACGGACCGAGGACGTCGGCGAGGAAGGCGATCCGCCCCAGAGCGATACCGAAGATCACACCGGCGACGACACCGATGACCCAGCCGAGCAGCGCTTCCTGCAGCGTGGCCCAGATCTGCTCGCCCAGCGAGCCCTGTGCCGTTCCGTGCATCACCCAGGTGCGGATCTGGTCCCAGATCCGCGAGGGCATCGAGAAGTTGAACGGGTCGATGATCTTGGCCCGGGACAGCCCTTCCCACAGGCCGAGCACGGCTACCAGGAGGAGCACCCGCGCAGCGGAGACGACCACCTTGCGCCTGCGGGCGGCCTGAGCGCGCGACTGGGCGCGCCCCGGGACCTTGGCCGTGTCGACGACCGGCGTGCTGATGACCTCAGGCGACATGAGCGGCACCCCTCTCGCGGGTGATGCGGACCTCTTCGCCGAGGGACTCCCAGATCTCGCGGTAGATCTCGATGAACCGCGGCTCGAGGCGTACCGACTCGACCTTGCGCGGCCGCGGCAGATCGATGTCGAAGACCTGCTTCACGGTCGCGGGGCCCGCGGTCATCACGACGACCTTGTCGGCGAGCGCGATGGACTCCTCCAGGTCATGGGTGACGAAGACGACCGAGGCGCCCGTGCCCTCCCACAGCTCCAGCAGCTCGTCCGACATCAGCGCGCGGGTCTGCACGTCCAGGGCCGAGAACGGCTCGTCCATCAGCAGGATCTCGGGGTCGTTGACGAAGGTGGCGGCGAGGGCGACGCGCTTGCGCTGACCGCCGGAGAGCTGGTGCGGGTAGCGGTCCTCGAAGGCGGCGAGGCCGACGCGGGCCAGCCACTCCCGGGCCTTCTCCCTGGCCTCGGCCTTCGGCACGCCCCGGAAGCGCGGGCCGGCCATGACGTTGGACAGGACCGTGCGCCACGGGAAGGTGGCGTCCTGCTGGAAGACGAAGCCGACCTTGTCTCCGACACCGCCGACCGGCTCGCCGGCCACCAGCACCTCACCCTCGGTGGGCTCCTCCAGGCCGCTGACCAGCGTCAGCGTGGTGGACTTTCCGCAGCCGGTCGGTCCTACGACGGCCACGAACTCGCCCCGCTCGACGGTGAGGTCCAGGCCGCGCACGGCCGTGTGCAGTCCCCCTGACGGGGTTCTGAAGGTCTTGCTCGCGCCCCGCAGCTCGATGGCGGGGCTGGTGTGTGCGCTCATGGCCCGGGACGGTAGGTGTGGCCCCGGCCACCGCAGGAGTCTTGTGAGCACAAGCCGTTCTTTTGCTCGCAAGAGCCTGTTGTGCTCTTTTTGCTCGCGCTACAACTGCGGAGCCGAAACACGGGCTTAACGCTCGTCGGCCTTGAAGGAGAGGCCTGATGATTGACGTCCTGGTCGTGGACGACGACTTCCGCGTCGCTGAGATAAACGCCAAGTACGTGGGAAAGGTTCCCGGCTTCCGGGTGACCGCCCGCGCGCACAGCGCCGCCCAGGCACTGGCCGCCGTCGAACGCGGCACCATCGACCTGGTCCTGCTCGACCACTACCTGCCGGACCAGACGGGTCTCGATCTCGTGCACCGCATGCGGGAGCAGGGTCACGGCACGGATGTCATCATGATCACCGCGGCAAGCGACGTGACGACCGTGCAGCAGGCGATGCGCCTGGGCGCCCTGCACTACCTGGTCAAACCGTTCACCTTCGCCGCCCTGCGGGCCCGCCTCGACTCCTATGCCGCGCTGCGTCGCACCGTGGACCGGGTCGGCGGCCACGGCCTGACCGGTCAGGAGCAGGTCGACCGGATCTTCGGGGCGCTGCGGGCGTCTCCCGCACCGTCCGCGCCCGGCCTGCCGAGCGGCCACTCGGAGCCGACGACCGATCTGATCTGCGGCGTCCTGCACCGCGCGGACCAGCCGTTGTCCGCCCACGAGGTGGCCGCGCGGACGGGCCTGAGCCGCTCCACGGCCCAGCGCTATCTCCGCCACCTCGAACAGGCCGGCCGGCTCCGGCTCTCCCTGAAGTACGGCGACACCGGCCGGCCTGAGCACCGCTACGCCTGGGTGGCGCCCTGAGGCAGCCGGGCCGGCGGCGGCCTGCCCAACCGGCTGAACGGTTCTGCCCGGCTACGCGGCGCCGGCGCCGGTCAGCGACCGGACCTCCGTCTCGGCGTACTTGGCCTCGTCGGCGACCTCGTCGGAGGTGATCGTGCCGAGCCAGCCGGCGAGGAAGCCGAGCGGGATGGAGACGATGCCGGGGTTCTGCAGCGGGAAGTACTGGAAGTCGACGTCCGGGAACAGTGAGGACGGGCTGCCGGAGACCACCGGGGAGAGCAGCACCAGTGCGAGCGCCGGGATCAGCCCGCCGTACACGGCCCACACCGCGCCGCGCGTGGTGAAGCCGCGCCAGAACAGCGAGTACAGCAGCACCGGAAGATTCGCCGACGCGGCGACGGCGAAGGCGAGGCCGACGAGGAAGGCGACGTTGAGGTCACGGGCCAGCAGCCCGAGCGCGATCGCCATGACACCGATGGCGACCGCCGCCCACCGCGCCACGGCCACCTCGCTGCGTGCCGTGCCGCGCGAGCGCCGCAGCGAGGCGTACAGGTCGTGCGCCACCGACGCCGACGAGGCGAGCGTGATGCCGGCCACCACGGCGAGGATCGTGGCGAAGGCGACGGCGGCTACGACCGCGAACAGAACCGTTCCGCCGGTGGAGCCCGCGCCGCCGCCCAGGTCGAGGGCGAGCAGCGGCACCGCCGTGTTCCCGGCCGCGTTCGAACCGCGCACCGCATCCGTCCCCACCACCGCGGCCGCACCGAAGCCGAGGACGATCGTCATCAGGTAGAAGCCGCCGATCAGCCCGATGGACCAGACCGCGGAACGGCGGGCGGCCCGCGCGGTGGGCACGGTGTAGAAGCGGGACAGGATGTGCGGCAGTCCCCCCGTGCCCAGCACGAGGGCGAGCCCCAGGCTGATGAAGTCCAGGCGGGCGGTCCATGTGCCGCCGTACTTCAGGCCAGGCGCCAGGAAGGCCCTTCCGTGACCGCTGCGGTCCGCGGCCGTGAGCAGCAGGCGGTCGACGTCGCCGTGGAAGCGGAGCAGGACGAGCACCGTCAGCGCGATCGTGCCGCTGAGCAGCAGCACCGCCTTCACGATCTGGATCCAGGTGGTGGCCCGCATCCCTCCCAACGACACATAGATCACCATGAGCGCGCCGACCCCGATGACCGCCCAGGCCTGCGCAGCCCCGCTCGTCCGCCCCAGCAGCAGCGCCACCAGACTGCCCGCGCCGACCATTTGCGCCACCAGATACAGGACGGACACGGTGACCGAGGAAGTTCCCGCGGCGATCCGCACCGGTCGCTCGCTCATCCGCGCGGCCACCACGTCGGCCAGGGTGAACCGCCCGCAGTTGCGCACGAGTTCGGCCACCAGGAACAGCACCACCAGCCAGGCCACCAGGAAGCCCACGACGTACAGCATCCCGTCGTACCCGTACAGCGCGATGAGCCCGGTGACGCCGAGGAAGGAGGCGGCCGACATGTAGTCACCGGCGATGGCAAAACCATTCTCCATGGGAGAGAACAGCCGCCCTCCGGCATAGAACTCCTCCGCCGAACCCTGCCGTCGACGGCTCACCCACGTCGTGATCCCGAGGGTGACGGCCACGAAACCGCTGAACAGCAGCAGTGCCAGCCTTTGATGATCAGCGGTCACGAGGCACCTCCCCGCGCTTCGCGGGCCAGTTCCTGGGTGTCCCAGCGCAGCTCCAGCGCCGCCCGGTCCCGGCGGAGCCGCGCATGCCGGGCGTAGGCCCAGGTCAGCAGGAACGTGGTGAGGAACTGCCCCAGCCCGGCCACCATGGCCACGTTCACCGCGCCCGTCACGGGCCGGGCCATGAGCCCGGGGGCGGCCGTGGCGGTGACCACGAAGCCCACGTACCAGGCGAGGAAGGCGGCGACTCCCGGCACGACGAACCTCCGGTATCTGGTGCGTACCTCCTGGAAGGCCGCGCTGCGCTGCACCTCGACGTACACATCGCGAGCGCGAACCGTCGCTCCGCTCAGCTCCCCGCGGGCCGACGGCACCACCGGCGCCGGCACACCGGTGCTGTCCAGCTCGCCCCAGCCGCAGGCCAGGGCGTCGTACCAGGGGTCTTCGTACGGCATGTCGCGGGAGGGCGCGCCGTGGTCCTGCGGGTTCTCGGCCGAACTCTCGGGACCGTCCCCAGCGCCATGGGCACGACCGTTGCTTGACTGCATGCCCAAGGATGGACAGATCGGGAAGTTCTCTGACTCTTCTTCCTCCGGCTCTTCACCCCATCAGGTGATTCACTGTGTGGGCGGCCGCACCAGCCCCTTGCTGTAGGCGTAACGCACCGCCTGTGCGCGGTCCTTGAGACCCGTTTTGGAGAACAGGTTGTTGATGTGTGTCTTCACGGTCGCGGTCGACACATGCAGCTTGCGGGCGATCTCCTGATTGCTCAGCCCATCGGCGATCAGCAGCAGCACCTCGGTCTCCCGCGCGGTCAGTCCGTCGGGCGGCTCCTCGACGGTCGCCGGCGGGACGGGCTCGGGCTGGGACAGCCGCTCCAGCAGCCGACGCTGGACACTGGGTGACAGACCCGCGTCCCCCGACAGGACGCTCTCCACGGCCCGCACGATCTCGTCACCGCCCGCGTCCTTGGTCAGATAGCCCCGGGCGCCGGCGCGCAACGCGGGGAACAGCGATTCGTCGTCCGCGTACGTGGTGAGCACCACGACCTGGGTCCCGGGGTACTGCGCCCGGATCCGCCGGGTGGCCTCCACGCCGTCGCAGCGGGGCATCCGGAGATCCATCAGGACGACGTCCGGTGCCAGTTCCCCGACCAGGCGCACCGCCTCCTCGCCGTCTCCCGCGGCACCCACGACCTCCACCCCCGGCAGCAGCCCGAGCAGCATCACGATGCCCTCCCGGACCACGGTCTGGTCGTCGGCGACCACCACCCGCGCGGGCTTCTTCTCCCCCTCCGTCTCCGTCATACAGGCACCTTCAGCGTCACCACGAACCCCTCCTCGTCCGGCCGCGCGTCCAGTGAGCCGCCCAGCAGCTCGGCCCGCTCGCGCATCCCCAGCAGACCGTACCCGGCTCCGGACTCGGAGAGTTCGCCCGGCCGCCCGCCCCAGTCCCGTACGTCCAGCGTCACTTCGCGCTCGCTGTAGTCGAGCCGCAGGTGCACCTGGGCGCCCTGCGCGTGCTTGCGGACGTTCGTCAGCGCCTCCTGGGCGACCCTGCGCACGGCCTGGGAAGCCTCGGCCGGCAGGGGCCTTCGCTCACCCGTCACAGTGACCTGCGCGCCGTCGGTCCCGCTGACGAGTTCACTCAGGAAGTCCTCCAGCGGGGTCAGCTCGCCCCGGAGTGCGGACAGGGCCTGCCGGGTCTCGGCGAGTCCGTCGCGGGCCATGCCCCGGGCGGCCACCACACGCTCCAGGATGCGTTCCTGGTCCGCGCCGCTCTCGATCAGCAGCCGGGCGGCCTCCAGATGCACCAGCTGCGCCGAGAGGCTGTGGGCCAGCACGTCGTGGATCTCCCGCGCGATACGGGCTCTCTCGGCCAGCGCCGCCGACTCCGCCTCGGCCGCCCGGGCGGCGCGCTCCTGGGCAAGCAGTTGCTGCGCGTGACCGCGGGCTTCGGCGTCCAGCCGCAGGACGTATCCGGCGAGGGCCATGCCCGCGACCGAGGCGGCCGTGGTCAGCCAGACGTCGTTGTTGAAGGCGGAGTACGCCGCCAGACCCACCGAGGTCACCGGAGCCGCGGCCGCGAGCGGCAGCCGCTCCAGGGCGCCGATGCCGCAGCCGCACCAGATCAGGAGTGCCGGTCCTCTGAACCCCGTGGCCTCACCGACGACCGCGATGCCCATGAGTGCGGCCATCAGCGCCAGGGAGGGCACCAGTCGGTGCTGGTAGGTGGTCCGGAAGAAGGCCCAGGCGAGCAGAGCGGTGGTGAGGACCCCGGCCATCGCGGCGAGTCCGCCCCAGAGGCCGATGTGCCTCTGGTGGTACGCCCCCCACAGGAGCATGCCGATCACCAGGCACCTGACGGACCAGGCGATCGCGCGCCGGGGCCGGGAGATTCCGTCGCGGCCGAGCGCCTCCCGTGACGGCCAGCATGTCCAGGCGTTCTCCTTCACGCGCGCTCCCTCCTGACCGACCGCATGCCGTCACCGTACGTCGGAGCGGGGTGGTTCCCGGTGCTGAGCGACTGCGCCCGCCAGACCAGGATTCCGCCGCGGACCAGCAGGGTGACGGCGAGAGCGCACATCAGGGCGGAGCTGTTCTGGTGCAGGCCGAGTACCGTGCCGAGTGCGTAGATGCCGATGCGGAGGGCTATGCCCACGATCCATACGGCAATGCTCGCCTTCGTGCTCTTGGTCCACACGACGCCGTCCGGTTCCGTCCAGATGCGGGTCGTCCAGGCCCAGCCGGCGCCGGTGGCCACACCGATGAGCAGCTCCACCGCGAGCAGCGCGGCGGATCCCGCACGGTGATGGGCGTCGAGGATGCCCGGCTCGCGCAGCGCGACGACGGCGAGGACCGCGGGGATCAGCCACCAGCGCCGGTCGGTGTTGATCGCGCGGGCGCGGAACTGCCGCGCGATCACTATGGCGGCGACGGCCACGATCACCAGCAGGTTGACGAGCCCGGACATCCAAGCCTCCGTGAGCGAGAAATTGTTGCCGGAAGCGGCTGCTGCCGACACCTACGAAGCTACGGAAAAGCGCAGGTCGGGAGATCGGAGCCGGGGTGGATCACGGGTGGAAACCTGGGGCGGCTGGTCTCCACCCACGGGTGTAGATCCGGCAGGTGCATCCACCGCTCCGCGGCGGGAGGCGGAGGTCGGTCGTGGCGGCTTTCAAGGCCGACCGACCGCGAGCGGCTCGGCTCCCGGCCGAGAGTGCTGGTGACCGGTGGGCGCGCATGCTGCTCACGACGGCTCCCCCTGCGGGCTGCGCTGCCGGGACCAGCCGCCGCCGTCACAGCCGTACGGCGGCCCGCCGCGTCCTGGCGGCGGACACCCCCTGACCGCCGCGTCCGGCCGGCGAAGGCGCTACATCCGCCATGCGGCGAAAAACCATCCGGCCATCGCCGAAGCCCGTCCGGACGGTCTCGGAGGACCGCCTGGCAGCGGCAGGAGGACCACCCGGCCCGCCGAAGAGGATCACCTGGCAGGCGCAAAGGAACCGGGCCCCGGATGCAGACCACCGCCCGCTCCGTCGGCCGCCCATCCCGTCGCCCGCCCCCGCCGCCGAAGTCAGCCGTCCTCGGACACCTCGGCCGACCGGCTCCGCCTTCCTCGGGCAAGCGCTGTCGGCCGAGGTCCGGCGCAGCGGCTACGCGTCGATGCGCGACCGGTCCAGCGTCGCCGCCGAGCTGGAGATGAACTCCTTGCGCGGCGCCACGTCGTTGCCCATCAGCAGGTCGAAGACCTGTTCGGCGGCCTCCAGGTCGGAGAGGTTGATCCGCCGCAGGGTGCGGTGACGGGGATCCATCGTGGTTTCGGCCAGCTGGTCGGCGTCCATCTCGCCCAGACCCTTGTAGCGCTGGATGGAGTCCTTGTACCGGATGCCCTTGCTCTGGAACTCCATGAGCTTGTCCCGCAGCTCGCGGTCGGAGTACGTGTAGACGTACTTGTCCTGGCCCTTCTTCGGCTGGACGATCTCGATGCGGTGCAGCGGCGGCACCGCGGCGAAGACCCGGCCGGCCTCGACCATCGGCCGCATGTAGCGCTGGAACAGCGTGAGCAGCAGGCAGCGGATGTGGGAGCCGTCCACGTCGGCGTCGGTCATCATGATGATCTTGCCGTAGCGGGCCTGGTCGATGTCGAAGGTGCGGCCCGAGCCCGCTCCTATGACCTGGATGATCGCGCCACACTCGGCGTTCTTCAGCATGTCGGTCACGGACGACCGCTGCACGTTGAGGATCTTGCCCCGGATCGGCAGCAGAGCCTGGAACTCGGAGTTCCGCGCCAGCTTGGCCGTACCGAGCGCGGAGTCGCCCTCGACGATGAACAGTTCGCTGCGGTCGACGTCGTCGCTGCGGCAGTCGGCGAGCTTCGCCGGCAGGGACGAGGACTCCAGGGCGGTCTTCCGGCGCTGGGCGTCCTTGTGCTGGCGGGCCGCGACGCGCGTACGGGCGGCGGCCACCACCTTCTCCATGACGACCCGGGCCTGTGCGGCGGCGTCCCGCTTCGTGCTGGTCAGGAACGCCTTCAGCTCCTTGGTGACCACGTTGTTCACGATGCGGCGGGCCGCCGAGGTGCCCAGGACCTCCTTGGTCTGGCCCTCGAACTGCGGCTCGGCCAGGCGGACGGTCACGACGGCGGTGAGGCCCTCGAGGGCGTCGTCCTTGACGATGTTGTCCTCGGCCACCCGCAGCAGCTTCTTGGCCCGCAGCACGTCGTTGAACACGCCCGTCAGGGACTGTTCGAAGCCGGAGACGTGGGTGCCGCCCTTGGGGGTGGCGATGATGTTGACGAAGGACCGGATGGTGGTGTCGTACCCGGTGCCCCAGCGCATCGCGACGTCCACGCCCAGTTCACGGGTGACCTCGGTGGGGGTCATCTGGCCGTGCTCGTCGAGGACGGGGACCGTCTCCTTGAAGGTGCCCTTGCCCGAGAAGCGGAGGACGTCGCAGACCGGCTTGTCGCCCGCCAGGTACTCGCAGAACTCGCTGATGCCGCCGTCGAAGCGGAAGGACTCCTCGCCCTTGCTGCCGCCCTCACCCAGGCCGAACTCGTCGCGGACGACGATCGTCAGGCCCGGCACGAGGAAGGCGGTCTGCCGAGCGCGCTGGTGCAGGTTGTCCAGGGAGAGCTTGGCGTCCTTGAGGAAGATCTGGCGGTCGGCCCAGTACCGCACGCGCGTGCCGGTGCGGGTCCTGGGGATCTTCTTGGTCTTGCGCAGGCCGCTCTTCGCCTCGAACTTGGCGTCGGCGCCCTCGCCCGCGAAGGCACCGGGCACGCCGCGCCGGAAGCTGATGGCGTGCGTGTGGCCGCCGCGGTCCACCTCGACGTCGAGCCGGGCGGAGAGGGCGTTGACCACGGACGCACCGACGCCGTGCAGACCACCCGAGGCGGCGTACGAGCCGCCGCCGAACTTGCCGCCGGCGTGCAGCTTGGTCATGACGACCTCGACGCCGGACAGGCCGGTCCTGGGCTCGACGTCCACGGGGATGCCGCGGCCGTTGTCGCGCACCTCCACTGAGCCGTCGTCGTGCAGGATCACCTCGATGCGGTCGCACACGCCCGCGAGGGCCTCGTCCACGGAGTTGTCGATGATCTCCCACAGGCAGTGCATCAGACCGCGGCTGTCGGTCGAGCCGATGTACATGCCCGGGCGCTTGCGCACGGCCTCGAGGCCCTCGAGGACGAGCAGGTGCCGCGCGGTGTAGTTGGAACCGTCCCGGTCTGCTCCTGCCAGCAGCGCTGTGGACGGCACGGACGTATCGGCGGTCACGCGGTTCGCTCCTCGCTGAATTTCAGTTGGCCCCCTACTGGGTAAGGGGACGGCTTCGGTCGCCGCACAGAGGGTACCGAGGCCTGGTAGAGCCGGTGTAACGCCACCCTCGTCGGGAACTCAGACTAGTCCAGGCTCGCATACACGTTCGATCCCTCGATGGAGTGAAGTACATATCACGTTCCCTTGGAGGCATGAACCATTTAGGCTCCGGGCACGTCCTCATGAACAACAGGCAACCCGGCCTGGAGGACCGAGACACAACACTGCGCGAAACCGTAAGCACCACAAGAGACGCACTACGGCACATTCGCCGCCAACCGGCAGCAGACAGCCGCCCCGGAAGATTTTTTCGAGGAAAAGCCACGAGCGGGAACGTTTTCGGGCTGGTTGGATGTTGACCCTGGTACGACAGCTCGTCGAGCTAGAGAAGAGGCGACGTGACTACTGTTCTGACCCCCGCGAGCCCGTTGACGGCCGCCGATCGCTGCGACCGCTGCGGCGCCCAGGCATACCTGCGCGTCGTCCTGCTCAGCGGCGGAGAGCTGCTCTTCTGCGCCCACCACGGTCGCAAGTTCGAGCCGGAACTCAAGAAGATCGCCGCTGAGATACAGGACGAGACGGAGCGGCTGACCTCCGTTCCGAACACCGCTTCCGAAGAAGAGCGCTGAATCTCGCACACACGACGAGCCAGCCCCGGCACAGGCCGGTGAACGGGCGGCCGCTCCCTCCAGGAGCGGCCGCCCGTGCTCATGCCCGCGCACGCGCCTCAGGAGCGCCCGTGGGGCTTCTCCTGGCCTGTGGCGGCCCCCAGGGCCCGTACGACCTCGGAGACGCGTGTATACACGCCAGGACTGCCCGCCCTGCCGCAGCCGCTCCCCCATGACACGAGCCCGATGAGCCGCCCTCCCGCCACCAGTGGGCCGCCGCTGTCCCCCTGGCAGGCGTCCGGGCCGCCCGCGGCCTCTCCGGCGCACAGCATGCTGCCGGCCTCGTACGCGCCGTCGCGACCGCTCGAGTAGGCGCGGGCGCAGAGGTCGTCGGGCAGCACGCGCAGGTGTGCGCCGTACAGCCTGTGCGCATAGGCGCCCCCGCCGGTCGTGTCGCCCCATCCGGAGACCAGGGCCTGTGTCCCGGGCGTGTAGGCCGGATCGCCCGCACCCGCCATGGCGACGACCGCGCTCTGCGGCAGCGGCTTGGCGAGGGTGAGTACGGCGAAGTCGCCGGCGTTGGTCTCGCTGTTGTACCCGGGATTGATCCGGGCGTCGCGTACGCCGATCTCCTGGCCCTCGCCCGAGAGCAGATCGGTGCGGCCCGCGATGACGCGGAAGTCGCGGACGCGGTTCGCAGGCGCCCCGAGGACGTCCTCGGTCAGGCAGTGGGCCGCGGTGAGCACCGCCGTCGGCGCGACCGCCACTCCGCCGCAGAACTGGCCCGCCCGCGTACCTCCGAACCGGTCACGGCTGGACAGGGCGACCGTCCACGGGGCCTGCGAGACATCGATCGGAAAGCCCCCGACCACCACGTTGCCGGCGGCCGCAGGAACCGCGCCCACCAGGGGTATGGCGGTGATGGCGGCGGCCAGGGCCAGCGGCCTGATCAGGGCCCGCGCAAAGGAACGACGCATGCACACTCCTCACTCTCGGGTGATGCCGGGACACCCAGAGTGATCCACTCGGCCGTCGCGCGCAGCACGAAGGCCCGGCCCTCACGAGGGGAGCCGGGCCTTCGCCGTCGTACGACCGCGACCTAGTCGAGGTAGTCGCGCAGCACCTGGGAACGCGACGGGTGGCGCAGCTTCGACATGGTCTTGGACTCGATCTGGCGGATGCGCTCACGCGTCACGCCGTACACCTTGCCGATCTCGTCGAGAGTCTTCGGCTGACCGTCGGTGAGGCCGAACCGCATGGAGACGACGCCGGCCTCGCGCTCGGACAGGGTGTCCAGAACCGAGTGCAGCTGTTCCTGCAGGAGCGTGAAGCTGACGGCGTCGGCGGGGACGACGGCCTCGGAGTCCTCGATGAGGTCACCGAACTCGCTGTCGCCGTCCTCACCCAGCGGGGTGTGCAGGGAGATGGGCTCGCGGCCGTACTTCTGGACCTCGATGACCTTCTCCGGGGTCATGTCGAGCTCCTTGGCCAGCTCCTCCGGGGTGGGCTCGCGGCCCAGGTCCTGGAGCATCTGGCGCTGCACGCGCGCGAGCTTGTTGATGACCTCGACCATGTGCACCGGGATGCGGATGGTGCGTGCCTGGTCGGCCATGGCGCGGGTGATGGCCTGACGGATCCACCAGGTGGCGTACGTGGAGAACTTGTAGCCCTTGGTGTAGTCGAACTTCTCGACCGCGCGGATCAGACCGAGGTTGCCCTCCTGGATGAGGTCCAGGAAGAGCATGCCGCGGCCGGTGTAGCGCTTGGCCAGGGAGACCACCAGACGGAGGTTGGCCTCCAGGAGGTGGTTCTTGGCGCGGCGGCCGTCCTCGGCGATGATCTCCAGCTCGCGCTTGAGCTTCGGCGCCAGCTTGTCGGCATTGGCCAGCTTGTCCTCGGCGAACAGACCCGCCTCGATGCGCTTGGCCAGCTCGACCTCCTGCTCGGCGTTGAGCAGGGGGACCTTGCCGATCTGCTTCAGGTAGTCCTTGACCGGGTCGGCGGTGGCGCCGGCCGCGGCGACCTGCTGCGCGGGCGCGTCGTCCTCGTCCTCGTCGGAGAGCACGAAGCCCGCGTTCTCGGCGCCTTCGGGCTCGTCGGCGACCTTGGTGTCCTCGAGAACCTCGTCCTCGAGAAGCTCGGCGTCGTCCTTCTTGGCCGTGGTCTTCTTGGCGGCCGTCTTCTTCGCGACGGTCTTCTTGGCGGCCGCCTTCTTGGCGGTCGTCGTCTTCTTGGCCGCGGCCTTCTTGGGTTCGGCTTCCTCGGCGGAATCGGCTGCGGCCGGAGCGATCGGCGCCGCGGGGGCGGCCGTGGTGGCGGTGGCCTTCCTCGTCGTGGTCACCGTCTTCGCCGCGACCGTCTTGGTGGCGGTGCGCTTCGCCGGGCTCTTCGCTGCGACGCTCTTGCGGGTGCGCTTGGGCTCTGCGGCACTGACCATCAGCGTCACACCCTCTTCCTCAAGAATCTGGTTGAGGCTGCGCAGTACGTTCTTCCACTGAGTGGCCGGAATCTGGTCAGCTTCGAAGGCCCGACGCACATCGTCGCCGGCGATCTGCCCCTCAGCCTTTCCCCGCTCAATGAGCGCCATGACAGAGACGGACTCGGCGATCTCCGGCGGGAGCGTACGGGATGTGCTGGCCGACACGAACAACCTCTCGGAACGTTGGAAAACGGCTTCCGGCACCGTCCACTGCGGACAGGAGCCGACCACCGGCCTGGGGATGGGCCGACGGCGCGGGCGGGGGCCGGGAAGATGCACAGCGCCTGTGATGGCGTCCGTATTCCCTCCGCGGCTGTCACCTCTTAGGTCATCGCGCTGTTTCCGCGAGCGTTACGCCCAATCTGCGTGGCCCGAGTCACACCCCGTAAGCGGTCAAAGGCGGTCAGACATGGGCAGAGGAGATCACCATTGTCGCCCTGACCGGTCGCGCCCATGCCCCCGGTGGCCCGTCCCGCCGCTGGACCCCGCCGGACCGCACTGGTCCGGCGGGGTCCAGCGGCGGCCGGCAACGAGCCCGGCGCCGCCACGAGCACCCCGAGGACGCCGCACACGGCGACCGCACCGTCCTGGCCGCGCGAGGTCAGTGCTCGCGCGGGGCGGGCACCACGCGCTCGACCTCGGGGTGGACCGTGAGCAGTTGACGCATGGCCGTCTCGGCGGCCGCGCCGTCGCCGGTGCCGAGGGCGTCGACGATCCGGGCGTGCTGCGCGAGCGACGCCTCGTTCGGCCGGTCGCAACCCGTGACCGGACCGCCCGAGACCTGCAGGGCCGCCGAGACGATCCCGGACAGGTGCTCCAGCATGCGGTTGCCGGCGATCTGGATGAGCAGCGCGTGGAACTCGTTGTCGGCGCGCGAGTACGTCAGCGCGTCGCCCTGTGCCATGGCGTGGCTCATGATCTCGACCATGTCACAGAGTCGCTGCTGTACGTCCTCCCGTCCGTGGCCGGCGGCGAGGCGGGCGGCCAGCGGCTCGATCGTCCAGCGCAGCTCGCTGAGCTCGCGGCGCTGGTCGTCGCGCTGGGGGCCGAACGCCCGCCACTCGATGATGTCCGGATCGAGCAGGTTCCAGTCACTGACGGGACGCACGCGCGTGCCGACGTTCGGGCGGGCGCTGACCAGGCCCTTGGCCTCGAGGACACGGAGGGACTCGCGGACGACGGTGCGGGAGACCTCGAAGCGCTGGCCGATCTCCTCGGGCACGAGCGGACGGTCCGCGCCCAGGTCTCCGGAGACGATCATCTGTCCCAGCTGCTGTACGAGTTGGCCGTGCAGGCCGCGTCCGCGGCTGCCCGCGGCGCGCCGGCCGACGCGGCCCAGGTCCGGGTCCGCGCCCTCCCAGGAGGGTGCTCCGACGCGATCGGCCACCTGGGGCTCTGCGTAGGGGTAGCGGTCGAGTTCGCCCGGGCCGGCCAGACCGGAGTCGGTGGAGCGGGCGGCGGTCATCATGGTGTGCGCAAGGGTACTCACGGATCCTTTGTCGGCGCCGCCTCCAACTCCCTTGAGGTCTTTGGTGAAAAGCACACGAAAGGGTGATCGCTCACCCCGTCGCAATTGACGCCTTATCGGAAAGAAATGGCCTTTCCCCGGGGAGTTGTGCACACTGCGGGATCGGAAGTGGACGCACGCTCCTCACCGGAACCGGGTCCGCAGTGTCGTGAACAGATACGCGCACAGCAACGCCGACAGCGACAACGCCAGTGCGCTGCCCACGGGTTGGGCCAGTACCCGCACGATCCCGAGCAGGTAGCGCTCACCGCCGAAGGGCCACTGCAGCAGGAGGACCTCTCGCATCCGCACCGGGAATCCGGCGTCCATGCGCAGGGCGGGTCCCTCCAGCGCCTTGTGCACGAGGGGGACGACGACAACGGGTACGGCGAGCACCGCGGCCATGCCTCCCGTGGTGGACCGGAACACTCCGGCCGCCAGCACACCGGCCCAGGCGCAGCCGACGAGCAGGCAGAACCAACTCGCGCTCAGCGAGAGCCAGTCCTGGGGAACTTGCGTGAGCTCCCGTCCGTAGACGATGTAGAGCGCTTCGGCATCGCAGCCCACGGTGAGGAACGCGAGCATGGCCGCGGTGGCTCCGGAGACGAGCAGTTTCGCGGTGAGCAGCCCCAGCCGGCGGGGCACGGTGCCGCGGTCCGCCGCCAGGGCGGGGTGGCGGAACTCGTCCCCGAAGGCCAGCGCGCCGAGCAGCCCCGCCGCGAGGGCCGCGGGCGGCAGCGGCAGCTCCCGCGGCCACGCGGCGAACAGCCGCGCCTGCGGGGTGTGCCCGATCCTGGCCAGCAGTACGGCGGTGAGCGCGGACACCACCAGTACGGCACCGCAGGTGAGGAAGCCGACGCCGATGCCGGCGGCGCGCCGGAGCTCGTAGCGAAGAGGGCGGAGGGGGCTGCGGGCGGGACGGACGGAGATGGGCGGCGGGAGGGGGGAGAACGCATCCAGGGCACGTGTACCTTCTGTGCCGACCGCACGACTGGCCTGCGGCTGAGGGGTGCCGGGATTCCTGGCGCCCGGGAGGCGGCTGCGCGGGGCCGAGACGCCCGCTGCGGCGGTGCTCGTGCTGCCGGTCCGCGCTTCCTCGGCGGCCGGGGCCGCATCGAGTCGGGTGTCCGTGGTGGCCGCCGGGTCGGAGGCCCGTCCCCCGCCGGCTGCCGCGAGCGTCTCGGCGGGTGCCGCTTCGGCACCCCCGTCGAGCGAGTCCTCTCCGGCCTGCCGTACATCGCGGAGCGCCGTGGCGCCGGTTCCCGTGGCCGCGTCGTCCGGCGACACATCCCCGACCGGCATGTGCTGGGTGGACTCCGCGTGCCCCACCCCCGGCCGGGCCTCGGGCGTCTCCCTGAGCGACGACTGCTCGCCGCCGAGCGCCTCTGCCCGCTCGGCCTCCGACGCTTCCGCGTCCGTGAAGACACTGGACACAGCCTCGTACGGCGCCGTGTCCGCCGGGGCGTTCTCCCGCTTCTCCACCGAGAAGCCGAACGGCACGCCCCTCCGTTCTCCCCCCGAGGAACCCGACGCCGTGACGCCCGGTGCGCCCGACGAAAGGACGGACGCCACAGGGGCCTGCTCGGACACGGACGCGTCCAACGCCGACGCGCCGGACTCGGCCGCCGACGAACCGGGCGCCGGGACACCGAACGCGGATGCGGCCAGTCCGACCCCCAAGGGGCACGGCTCCACCGTCGGCAGGTCGCACACCGCCGGCTCGGGGTCCATCGGCGACGAACCGGGCGTGGCGTGTTCCAGTTTCGCATGCGGCTCGTTCGCCGCCACCGCGCCCGCCTCCCCAAACGAGGCTTCAGGCGCAGCACCGGGTAGCGGCCCCATGTCGCCGATCTCGTCCGCGAGTTGGTGCACGAGGATTCCGTGGCGAAATGCCGTCTCGCCGACATCGGCGGTCGTGGAGCCGTACACCGAGAGGCGATTGCCTCCCTCCCGCACGACCTCGACGGACCGGCGGGCGGTGCGGGCCTCCTTGGTGAGCAGGGCCGCGAGGCGTGCCGCCTGCGGGCTGCGGACGGCCACGCGTGGCCGCAGCCGGGTCCGGGCGAACTCCCCGGCATCCTGGTCGGCGACGAGTCTGCCGCCGTCGAGGGTCACGACGCGGTCGGCCGTGCGGGCGGCCTCCTTGGAGTCGGCCGTGGTGTACAGAACCGTGCCACCCTGGCCGGCATGGGCGCGCAGCATGCCGTGCAGCCATTGCGCCTCACTGGCGGAGAGACCGTCGGCGGGCTCGTCCAGGACGAGCGTGTGCGGATCGGCCAGCAGAGCGCAGGCCAGACCGAGTCTGCGGTCCAACCCGCGAGAGAGCGTGCCGAGGCGTTCCTCGCGGAAACTGACGAGGCCGACCACTTCGAGCACCTCGTCCGCCCGTCGCGCCGGAACCCCCGAGGCCGCGCACAACATACGCAGGTGCCCGCGGACCGAGCGGGCCGGATGCCCCGGCACATCGCCGAGGAGCACGCCGACCTCCCGTGAGGGATGCGCGATCCGATGCAGTGGCCGCCCTTTGAAGTAGGTGATGCCACGCCCTTCCTGAAGCTCGAGCATGAGTCTGAGCGCCGTCGTCTTGCCCGCGCCCGCGCCGCCGAGGAGCACGGTGACATGTCCCGCGCGCGCTTCGAAGGAGACGTCGTCGACGGCGGGCGGGTGCGCCTTGCGGGGCATGCTGGTCAGTCCGAAGGCTTGGATCACCTGCAGCAAGATAGCGCGCCACGTCCGTTTTTTCGGGTATCGCACGATCTGCTACCACACGTGCTGCCGATCGACCCGGTTCACGTCCGCCGTTCGGGGGAGCCGACGCCCCGCCCGCGCGGTCGGCCCACCTGATCGTCCGGACGGCCGAGCGTGTGTACGCCTCAGACCTCGGGGCGCAGCATCGGCGGGTTCAGCAGGGTGGCGCCGCCCGCCCGGAAGAGCTGTGCCGGCCGACCGCCCTGGCGCGTGGTCGTTCCCCCGGTGGGAACGAGGAAGCCGGGGGTTCCGGTGACCTTGCGGTGGAAGTTGCGCGGATCGAGGGCCACTCCCCACACCGCCTCGTACACCCGGCGCAACTCGCCGACGGTGAACTCGCTCGGGCAGAACGCCGTGGCCAGCGACGAGTACTCGATCTTGGACCGGGCTCGTTCCACCCCGTCGGCGAGGATCTGGTGGTGATCGAAGGCCAGCGGTGCCACAGGCTCGCCGTCGCGGCCGTAACCGCCCTGCTGGAGCAGTTCCTCGACCGGCGCCCAGCGCGCGTTGCTGGCGTCGCCTCCCGCACGCGGAGCGGGCAGGTCGGGCGCGAGCGCGAGGTGCGCGACGCTCACCACGCGCATGCGCGGATCCCGCTTGGGGTCACCGTAGGTGGCGAGCTGCTCGAGATGAGCCCCGTTGTCCTGGGCCGGGGCCGAGGGGTCGTGTGCACGCAGCCCGGTCTCCTCGGCGAGCTCGCGCGCCGCCGCCTGGGAGAGGTCCTCGTCGGCCCGTACGAAACCTCCGGGCAGCGCCCAGCGCCCTTGGAACGGGGGCTCGCCCCTGCGGACCGCCAGCGCACACAGGGCATGGCGGCGCACGGTCAGCACGACCAGGTCCACGGTGACGGCAAAGGGCGGAAAGGCTGACGGGTCGTAGGGCATGCCGCGATCATAGTCGTCTGCCTGACGATAAACACTCCCTTCCCCGGCCGCATCGAGCGCGGTGCCGGTTCGTTGCGGTATGGGACGCAGGAGCGGTTGCTGTTCTTCGCCTCCGTGCGTCGTGCCTGGTCACACTCCCAGTTGCAGGCCGTCCGCCGCCTCCTCGACCATGGCGAGGCCCAGTCGGCTGATGCGCACGGCGAACGGGGCGCCGGCGACCCGCAGCCCGGTCAGGCCGAGTTCGCCGAGCGGGGCACTGCGCACCGGCCGCAGGGTGACCGTGCGGGCGGGGGTGTCGGGGCGGATACCGGCGAGCGAGGTGAGCACCATGATCACGGACGCCGCCGCGGTGGCCGCCGGCCGGCAGGCCGCGGGGTGCGGGAGGGGAGCGCTCCCGGCGGTGCGCTGTTCACCGGCGAACATCTCCGGCAGCCGGTGGCCGAAGTGTTCCGCCGCTTCCAGCAGTCCTTTCAGCAGGCCGCCCGCTTCCTTCTCATAGCCGGCGGCGGCCAGCCCTGCTACGGCGAGTGCGCTGTCATGGACCCGGACGGCTCCCGTGCGGTGGCCGAACGGGTTGTGTCCCGCCTCCCTCACACCAAGACTTCGCAGTCCCCAGCCCGCGTCCATGGCCGGAGCGCCGAGCAGCCGGGCGAGGTGTTGGGTCTGTACGGAATCGAGCAGCCCCGGGGCGATCCGGCCGGAACCGAGCAGGCCGGTGTCGAGAAGGTGGACCACGGCGGAGCTCATGTGTGGCACGGGCCGCCCGTCCGGTGCCAGGGCCGCGACCGGACGTCCGCCGCCGCGGTCCTCCACCCAGAAGTCGGCCCGGAACGCCGCCCGCAAGGCCTGGGCCCACTGGCGTAACTCGGTGGTGCCGGGCCGGTCGTAGACGTCCAGGAGATCGGCACCGAGCAGGGCCGCCCGATACGCGTGGGCCTGTGTCTCGCAGCGGGCCGGGCCCCCGGGCTGGGGGTCTCGGAGGTAGGGGCCGTCACCGGCGGTCGTACGCAGCCAGGTGAGGCACCGCTCTGCCGCGGGCAGCAGGTCCCTCGTCTCCTGCTCGGGCAGTCCCCAGCGGCGGGCCTCGGCGAGCAGGACGGGGAAGAGGAGTGTGGCCTCCGTACCCGTGCAGCCGGGCGGAAGGAGCGGGCCGGCGTCGCGTCGGGGCCCGGGAATCAAGCCGGCCTGTGGGCCGCGGTCCGGGAGCTGGGTGCGGGCCAGAGTACGCAGGGTGCCCGCGGCGAGCCGGGTGCCGAGCGGCAGCGCCATGCGGGCCGCGGCGAGGGCCTCGGCAGGGGCCAATCCGCAGCGCCAGGGCGCGCCCGCAGCCAGATGGGTGTCGGAGGGATGGGCGGGATCCCGCAGGAGCAGCGCGTGGAGATCGGCGACCGCCGAGTCCAGCAGCGGGGCCACCCGGGGGTCGTCGCCGCGCGCCCGGGCAGGGGCGAACGGGCTGGTGGCCTGTCCCGCCGCCCGCAGGGGGCCTGCGCCGTCGAGCCGCACCCTCAGTTCCACGGTTGCCGTACCGCCCGGCGGGAGTTCCAAGTCCCAGCGCAGCAGTCCGGCGGACGCGAGGGCGTCGGAGGGCGGCGGGTCGGCGATCACGGAGGCGGCGGCACCGGCTGTGGCCCAGCGCAGGCCCGAGTCGTGCACAGTGGCCGGGAGTTCGGGGCCTGCCCTGTCGGCGGCGATGGCACCGAGGTCGGCGAGGTCCGTGCCGAGCGCGACCTCGACGGGCAGCCTCAGCGGTCGCACGGTGGCGTTGCGGAGCGTGATCCGTTCGGTTCCGTCGGCACGTCGGTTCCGCTCGACCACGACATCCGGATCGGGACCCGCGGCCGGGGAAGCGCGCAGTGTTCCCACGAAGCGGGCGCTGTCCGCGCCGGTCATCCTGGCCAGCACGGCCAGCGGTTCGCGTCCGGCCACGCGCACCTGGCACCGCGAGAGCAGGCGCCTGCCGGCGCGGTAGTACCCGTCCAGTCCCCGGCCGGACAGCTGCCCGCCGCCGGAGATGGCGAGACCGGGCAGGGCGACACAGATCAAGGCGGTGTGCGTGGGTGGCAACTCGGGCACCGGCCGACTGCCGTGCGACGCGGGCACCGGTGAGGCCGAGGCGGGCCGGCGGCTGCGGGCGGGGACCGGCGCCCACGCCGGTGTCCTGCCCTGGCCTGGGACCGAGGCCGATGCCGATGACCGGCCGTGGCCTGGGACCGAGGCCAGCGTTGTGGACCTGCCGCGGCCTGGGATCGCGCCTGACGCCGATGGCGTGCCCTGGCCTGTCGAGAGGTTCACTCCGAGGTCCTTGTGTGACGGCGGGGCGCCGACGGCCTGCCGTGCGATGACCTCGGCACGGTCCGGCATCGGCCACTCGGCCCTGTCCCAGAGCGGACGTGCCTGGTCTGCGGCGGAGGGCGGAGTCGGCTGCTGGTGCATGGGGTGGCTTCCTCTGCGCTCGCGGCGCCTCGGACATGCTGGGCGATCCGTGGGGCGCCCCGGCGGACAAGGGTCGTACGGCGGCCGGGCCCGTCCGGGCGTTCCGCCACTCAGGTGAACGGAGGGGAACCCGTCCGGGTCACGGCTCGCCTTGCAGAAGCCGGCCGAAAGGCGGCGCAACGCAGGATCCGAGCCGCTCAAGCCGCTCACGAGCCGCTTCCGCCGGCGGGCGGGCGACGGGCCGTCGTGTGCGCACCGAGCAGTCGAGGATGACCGATGGACCCAGCCGGCCACACGGCCAAGGAGTGCTCCACCGCCACGGCTGCCGCTCCGACGCGCGCGAGATCGGTTCCGGAGCGGCCTCCAGGGGCGTGCGCCACATCCGGCGGGTTCCGTTGACACGCCTGGCGTCCCTCTTGGGCAGACCTGCTCGACCGTGTGTCCGTCCCCGCCCGTACTTCCCCGCACAGCGGTCACCCCTCCCCTTCGGGCTTGCGGTGGTCGTTCTTCGGCAGGGCTGTGCCGGTCGTGGTGCCGCCCGGTTCCGCCGCACGCGTGCGCGTACTACCGAGGCCCCGGCTGCCGGGGCGCGAGGGTTCTGCCGCCGACGGGCCGGGGCGGGAACCAGCCGGCCTCCGCCGTCCGCCCGTGGGCCTGGCCACGTGAGAGGCATCGCCGCCGTCGGCCGACCGCACACGGCGCCGTCGGCGCGTGCCCGTCCCTCGGCCCGCTTCGGCAACCTGGTCGTCCGCTCCGGCGCTCGCTCCGTGCGTCGCGTCCCCGGTTTCCGGGACCTCGGCCTGAGCCGGTTTCTTCGCCGCGTGCGGCTGTGAGCCGGTCTCCGCCGGCGTATGCCTCGCGGGGTCCGCACGGTCCGCCCGCAGGCAGCGGCGGATCGCTTCGGGGTCGAGGCCTTCGTTGCAGGCCTGGTGCAGGAGCCGGGCGAACAGATAGTCGGGATCCGCGCCCAGCGCCATGGCCAGCGCCTCACGGGCCTCCAGCTCGTCGCCCGTCGACCAGGCGACCCAGCCGGCCAGGGTCAGCGGGGCCGCGGCGTGCTCGCCGTAGGGTCCGACGCAGCGGCGGCCCAGGGCGCGCCAGAGTCGGAGAGCCGGGCCCGCCTCGTCGCCCTCCATCCACGCGGCCGCCCGGTCGCGGGTCGTGCGGTCCTGGAGCCCGAGGATCAAAGTCGCCGCCTCGTCGTGCGCGAGCAGACGGTCGTCGCGCAGGTCCGCCGGATGCGTGCCGGACACCGGTGCTGCGGCGGCGAAGCGGTGGATGATCCGCTCGGCGAGATCCAGGGTCTCCTGCGCCACTTCCGCACGGGATGCTTCGTCGAGGATGCGGGGCACCAGGGTCATACCGGCCGCGTCCAGGGCGAGCTCCTGCTCCAGGGCCGCGGTCGTCTCCCAGGGCTGCAGCCTGGCGCGCAACTCCCTGAGGGTACCGCGCACTTGGATACCGGCGTAGGTGGCCGCGGCGGCCAGGACGGAGGTGCCGGGGAGGCCCATCGGCGAGCCGTCCTCGGGGCAGCAGCTCTCGATCGGGCAGCAGTACGACCAGAAACGGCCGTCCGAGATGCACAGCGCCTCGATGACCGGCACGTCGAGCTCGCCGCACTGGGTGCGCAGCAGATGGGCCAGCCGCTCGAGCCGTCGTTTGACATCGCGGCCGGACTCCCCCGGGGCCGGTTCCTGGCAGACGTAGGCCACCATCTGTTCGGGCCGGGCGCCCCGCCGTTCGCTGCCGGTCACCAGTCCGTGGGCCAGCTGGCGTGCGGCCGCCTCCCAGTCCTCCTCGCCGGCCGGAATGCCGAGCCGGGCCCGGCCGCCGAACCTGCCCTTGCCTTCGCGGTCGTGCAGCGCCACCAGCACCATGCTGTCCTCCGGCCGGTAGCCGAGGAGGTAGGGCAGGGCGTCGGCCAGCTCGGCCGGGGTGCGCAGTGTGACCTGCGTGTCGTGCGCGGACGGGCCGGTGTACGGCTCCTGTCCTGAGATGCCGCCGTTTTCGAACGGTCCGGTGGTTTCGCTGTGATTCGTCATGCGCAGACGATCTCGCGGATCCTTCGATTCCGGTTGAGCCTGTGGACAAGTCGGATCATGGGCACGACAAGACCGCGGCCGATTGTCCACAGCCCGGCTCAGCGGCTCGCCCGTTCGTCGGTCCCGTCCTGTTGTATGGGACGCATGGAGCACACGAGCAACGCGGATCTCCGGGCAGAGGCGGATGCCGTCCTCGCCCGGCTCGTCGGGGATGCCACGGGCGCGGCCCGCCTGCGCGAGGACCAGTGGCGGGCGATCGAGGCGCTGGTCGCCGAGCGGCGCAGGGCCCTGGTCGTGCAGCGCACGGGGTGGGGCAAGTCCGCGGTGTACTTCGTGGCGACCTCGCTGCTGCGTGCCAGAGGCAGCGGACCGACGGTGATCGTCTCGCCCCTGCTCGCGCTCATGCGCAATCAGGTGGAGGCCGCGGCCCGGGCCGGCATCCACGCCCGCACCATCAACTCCTCCAACACCGAGGAGTGGGACGCCGTCCAGGCCGAGATCGCGGCCGGCCAGGTAGATGTCCTGCTCGTCAGCCCCGAGCGGCTGAACAACCCGGACTTCCGCGACCAGGTTCTGCCCAAGCTCTCCGCCGCGACCGGCCTGCTGGTCGTGGACGAGGCCCACTGCATCTCCGACTGGGGTCACGACTTCCGTCCCGACTACCGTCGGCTGCGCACCATGCTCGGCGACCTCCCGCCCGGTGTCCCCGTGCTGGCCACCACCGCGACGGCCAACGCCCGGGTGACCGCGGATGTCGCCGAGCAGCTGGGCACCGGCGGCACCTCGGACGCCCTGGTGCTGCGCGGGCCGCTGGACCGGGAGAGCCTGAGCCTCGGCGTGCTGCGGCTGCCTGACGCCGCGCACCGGATGGCCTGGCTCGCCGACCACCTCGACGACCTGCCGGGCTCCGGCATCGTCTACACGCTCACCGTCGCCGCCGCCGAGGAGGTCACCGCGTTCCTGCGGCATCGGGGGCACACCGTCGCCTCGTACACGGGCAAGACGGAGAACGCCGAACGGCAGCAGGCCGAGGACGATCTGCTCGCCAACCGGGTCAAGGCGCTGGTCGCCACCTCCGCGCTCGGTATGGGTTTCGACAAGCCGGATCTCGGTTTCGTGGTCCACCTGGGCTCCCCCTCCTCCCCCATCGCCTACTACCAGCAGGTCGGCCGGGCGGGCCGCGGCGTCGAACACGCCGAAGTGCTGCTGCTGCCGGGCAAGGAGGACGAGGCGATCTGGCAGTACTTCGCGTCGCTCGCCTTCCCCTCCGAGGAGCTGGTCCGGCGCACACTGGACGTCCTCGCCCGGGCGGACGGCCCCCTGTCGCTGCCCGCGCTGGAGCCTCTCGTCGAGCTGCGCCGCTCGCGGCTGGAGACCATGCTGAAGGTCCTCGACGTGGACGGAGCGGTCCGACGCGTCAAGGGCGGCTGGATCGCCACCGGGCAGCCCTGGTCGTACGACACCGAGCGCTACGACTGGGTGGCCCGACAGCGGGCGGTCGAACAGGAGGCGATGCGCGCCTACGCGTCCACCACCGAGTGCCGGATGGAGTTCCTGCAGCGGCAGCTGGACGACGAGGGCGCCAAACCCTGCGGACGCTGCGACAACTGTGCCGGCCCTCGTTTCACCGCCGACATGTCCACGGCGGCGGTGGACGCCGCGCGCAGCGACCTGGACAGGGCCGGTGTCGAGGTGGAGCCCCGCCGTATGTGGCCGACGGGCCTGCCGGCCATCGGGATCGACCTCAAGGGACGCATTCCAGCCGGTGAACAGGCCGCCCCGGGACGGGCCCTGGGGCGGTTGTCGGACATCGGCTGGGGCAACCGGCTGCGTCCGCTCCTCGCGCCTCAGGCGCCGGACACCGCCGTACCGGACGATGTGGCGCGGGCCGTGGTCGGTGTCCTGGCCGACTGGGCGAAGGGCCCCTGCGGCTGGGCCCCCGGTGTGGCCGACGCCCAGGCCCGGCCGGTGGGCGTCGTCACCCTCGCCTCGCGAACCCGCCCCTCGCTGATCCGCTCCCTGGGCGCGCGGATCGCCGAGGTCGGCCGGCTGCCCTTGCTCGGCTCCGTGGAGTACGCCGAGGACGTGCCTCGGGTGTCGCGCAGCAACAGCGCGCAACGGCTCAAGGCCCTCGACGGTGCGCTGACGGTACCGCCCGCCCTCGTCTCGGCACTCACGGCGGCCGACGGACCGGTGCTGCTGGTCGACGACTTCACGGAGACGGGCTGGACTCTCGCTGTCGCGGCGCGCCTCCTCAGAAGGTCCGGCGCGCGGGCGGTGTTGCCGCTGGTCCTGGCCGTCCAGGGTTGACCGCGCACCCGCCGCGGCGGCCGCGCGGACACGGCCCGGCACCCGCAGGCGTCATCGGTCGAACCTTTGGGTAGGGATATAAGCCACGCACCACCAGATAACCGTCGGTGGCCCCAATTGCTCGTTGCCGCATCCAAGTTCGGCAGGAAGAATTGAGGTCCGCTCCCCGCGCGGCTCGTCCCGTGATCGGTTGGGCTCTGCTGCGGTGCGCGGTCCCTCTAATCCGACCTCGCCCGTAGTGTGGGCGCGTAGCCGAAGGGAGGAACGTGACCTTCGGATTCGCCTCGTCCTCGGCGGCCTCGTTGTCGACCTCCGCGTCCGCCGCTTCCGCCAGCCGTCTGCTCGAGCCGGCCGAATGGGCCGCCGCCGGAATCCCTCTGCTGCGCAACCCCCGTGAGGTCGTCAGCGGGCTGCACGCCCGCCATCGGCCGAGGCTCTCCACGGCGATCGTGGCAGTGCTCGATCCGGACGAGCGGCTGTGCGCCAGTGCGTCGTTCACACGTCGTCCTGCGCCGGCCGACGGCTGGATGTTCCGCAACGCGCTGCTCGCGCAGCTGCGCCGGGTGATTCCGCACGACCTGAGACGCCGGACCCCGGTGCGCACGGCCATCCTCGTCTACTGCCGTGAGGGAGACGCGCGTTGGACGGAGGAGGACGGCGCGTGGATGTGGGGTCTGCGTGACGCCTGTACGTTGCACGGGCTGCGCTGCGGGGCGTACATCACGCTGACCCAGGACGGCTGGCACGTGCTCGGCGAGGGACGCAGCGGCCGCCGCCCCAACGCCGATTCCGCGCCCATGTCCTTCGCCACGTCCGACACGCCGCCGCTCCCGCCGCGCACCGGCGGCCCGGTCTCCGAGGTCCTGCGCCGCGCGGCGGCCCGCTGAAAGGCTCTGCGGGAGGTCGGTCGGGCCGGCCCTGACCTCTTTCGGCCACCGCCCTGCCCGCAGGCACGGCGAGGCAACCGTCCACCGCCGCGGCGCCACACGAAGCCGTGCCGTGGCCCGCGGAACGCAGGGGCCGCCCCTACCGAAAGCGACGTGAGGGCCCTACCGTGCCGGGGTCGGGAGACAGGGTGTGCCGTGCCGAGTGACCGGCATCCAACCCATCCGGCAGCGGTACGGGCCGTCCGAGAGCCTCACCCAGGTGCCGGCAGCCATGCCCATGCGGGCGGCGGCGTCATGGTCCGGCCCCGGCAGGGCAAACAGCGTGAGCCGGGCCGGGGGGCGATCCCCGCCCCACAACCGCCGCTCGCCACCCGGCGCCTGGGTGCATCGCCGGGACGCCGTGCGCGAGTGAACCTGCCGTCGGTGTGAGCGGGTCGGCCGCCGATCGTACGGGCACGCCATTCGTGCGGGCATGCCAAAGGCCACGCCGTGCGGATTCCACCGGAGCGGTTCCTTCGCCACCCCGGTTCTCGAGGTGCCGGAGGAGGCTCAGACGCCTGCGCCCAGCACCGAGTTGATCTGCTGCGGGTCGCCGCAGACGATCAGCAGGGCACCGGCCCGGGTATGGGCCAGCGAAAGGGCCGAGGCAGCAGCGGAAGCGGGGCCTCCATTGACGGCCACGACGACCACGGGCCGGGACCCGGCGCGTGAGGCGACGGCGGCGTCCGCATAGAAGACGTCGTCACCGGCGTCGTGCTGCGCCCAGTAGGAAGCTTCACCGAAGGACAGCTCGTGCTCCGCCCACGGGTGCTGGGACCCGGTGGTGATCACGAGCACGTCGCCGGGGGCGTGGCCCGAGTCCAGCAGCAGGTCCACCGCCTCGTCGGCGGCGTCGAGCGCACCCTCGGCCGAGGCCGGGATCAGCTGGATCTGCGGGGTGGCCGCCGCGGCGGCAGGAGCGGCCGGGCCGGACTGGCCCGGCTTGGCCGGAGCCACGTCACGCGGCGTGCGCTGCACCGGCGGCGCCGGCCGCGGGGGGCCGGGACGACCGGGGCGGGACGGAGCCGCGGGGCGGGGGCCGGGTACGGGGCGGGGGGTCGGCGCGGTACGGCCGCTGGCCGGAGTGGCGCGCGGACCCTGGGCACTCTCGTGAATCTGAGGCTCCTCGGGAATGAGAGGCATGAGCTGATATTTATCAAACATTGGTGCGGCGTGGGTGACCGGGTGGCACATCAGTGCGAGCGGAACCGTCAGAAATCAAAGCCGAGCTGACCCTCGATTTCCGGAACGCCTCCGTCCACCCAGCTGCGGACCTTCTTGAGGTGCCGCCACTGAGGCAACGCATCAAGATACGCCCACGACAAGCGGTGGAGCGGGGTGGGCCCCCACTCCTCCAGTGCGGCCTTGTGCACGGGCGACGGATACCCGGCGTTGTCCGCAAATCCGAAGTGTGCATGGTCGGCACCCAGTTCGGCCATCATTTTGTCGCGCCGAACCTTGGCGATCACCGACGCCGCCGCGACGGCCACACAGGACTGATCGCCCTTGATCACCGTGCGCACCCTCCATGGCGCGCCGAGATAGTCGTGCTTCCCGTCGAGGATCACGGCGTCGGGGCGGACCGGCAGAGCGTCCAGGGCGCGGACCGCGGCGAGCCGCAGCGCGGCCGTCATTCCCAGGTCGTCGATCTCCTCGGGGGAGGCATGCCCCAGCGCGTAGGCCGTCACCCACGCCTGCAGGACCTCCGCCAGTTCCGTGCGCCGCTTGATCGTCAGCAGCTTGGAGTCGGTCAGCCCCTCGGGTGGGCGGCGGAGTCCGGTGATCGCGGCGCAGACGGTGACAGGTCCGGCCCAGGCGCCGCGCCCCACCTCGTCGACACCGGCAATGATCTTCGCTCCGGTCGTGGCGCGCAGGGAGCGCTCGACGGTGTGAGTAGGCGGTACGTACGGCATGGCGCCCTTAGCGTACGCCGCCGGGATCGCCGGCCGACACCCCGGTCGCCCCCGCGCCCGGCGGATCGCCGGCGTGCGGGATCACCTTCTGTGGGGCCGGAGCAGCGGGAGCATCAACTGGTCGATCATCTCTTCGAGGTCTCGATCGCTCCATTCGCTGGCGCACATTTTTGAGCGATACATCATCATCGCCGGGATGGCATCGAAGACATAGCCGTTGGCCGCGTCCGGACGCACCTCCCCCCGCTCAATTCCGCGAGAAACGACCTCGCGCAGGAGCTTGAGGGTCGGCTCCACCACCCCTCCGACGATCACCTCCTGGAAGCGCTCCACCTGGATCTGGTCGCACTCGTGAATCACCGACCGCAGCGCAACACCGGGGGGCGAGAACATGATCTGCCGCACTTGCCGGCACAGGGCGATGAGGTCCTCGCGCACGCCACCGAGATCCGGGGCCGTCTCCACTTTGGGCAGTCCGGCCACCAGGGCGTCCGCGACAAGGTCCTCCTTGGATGACCAGCGGCGGTACACCGCGGCCTTGCCGGTCTGGGCGCCGGCGGCGACTCCCTCCATGGTCAGCCCTTTCCAGCCGACCTCGCCGAGCTGCTCCAGCGCGGCTTCGAGGATCGCGCGCTCCAGCACCACGCCGCGCCGACGAGGGGAAGCCGCCCGAGCGGGAGCGGCCGTCCAGCGCGAGGTAACCATCTCTGTCTCTCCAACATGCAGGGGAAGCGAGGATTCCGGGGAACGGTGCGCCGCGCTGCAGCAACGGGGGGACGCGAGGCGGCGCGCAAGCTTAAGTGAACGCTTGCGTTCACTGTCGGAGACTCACTACCGTGGACGCGACAGTGGACGCGAGCGTTCACTAACGCCTTCAGGGGGGACCCATAGTGACGACCTCTCAGCTGCTTCAGGAACCAAAGCCGGGCGTGGCCCGCCGGGAGGGGCATCCCGGCATCGCACTCACCGTCATCGCGGCCTGCCAACTCATGGTGGTACTCGACGCGACGATTGTGAACATCGCGCTCCCGCACATTCAAGACGCACTCAAGTTCAGCACCACGGACCTGACTTGGGTGGTCAGCGCTTACACGCTCACCTTCGGTGGCCTGCTGCTGCTCGGTGCGCGGGCCGGTGACATCCTCGGCCGTCGCCGGGTGTTCATGACCGGCATCCTGCTGTTCACGTTCGCCTCCCTGCTGGGCGGTCTCGCCCAGGAGCCCTGGCAGTTGCTGGCCGCCCGGGCCCTGCAGGGCGTCGGCGGCGCCATCGCCTCGCCCACGTCGCTGGCGCTGATCACCACGACCTTCCCCGAAGGGCCCGAGCGCAACCGGGCCTTCGGTGTGTTCGCCGCCGTGTCCGCGGGCGGCGGCGCCATCGGCCTGCTGGCGGGCGGCATGCTCACGGACTGGCTCGACTGGCGGTGGGTGCTGTTCGTCAACGTGCCGATAGGCGTACTGATCGCCTCGCTCGCACCGCTGTACATCAACGAATCCCAGCGGCATCCCGGGCGCTTCGACATCACGGGTGCCCTGACCTCGACGGCGGGCATGGCCTCGCTCGTCTACGGGTTCATCCGCGCCTCGGAGAACGGCTGGCGGGACGGCCTCACCCTCGGCTCGTTCGGTGCGGCCCTCGTGCTGCTGCTCGCCTTCGTCCTCACCGAGGTGCGGGCGAAGGAGCCGATCACGCCGCTCAGGATGTTCGCGGACCGCAACCGCTGGGGCACGTACGTGATCATGTTGAGCCTCGCCGCTGCGATGTTCGGCATGTTCTTCTACATCGTGCTGTTCGTCCAGGACGTACTCGGCTACAGCGCGATCAAGGCCGGTCTGGCCTTCCTCCCCGTGACGGTCGCGATCGCGGTCGGTGCCGGCCTGTCCCAGCGCTTCCTTCCGGCGCTCGGCCCGAGGCCGTTCATGATGGCCGGCACGGGCCTTGTGGTGATCGGGCTGGTCTGGCAGACCTTCATCCGGCCGGACAGCTCCTACCTCGGCGGCGTGCTGGGGCCGATGCTGGTATTCGGTTTCGGCATGGGCCTGAACTTCGTGACGGCCACGGTCACGGCCGTGTCCGGCGTCGCCCAGCACGAGGCGGGTGCCGCCTCCGGACTCCTCAACGCCATGCAGCAGGTGGGAGGTTCGCTCGGCCTGTCCATCCTGACGACCGTGTTCGGCTCGGCCGCCAAGGACGAGACGAAGAAGCAGGTGCCGAGGTTCCTCGCCCATGGCTCGCCGGAGCAGCAGGCCCACTTCGCCAAGACGCACCAGTTGCCCGCGCCGTGGGGACACGAGGTCCTCGCCCACGGCATCTCCACCGCCTTCGTACCGGCTGCCGCGATGGCCGGAGTCGCGTTCCTCACCTCCTGGCTGGTGATCAGGGTCCGCAAGAGCGATCTCGATTCCCTCGCCGGCGTGGCAGGCCCGGGCATCGGCTGATCCGGCCCGAGCCACGCGGAGCCGCGGTCGGCCGGACCGCCCGGGGACGGACGGCGCGCACGACGGTCCGGCCGACCGCGCCGACACCGTCCGCGGCCGCGTGAGAAGCAGGACGGGAACCACCATCACCACCAGCACCATGCAGGCCATATCCACTCCCCCTCCGACCGTCGCACTGCGCCTGTCCGTCGACCTGCCGCCGCAAGCCGCGACGGGACGACGGACATGGAGGGAACGGGCGACGGTCACGGAGAGTTCCCGGCGGCCACGGAGAGTCCTGAGACCGCGCACGCGGAGCGAAGCGCACGGGCGCGGACCGTGAGAACACGGCCGGATGCCCGGGCGGCCACGTCCGCCGGACCGGTCAGAGCCCGGTCGGCACCCAGTCCGGCAGCGCCTCGGAGCGTTCCACCCACTCGGCGGGCGGTGTCCCCGCCTTGCCCGATGCGAGCACACCGCCCACGATCGCGCAGGTGGTGTCCACGTCACCGCCGACCCCGGCCGTCGCCCAGAAGGCCCCCTCGAAGTCCCCCAGGCTCCGCGCGGCCGACCAGAGGGCGAAGGGAACGGTGTCATGGGCGGTCGTACGACGTCCGCAGCCGAGCACCGCCGCGACGGTGCCCGCGTCGCCGTAGTCGAGCATGTCCCGGGCGCGCCGGAGTCCCTGGCCGACGGCGCTCTTCGGCACCAGGGCGATGACGCCGTCGAGGAGCGCCTCGGGACTGGGCGGGCCGTCCGGCGAGCCGGCCAGCGCCGCCGCGGCGGCCACGGCCATGGCGCCGACGACGGCCTCACGGTGCTGGTGGGTGGGGTAGGCCGAGATCTCCGCCTGATGGGTGGCCTGCTCCGGATCGTCCGCATACCAGGCACCCAGGGGCGCGATACGCATCGCCGCTCCGTTGCCCCAGGACCCCTGACCGTTGAACAGTGCGGCGGCCAGTTCACGCCAGTCCTCGCCCTCCCGGACGAGTCTCAGCAGCCGGTTGACCGCGGGGCCGTAGCCCCGGTCGAAGTCGTGGTGCTCGGCGAAGGAGCGGGCCAGCGCGTCCTGGTCGATACGTCCGTGGGCGGCCAGGACGGCGACCACGGAGCAGGCCATCTCGGTGTCGTCCGTCCACTGCCACGGCCCGGCGGGCAGCTCGTGTCGCTTGAGCAGGGGGTAGTTCGCCGGGACGAAGAACTGGGAGCCCAGGGCGTCCCCCACGGCCAATCCGCGCAGGCTCGCCAGCGCGCGCTCCAGGCGCCCGGAGGAAGAGGAGTCAGCGGTCATCGCTCTGCCACTCTATCCGTTCACCCAGTACGGCAGCGGATCCCGCCAGCGCTCGAAAGGCCGGTCGAGCGTGTACTTGCCGTCCTCTCCGAGAACGAGCATCCGCATCTCGGCGTTCCCGGGGTTCGACAGTGACTCGAATTCGGCGACCGTCCAGTGGAACCAGCGCATGCAGAACAGTCGCATCGCCAGTCCGTGCGTCACCAGGAGGACATTGGGCGGGTGGTCCGGCGCCTCGAAGCTGCGGAACAGGCTCTCCAGGAAGCCACCGACCCGGTCGTACACGTCGGCGCCGGACTCGCCCTGCGGGAACCGGAAGAAGAAGTGGCCGTACGCGTCGCGGTAGGCCTTCTGCAGACGCACGTCGTCGCGGTCCTGCCAGTTGCCCCAGTCCTGTTCACGCAGCCTCGGCTCCTCCCGGACCCGTATGAGGTCGGGGTCGAGGTGGAAGGCGCGCAGTGTCTCGTGCGTCCGGCGGTACGGGGAGACGTAGACGCTCACGCGTTCCCGGCCGAAGAGCTCCCGGAGCGTCTTGCCGGTCTCCTCCGCCTGCCGCCAGCCACGCTCGGTCAGCGCGAGAGCGTGGTCGGGCTCGCGCTCGTACACGGAGTCGTCGACGTTGCCCGTGGACTCGCCGTGCCGGACAAGGACGATGCGCCGTGGTCGTGCCATGCCAGAACCCTAGATCGAGCGGGAGAGAGTCGAGCACCCGGACGGGCTCCATACGGCGTAGGTCACATGAATCCCGCCTCGGCGGGCGTTCGTGGACGCACTGAGCCGCACCTTCGGGCCGGTGAGTTTGTTATTCAAACGTACGACGGTGGTGTCAGACCGTCCAGGACGGCTCCAGCTCCACGATGTCACCGGAGAGCGCCGCGACGTCGGCCTCTGTCTGGGCACGCAGCGCGAGGCGTTCCACGCGCTCGGTGCGGTACTTGCCGTGCTCGGCCGCCGACCGCCACATCGACAGCACCAGGAACTCCTGCCCGGGTGCCTCGGCGAACATGCCGCGGATCATGCCGGGCGAACCGGCCATCGCCGGGTTCCAGACCTTCTCCTGCATCAGCGTGAAGTGCTCGACGCGCTCCTCGTGGACCCGGCACAGTGCGACACGGATCAGATCGGAGTCGGTGAACCGCGGCTCGAAGCCCGTCTTCACGTCGAAGCGGTACTCGAACAGCTTGACCTGCGCGTCCTTGAACGTGCCGGACTGGGCGGCCGCCAGGCGGTCGTGCGAGCGGGCCATGAAGGAGTCGTAGAAGGCACGGCTCTCCCAGAAGGCGAAGATGTGCACCACCCCCGGCCGCTGCCGGCTCCAGCCTCCCCCTTGCCCCCGGAAACCCGGCTCCCCCAGAAGCCCCGCCCACTTCCGCTGCCCCCGCTCGAAGCCGCGGCGGTCCACCACGGTGCAGCGAATCCACTTGACCAGCACCGCGCCATCGTAAGGCCACGGGGCGTGGCGTCGGTCACGCTCCGGCGGAGATCGCCCGCGCGTGCGGCCCCCCGCGCGTGGCACGATGGACAAGGAGCC
The DNA here is from genome assembly GCF_006715785.1 of Streptomyces puniciscabiei. Lineage (NCBI taxonomy): Bacteria > Bacillati > Actinomycetota > Actinomycetes > Kitasatosporales > Streptomycetaceae > Streptomyces > Streptomyces puniciscabiei. The sequence goes on from NZ_VFNX01000001.1 coordinate 1,106,974, forward strand.
CTGACTGCAGCCGAGTTGGGGAGCATGGCGCCGCCGGGGGAAGGGGAAGCCTGTTGACCGGTTTCAGCAAGGGGATCGGCAAGGTCGAGGTCGGGCTCAAGTGGGACCCCAGTCCTGCGGGTCAGCCGCCCACCGATCTCGATCTCGTCGCCGCGACGTTCCTGTCGGGCGACCCGTACGGGACCCCGGCCTATCTGGTGCACTTCGACAGCCGCTCGCCGGACGGCACCATCTTCCTCAACCGGGACAGCACGGACGGCAGGGGCTTCGGTTGGGACGAGGTCATGACGCTGGAACTGGACCGGCTCGACGGCCGGTACGCGCGCGTGGTGGTCGGTGTCGTCATCCAACAGCGTTTCGGCCACAGGACGTTCATCAATGTGCTGAATCCGGCCATGCGCATCCGGGTGGACCGCTACACCGTGCTCGCACAGGACGACTTCGGTTCGGTCCTCGGTGCGACGGCGGCCACGATCGCGGAATTCGTCCGTGACGCCTCCGGGGAGTGGACCTTCCGTCCCGGCGTGCACGGCTTCGAGGAGGACCCGGCGACCTTCACCCGGGTCATGGGCCGAGCCCAGTAGTCATGGTCGGGGCCCACTGGCGGTAAGGGGCGCCGGCCATTGCCGACGCCCCTTACCTCACTTCAGGAACCGCACGTCGTCAGCTGCAGCCGCTGGTCGAGCCGCAGCCCTCGCAGATGTAGCAGGACCCGGCCCGCTGCATCTTCGTACCGCAGGAGAAGCACAGCGGGGCGTCGGCCTGGATGCCCAGCTGCATCTCCACCAGCTCGGCGCTGGTGTGGGCCTGCTTCGGGGCGGGCTTGGCCGCCTCGGACTCGGACCTCGGCGTGGCGACCGCCTTCAGCTCCTGCGCACGGGGCGCGGACTGGGCCAGGCCCTCGACGTCGACCTCGTCATCGGCCGGCTCGTAGGAACCGGTCTCCAGGTGCCGCTGACGCTCCTCGGCGGAGTGGATGCCGAGCGCGGAGCGGGTCTCGAAGGGCAGGAAGTCCAGCGCCAGGCGGCGGAAGATGTAGTCGACGATCGACTGCGCCATCCGCACGTCCGGGTCGTCCGTCATGCCGGCCGGCTCGAAGCGCATGTTGGTGAACTTCGAGACGTACGTCTCCAGCGGCACGCCGTACTGCAGGCCGACGGAGACCGCGATGGAGAAGGCGTCCATCATGCCCGCGAGGGTCGAGCCCTGCTTGGACATCTTCAGGAAGACCTCGCCGAGACCGTCGTCCGGGTAGGAGTTGGCCGTCATGTAGCCCTCGGCACCGCCGACGGTGAAGGACGTGGTGATGCCGGGACGTCCCTTCGGGAGGCGCTTGCGGACCGGGCGGTACTCGACGACCTTCTCGACCCTGGGCTCGACGGCGGCGGCCTCCTCGGCCTTCTTCTCCTCCGCGGAGTCCTTCTTCTTGGCGGAGAGCGGCTGGCCGACCTTGCAGTTGTCGCGGTAGATCGCGAGCGCCTTCACGCCCAGCTTCCAGGCCTCGAAGTAGATCTCCTCGACCTCCTCGACGGTCGCCGTCTCCGGCATGTTGACCGTCTTGGAGATGGCGCCGGAGATCCACGGCTGGATCGCGGCCATCATGCGGACGTGGCCCATCGGGGAGATGGCGCGCTCGCCCATGGCGCAGTCGAACACCTCGTAGTGCTCGTGCTTCAGGCCAGGAGCGTCGATCACATTGCCGTGCTCGGCGATGTGGGCGACGATCGCCTCGATCTGCTCCTCCTGGTAGCCCAGGCGGCGCAGGGCCTGCGGCACGGTGCCGTTGACGATCTGCATCGAGCCGCCGCCGACCAGCTTCTTGAACTTCACCAGCGCCAGGTCGGGCTCGACACCGGTGGTGTCGCAGGACATCGCGAGACCGATGGTGCCGGTCGGGGCCAGGACGGACGCCTGGGAGTTACGGAAACCGTTCTTCTCACCGAGACGGACGACGTCCTGCCAGGCCTCCGTGGCGGCTGCCCACACCGGGGTGTCCAGGTCGTCCATGCGGACGGCCTGGCCGTTGGCGTCGGCGTGCTGCTTCATGACGCGCTTGTGGGCGTCGGCGTTGCGGGCGTAGCCGTCGTACGGACCGACGACCGCGGCCAGCTCGGCGGAGCGGCGGTAGGCCGTACCCGTCATCAGGGAGGTGATGGCGCCGGCGAGGGCACGGCCGCCGTCGGAGTCGTAGGCGTGACCGGTGGCCATCAGCAGGGCGCCGAGGTTGGCGTAGCCGATGCCGAGCTGGCGGAACGCGCGCGTGTTCTCGCCGATCTTCTGGGTCGGGAAGTCCGCGAAGCAGATCGAGATGTCCATCGCGGTGATGACCAGCTCGACGACCTTCTGGAAGCGCTCGGTCTCGAAGGACTGGTGGCCCTTGCCGTCGTCCTTCAGGAACTTCATCAGGTTCAGCGAGGCCAGGTTGCAGGACGTGTTGTCCAGGTGCATGTACTCGCTGCACGGGTTCGACGCGGTGATCCGGCCGGACTCGGGGCAGGTGTGCCAGTTGTTGATGGTGTCGTCGTACTGGATACCCGGGTCGGCGCAGGCCCAGGCGGCCTCGGCGATCTTGCGGAAGAGCGCCTTGGCGTCGACCTCCTCGATGACCTCACCGGTCATACGGGCGCGCAGGCCGAACTTGCCGCTGTCCTCGACCGCCTTCATGAACTCGTCGTTCACGCGGACCGAGTTGTTGGCGTTCTGGTACTGGACGGAGGTGATGTCGTCGCCGCCCAGGTCCATGTCGAAGCCCGCGTCGCGCAGGACGCGGATCTTCTCCTCTTCCTTGACCTTGGTCTCGATGAAGTCCTCGATGTCGGGGTGGTCGACGTCGAGCACGACCATCTTGGCGGCGCGGCGGGTGGCGCCACCGGACTTGATGGTGCCGGCGGAGGCGTCGGCGCCGCGCATGAAGGAGACCGGGCCGGAGGCGTTGCCGCCGGAGGACAGCAGTTCCTTGGAGGAGCGGATGCGGGAGAGGTTCAGGCCGGCTCCGGAGCCGCCCTTGAAGATCATGCCCTCTTCCTTGTACCAGTCGAGGATCGACTCCATGGAGTCGTCGACGGACAGGATGAAGCAGGCGGAGACCTGCTGGGGCTGCGGGGTGCCCACGTTGAACCAGACGGGGCTGTTGAAGCTGAAGATCTGGTGCAGGAGGGCGTAGGCCAGCTCGTGCTCGAAGATCTCGGCGTCGGCGGGCGAGGCGAAGTACTTGTGGTCCTCGCCGGCCTTCCGGTACGTCTTCACGATGCGGTCGATCAGCTGCTTGAGGCTGGTCTCGCGCTGCGGGGTGCCGACGGCACCGCGGAAGTACTTGCTGGTGACGATGTTGACCGCGTTCACCGACCAGAAGTCGGGGAACTCGACGCCACGCTGCTCGAAATTGACCGAGCCGTCGCGCCAGTTGGTCATGACGACGTCACGGCGCTCCCACGACACCTCGTCGTACGGGTGTACGCCGGGCGTGGTGTGGATGCGCTCGATACGCAGTCCCTTGGTGGCCTTGGTGCCCTTGGTTCGGGAACCTCGTGCCGGACCGCTCGCCGTCTCTGTCATGCCGCCTCCCTGTACGGGCAAAAACGCCCTGAAGTGCCGCGTTTGTTCCCGTGGCACGGTGTTGTGTCTTGTGTTGCGGGCACCCTCAGCTGCCACCCGCAACAGGTCTTCGGTCGCCGCCTCCCGGCCGGAACCCGGCTCTCCTCCGGCTTCCGGGCCGCCGGTCAGTCGGCGGCGCGGGCGGGCACGGGGACCTGAGTGGTCCCGCCGGACCCGCGATCGTCTTCCTGGCTCCCCGCTCCCGCGTCTTCCTCGTCCGCGGCGGGGCCTCGCGTCGCCTCCCTCAGCTCCGCGATGGCGGCCTCGAAATCCTCGAGCGAGTCGAACGCCCGGTACACGGAGGCGAATCGCAGATAGGCGACGAGGTCGAGCTCCTGCAACGGGCCGAGTATGGCCAGTCCCACGTCGTGGGTGGTCAGCTCGGCGCTTCCGGTGGCCCGCAGCGCCTCCTCGACCCGCTGGCCGAGCTGGGCGAGTGCGTCCTCGGTGACAGGCCGTCCCTGGCATGCCTTGCGCACGCCGTTGATGACCTTGGTACGACTGAAAGGCTCGGTGACCCCGGACCGCTTGATCACCATGAGCGAGCACGTCTCCACGGTCGTGAAACGACGGGAGCAGTCGGGGCACTGGCGGCGCCTGCGGATCGCCGTGCCGTCGTCGGTCGTACGACTGTCGACCACACGGCTGTCGGGGTGCCTGCAGAAGGGGCAGTGCATGATCTCCAACCCTCCTCACAGCAGACTCAATAGCCTCACCGAGCCACATGAGCCCCGCGAAGCAGCCCTAAGCATAGGCGATCGTGGGACCGCCTCAGACCGGGGGGACCACAACTTCTGGGCCGGTGTAGCCATCCAACCACTAGATGTGGGGATTGGCTCATACACCGAGGCCAACTCGCGTGTCGTGAGGGACGAAAGCGGACGCCGACCTGGAGAAGGCCCACGCAGGCAGCCCTACGGCCTCCACAGAGACACGCGGGCGCAGAGGCGTATCGCTGTGGGACTTACGGAGATACCGTGGGCGCCGCACGGAGGCCGCGTGGGGCTCCGGCGCAGAAGGGACCCGGAGCCCGGACGAGCGGGTTCCGGATGGCAGACTGGGGTAGCGGCCCACGAGGTCGGCAATCCCAGCGGTGAAGAGTACAACAATGGGCGCTTTTGCCTGCCAGGTGGCGCGTTAGCAATACACCCAGACACATGATCGCGTCAGGTGAATCGCACTTTTTCACTCGAACGTGTGTTTGGCGCAACCTTTCGAAAGCAACTACCGTTGTCCAGCAGGGAGACCATCGAGAGGGGCAGACGTGACCACCACCGCAGACAGTGCCACCATCACCGCCCAGGACCGCTCCCAGGGACGAGTCGAGCCGGTACACGTGATGAACGAAGCCACGAATCCCGAGGGGCACAAGCGCTCCCTGCCGGGCCGACCTCCAGGCATCCGGGCGGACAGTTCCGGACTGACCGACCGCCAGCGCCGCGTGATCGAAGTCATCCGGGACTCTGTACAGCGGCGCGGTTACCCGCCGTCGATGCGGGAGATCGGCCAGGCCGTCGGCCTCTCGAGCACATCCTCGGTCGCCCACCAGCTGATGGCGCTGGAGCGCAAGGGCTTCCTGCGCCGCGACCCGCACCGCCCGCGCGCGTACGAGGTCCGGGGCTCGGACCAGGCCGTGACCGTGCAGCCCACGGACACCGCCGGCAAGCCCGCCGCGTCGTACGTCCCGCTGGTCGGCCGCATCGCCGCCGGTGGCCCCATCCTCGCGGAGGAGTCCGTCGAGGACGTCTTCCCTCTCCCCCGCCAGCTCGTCGGCGACGGTGAGCTGTTCGTCCTCAAGGTCGTCGGCGACTCCATGATCGAGGCCGCGATCTGCGACGGCGACTGGGTCACCGTCCGTCGCCAGCCGGTCGCCGAGAACGGCGACATCGTGGCGGCCATGCTCGACGGCGAAGCCACCGTCAAGCGGTTCAAGCGCGAGGACGGCCACGTCTGGCTGCTCCCGCACAACGCGGCCTACGAGCCGATTCCCGGCGACGACGCGACCATTCTGGGCAAGGTCGTCGCGGTGCTGCGGCGCGTATGACGCCTGCGGCGGGCGGGTCGTACGTTCGGCCCACTCCCTGACCGGGCCCCGGAACCCCTGCGCCGGTTCCGGGGTCCTGCTGTGTCCGGAGGCCGCCCCGTGTTTTCGCATCGGGGTGGTCTGACCGGCACCGGTCGGGCCACCCCGCGATCACTTCTCCTCGGTCTGCTGCGCTTCCGTCGCCTTCGCCGCCGCGTCGATCGCCGCGAGCGACTTGCGCACCTGGTTACGGTCCGTGGTGTACCAGAAGTCCGGCAGTGACGCCTTGAGATAGCCGCCGTACCGCGCCGTGGCCAGCCGCTGATCCAGTACGGCGACCACGCCCCGGTCCCCCGACGCGCGGACGAGCCGGCCGGCGCCCTGAGCCATGAGCAGGGCCGCGTGGGTGGCGGCCACCGCCATGAAGCCGTTGCCGCCCGCGTCCTCCACCGCCTTCTGCCGGGCACTCATGAGCGGATCGTCGGGACGGGGGAACGGGATCTTGTCCATGACGACCAGCTGACAGCTCGGTCCGGGGACGTCGACGCCCTGCCACAGGGACAGCGTGCCGAACAGGCAGGTCTTCGGATCGGCCGCGAAGTTCTTGATCAGCTCGCCGAGGGTCTCCTCGCCCTGGAGCAGGATCGGAAACTCGGGAATCCGGGAGCGCAGCTCCTCCCCCGCGAGCTGCGCGGCCCGCATGGACGAGAACAGCCCGAGGGTCCGGCCACCGGCCGCCTGGATGAGTTCGGTCAGCTCGTCGAGCATGTCGGCACGCTCACCGTCACGCGCGGGCCGCGAGAGGTGCCTGGCGACGTAGAAGATGCCCTGCCTGCGGTAGTCGAAGGGCGAGCCGACATCGACACCCTTCCACTTCGGCAGGTCCTCGCCCTCCACGCCCTCGGGGCCGAGGCCGAGGGACGCGCCGACGCCGTTGAAGTCGCCGCCCAGCTTGAGGGTCGCCGAGGTGAGGACGACGGCGCGGTCGGCGAAGAGCTTCTCCCTGAGCAGGCCCGAGACCGACATGGGGGCGACCCTCAGGGACGCGCCGAAGCGGTCGTGCCGCTCGTACCAGACGACGTCCCACTCCGAGCCGTTCAGGACCCGTTCCGCCACGTCGTGCACCGTCTCCACCGAGGCCAGCGCCTGCTTGCGGACCGCGTCCTCGTCCTGCACCGATTTGTCGCGCGTCGCGCCCATCGCGGAGATGACCGTCCGCGCGGCGTCCCGCAACGCCATCAGGGCGTAACCGAGGTCTTCCGGGATCTCTTCCAAGCGGCCCGGCAGGGCCAGCTCCATCAGCCGCTCGAAGCCCTCGGCGGCGGTCTGGAGCTGATCGGCGGCCTTCTCGTTCACCAGCTTGGCGGCGCGGCGCACCGCTCGGTTGACCTGGCCGGGCGTGAGCTCGCCGGTCGCGACGCCGGTGACCCGGGAGACGAGTTCGTGGGCCTCGTCCACGATCAGCACCTCGTGCTGTGGAAGCACCGGCGCACCCTCGATGGCGTCGATGGCCAGCAGCGCGTGGTTGGTGACCACGACCTCGGCGAGCTTGGCACGCTCGCGGGCCATCTCCGCGAAGCACTCGGCGCCATAAGCGCACTTCGAGGCGCCCAGGCACTCCCGCGACGACACCGACACCTGCGCCCAGGCGCGGTCCGACACGCCCGGAGTGAGGTCGTCCCGGTCACCGGTCTCCGTCTCGTCCGACCAGTCCCGCAGCCGCAGGAGGTCCTGGCCCAGCTTGCTGGTGGGCGCGGCGGCCTCGAACTGGTCGAAGAGGCCGTCCTCCTCGTCCTGCGGCATGCCCTCGTGCAGGCGGTGCAGGCAGAGATAGTTCGACCGGCCCTTCAGCATCGCGAACTCCGGGCGGCGGCGCAGCAGCGGGTGCAGAGCCTCGACCGTGCGCGGCAGGTCGCGCTCCACGAGCTGGCGCTGCAGCGCGAGCGTGGCCGTCGCGACGACCACTCTTTCCCCGTGCGCCAGCGCGGGCACCAGATAGCCGAGCGACTTTCCGGTGCCGGTGCCGGCCTGGACCAGCAGGTGGGATCCGTCGTCGATCGCCTCGGCGACCGCTTCGGCCATGGTCACCTGGCCGGGGCGCTCCGTGCCACCGACGGCTGTGACAGCGGCATGCAGGAGTTCGGGGAGTGAGGGCTTCGTCATAGCCCGACCACCCTACGGCCCGGCACTGACAAACGTGCGCTTGAGACGGGGAGGGAGGGCGGGATCACGGCTGGGCTCCTGGGTGCGGGGTGGGTGGCGGAAGTGGCGGGAGAAGGACTTGGGCGGTGGCGGCGGGCGGAAGGAAGAGCAGGGGGAGGGCAAGTCGGCCGGGCGTGGTGGCGGGTCGCTGGCGGCGGAACGGTGGGGGCGGTGGGGGTAGCGGGCGATGCCGCGGGTGGTCCGTCGGCCTGCCTCGGAAATTTCTCGGATCGGGTGGGAACTCGATCGGTCCGCCAGTCGTACTACATGTGACCGCGTGATCACACGGTGCTACAGAACTTCGCGCAGGACCCGGTCCCGGATCATGAGGGCGGCCCGCTTGCCGGGCAGGTCGGCCTCGTCCGCGTACCGGAAGCCGGCGCTCAGGAAAGCCGCGATGGAGGGGGTGTTGCGAAGATCGGGTTCCGCTACGACCCGTGCGCATGCGGGGCGCCGGTCGAGGATCAGATCGGCCACGGCTCGCAGCAGGGCGGATCCCAGCCCCCGCCCTCGATCCGCGGCCGCGCCGAGGAGGAAGTGGATCCCGGTGTCATGTGGACGGGCCGGATAGTGGCGGGCCAGGGGATCCAGGTCTGCCCGGTAGATCTCCCAGTAGCTCATAGGGGCGCCGTCCAGTACGCCGAGACACGGCATGCTGCGTCCGTCGCCGTCCAGTTGAGCGCGCAGGTGGTCCTCCGTCCGGTTCTGGGGCCCGGCCAGCTCCCAGAATTCCGCGACGACGGGGTCGTTCATCCAGCGATGGATGAGTGACAGGTCTTCATCGATGCGGACGGGAACCAGCTGGAAGGAGCCGACACGAGTGACCACCGAACCCCATGTGTGGAGCTGGTCCAGCAGATAGGCCGTGCCTCCGCCGAAGAGGGCGAGGAAGTCGGTGGGCAGATGCAGATCCAGTGTGTCCTCGCAGTCCCCGTCGTCGTCCTCGATCGCGAACCCGGTGAAGGGGGCACTTCGGGGGCTCGCATGGACCGTTCGGGGGTCGGCGGAGCCCCCGGGGACAGAGACGAGTGTGGGGGCGGGGGCATCCGGACGGGCAGTGGCGGGGCCGGGGCCGGCGTTCGCGTCGGTGGGAGGCATGGTGCGCTCCTCTCAGGAGACGAGGGGGGTCATGGTCCTCGGGGGTGCGGGGAGCAGGTTCGGTTCGTTCAGGAATGAAGGGGGTTGGCGATGGTGACGTAGACGGACTGGGTGTCGACCGGGCCGACGAGCTCGTCGAGACCGTGCAGCCGGGTCAGCAGGTTGGCCTTGCAGCGCAGCACGGGTGAGTCGAGCAGGCGACGGGGCAGGGAGGTGCGCAGGGCGTTGGGTCCTGTTGAGACGTCGCTGAGGAAGCGGCGGAAGGCCGCGAGGAGGAGTCGTTCGTCGGCCAGGCGTTGGGAGCCGAATGCACCGATCAGGCCCAGCACGTTGTTGATGGCGAGGTAGTAGGCGAAGCGTTCGTCGGTGACCTCGTCGGAGACGAAGGTGTCGCTGTGCTCACCGATGCCGGGCAGCCGGGCGTCCAGATCAGCTCGCCGGGACTCGCGGAAGTAGTACCCCTGGTTGTCGCGGTAGTAGCCGCCGGCGGGCCAGCCGTGGCCGTCGAGCACCAGCAGGGTGTTCTGCTGGTGCGCTTCGAGGGCGACGCCTGCCTCGCTGTCCAGCCAGAGGACGGGGCGCACGACCTGCTTCAGGTAGCGGAGGAACCACTCAGCTGCAACGGCTCCGACGGGCCGCCCGGTGCGGGCGGCGAGCCTCGCCACGAGTTCGGCCAGCCGGGAGCGCATGGGCCAAGTCCGGTGTTGTGTCGAGGAGTTGCCGATTCCAGGCTCGGGGGCGGGCCGGGGCGACACGAGTCCGGCGACACAGCCGACTTCGTCGGTCGGGCCGAACGGGTTGTGCCGGATCACCACGTCGAGTCCGGGCACGGGCAGGCCGTCCGGGTCGTCGACGGCGAGCCAGGCCGGGTCACGGACGATGTCGAAGCCGGGGTGTACGGCCTGCCATTGCTTGAACAGGCCGGCGCGCAGCAGCCGGTGCACCTCGACTCCCCGATGGAGTTCCTTGCGCAGGTTCTCGCGGCAGGAGTTGGTGATGCGCACACCGAGCGACAGCTTGAGCATCGCGGGGGCGCCGGATCGGTGGACCGTGCGTACGGAGGAGGTGGGATGCCATTCGGTGCCGAGGGGCCCGAGGTCACGGAGGAGGCCGGAGTCGAGCAGGGCGGCTACGGGTTCGCGATGGCGCAGCTCGCGAGCCTGCCACGGGTGCAGGGGGAGAGCGGCATGGCTGTCGGGCAGGGGCAGGTCGGCTTCGGCGAGGCGCCGGGTGAGGTGGCCGGCGGGGACGGGACGACCGCGCTCGGTCCAGGCCGAGTCGGTCGCGAGGAGAGAGGGGGCGACAGCCATCCAGTGCAGCGGAAAGGAGCCGCGCAGCTCCGGTGAGTAGAGACGTGTTTCTGCCTCGGTCAGCCCTTCCCGGCTCTTCGGAGTCGGATGGAGGGGGTGCCCGAGAAGGAGGGCCTGCTCGGCGGAGAGGAAGAGGTCGGAGGCGTCGGTGGGGTGCTCGCGCCGGTCACGGACGAAGGTCGCGGTGCGGCGGAGGGAGTCGGCCACCCTGGCCACGAGCTCAGCGTCGTCATGAGAGACGGCTGTTCCGGATGCCTGGCCGCGGGAGGCATCGGCCGTGTCCCCGGATGCCTCACGGGCGAGCAGCGCCGCCAAGGTGACGGCGTCGACGTCCGGGGCGGCGTCGGGGGCGCCGGCCAGGCGTGGTGAACCGAAGCGATGCGAGCCGGTCGGCGACCAGTAGCGGACCGGCACGAGCAGAGAGGTGCCGCTGGCCGGAAGCGGGAGGAGGAGGGTGCCACAGGCGGGGGCGACGAGGTTGGTCTCGCGTACCCAGCACCGCAGCAGGTTCTCCACGGCGGCGGCCTCGGCCGCGATGTGCGGGTCGGGATGTTCCAGCAGGTCGGCGCCGGGCTCGGGCAGTCGGGTGAGATCCGCGGTGCGCCTCTTCTGCCGGGGAACGGACTCGGCGAGCGGCACCGGAGAGGCCGGGGCTGCGGAGTCTCCCTGTTCGTCGGGAGCACCGGAGCTGCCGCCGGGAGTGGGAGTGGCGTTCATGACGGCTCCTCTTGGCTGGCTGGGGGTGGTACTGGGCTCGTCCCGTCGCTCTGTCGCCGTTCCACCGCGGCCGATGGTCGCCTCGGCGGCGTCGGCGGCCGGCCTGGCCGCGCCGCCGGGCCAGGTCGGCGGGGAGAGCGGGTGTGGGCGAGAGGACTCTGGATGTGTCATGGGAGGCCGTTTTGGCCTGAATGCCCTTGAAAGGAGGTGCAGTTGGATGAGAAGGGCAGGGGATCGGAAGACCGGTGTCGGTTTCCAGGACCGGTCGGCATCGGTGTGGGCCTCAGCCCGCGCGCCGGCCAGGGCCGTGGTGTCTGCCGTGCTGTGGGCCGTGCTCTTCGTGGTCGCGAGCGACCGCGGCCACCGCGTCCGACAGGCGGTCCAGAACGGCCGCTGCCTGCTCCTCGCTGATCGTGAGCGGTGGAAGCAGCCGGACCACGGCCGAGTGGCGGCCGCCGAGTTCGACGATCAAGCCGCGCTGGAGACACTCCCGCTGCACTGCCACGGCGAGTTCGGGCGCGGCCGGACGGGGAGCGTGAGGGGGTTCCGGATCCGAGGCCGCGGGGTGGTGGTCGAGGGGCTCGGAAACGGCGCCCGCCGGGTCCACCAGCTCGACCCCGAGCATCAGTCCACGCCCCCGCACCTCGCCCACGCACGCGAAGGTGTCGGCGAGTTCCCCGAGGCGGTTCAGCATGCGGGAGCCGAGGTCGGCCGCTCGTTCGGCGAGGCCGTTCTCTCGGACGAACGCAAGGGTCGCGGTGCCCGCGGCCATGGCGAGCTGGTTGCCCCGGAAGGTTCCCGCGTGGGCGCCGGGTGGCCAGACGTCGAGATCGTCGCGGTAGACGATCACTGCCAGCGGGAGGCTGCCGCCGACGGCCTTGGACAGGACCATGACGTCGGGGGTGATGCCGCTGTGGTCGACGGCCCAGAAGGCGCCCGTCCTGCCCACTCCGGTCTGGATCTCGTCGGCGATCAGCGGGATGGACCGGTCCGCCGTGAGCCGGCGCATACGGCGCAGCCAGTCGTCGGGGCCGGGAATCACCCCGCCCTCGCCCTGGACGGGTTCGAGGATCATCCCGGCGGGCAGGGGCACGCCCGACTTGGGATCATCGAGAAGAGACTCGGTCCACCGGGCGGCGAGTTCGGCGCCGTGCGGTCCGCCGACACCGAAGGGGCAGCGATAGTCCTGCGGATAGGGCAGGCGGGCGACCTGGACGTCACGGGCGCCGCCGGAGGCGGCCAGGGCGCCGGCGGTCATGCCGTGGTAGGCGCCGGTGAAGGCGAGGATGCCGGTGCGGCCGGTCGCGGCGCGGACCAGTTTGAGTGCGGCCTCGACGGCGTCGGTACCGGCCGGACCGCAGAACTGGACGCGGGCGCGGTCGGCGAGGCCGGGCGGGAGGGTGCGGAACAGCTCGGTGATGAAGGCGTCCTTCACGGGGGTCGCCAGGTCGAGGACGGAGAGCGGAGCGCCGGAGTCGAGGACCCTGCGGATGGCTTCCAGGACGACCGGATGGTTGTGCCCGAGGGCGAGGGTGCCGGCGCCGGAGAGACAGTCCAGGTAGCGGCGGCCGTCGGCGCCCTCGATGGTGAGCCCTCGCGCCCGGACCGGGACGATGGGCAGGGCCCGGGCATAGGTACGGGCGGAGGATTCACGCGCCGACTGGCGTCTGAGGATCCCCTCGTGCACAGCACGCGCTTCCCCGTGCATGCCCCCAGCCCTCGACTCCGTAACGGCCACGGCTCGCTGTCCTCCCCGCTGTCCAGAGGCGAGTTGATCCGCGGGGACCGGGTGCAGGCAGCTGGCCCCCCACCGCTACAACCGTGGACCGGTCGACGGGTTACGGGTTCGCGCAAGATCATGCCACGACGGGACGGCGGCCGGCCCGGTGCCGCGTCGCGGAGGGCGGTCCGCCGGCGGAATGCACGACTCCGTGCGGCGTGGTCCGGACGGCCGGACGCGCGCCCGGACGGGCGGGCGCGGCCGTCGCAGGGAGGCGGCAACGCGCGAGGCCGTCTCGGTGAGTGGACGTCAAATCGGGCAATTCACAGGTGGTTGGCCTGGTCAGACGGCTTGTAGCCGAACCGTTGCCGTTCCGTCGGAAGTCCCCCACAGCGAGCGCATAGTGTGTGTTGCCGTTCCTAGACGGTCGTGAGACCGGCATGAACTCCTCATGGGTTCCGGGCCGGTGGCGCGGCCGAAGCGCCGAGTACCTTCACAGCAGGGGGAATCACAGCATGCGATCGATACGGCCGTCGTTCACCGTTCGGCGAGGGAGGGGCCCCCGCCGTGCCTCCCCCGCACTGGCGGCGGTCGCCCTCGCCTCGGCGCTGGCGCTGACCGCCACCGCCTGCAACAGCGACGACAAGGCCGACGGCAAGCCGACCGCATCGGCGACCGCGGCCGGCTCCGGCGACGGAAAGATCAGGATCCCGGACGACCTCAAGCAGAGGCTCAAGGAGCACGGGATCGACATCGACAAGTGGAAGAACGGCGCCTGGAAGAACTGGAACAAGGAAGACTGGCTGCGCGAGGCCAACGACTTCATCAACCCGATCATCAAGGGCCTGTGGGACCCCAACCGGATGCGCCACGCCAACGACCCGAACAAGGGTGTCAACGACAACGACATCTCCGGTGACCAGGGCGTGACGGACCCGACCCCGCAGCCGGTGAAGGCTCAGGCGGTCACGCCGCCGTACCACACCAACGCGGCCACCTCGGGGAAGGTGTTCTTCGACTCCCCCGAGGGCCACATGGTGTGCTCCGGCACGGTCGTCGCGGACCCCGCGCACCCGGGCAAGTCCAACCTGGTCTGGACGGCGGGCCACTGTGTGCACGCGGGCAAGAACGGCGGCTGGTACCGCAACATGGCGTTCGTGCCGTCGTACAACAACTCCGGCAAGTCGGTGGCTCAGCTGCAGAACGCCAGCCGGTCCGAGATCGCCCCGTACGGCGTCTGGTGGGCCGATGCGGCGCGGACCTCGCAGCAGTGGATCGACCAGGGCGGTGAGACCGGCGGCAACGGTGCCCCGTACGACTTCGCGGTGATCCATGTGACGCCGGAGCAGGGCAACGGCGGCAAGTCGCTGGAGGAGACCGTCGGCGGGGCGCTGCCGGTGAACTTCGACGCCCCCGCGGTGCCGAAGGTCAGCGGCATCACCGCGTCCGGCTACCCGGAAGCGGCTCCGTTCGACGGGCAGCTGCTCTACCAGTGCACGGACAAGCCGGGCCGGCTGTCCATCGAGCAGTCGGCCCCGACGATGTACCGGATCGGCTGCACGATGACCGCGGGTTCCTCCGGAGGTGGCTGGGTGGAGACCGGTGCCGACGGTAAGCCGGCGCTGGTGTCCAACACGTCGATCGGCCCAGTGTCTTCGGGGTGGCTGGCCGGTCCTCGGTTCGGTTCTGTGGCCAAGGGCGTATACCGGTCGGTCAGCAAGAAGTTTGCCGGGCAGTAGACGGGAAGCGTGGCGCTCTCGCCGTGGGTGGAGCTGCGCGTCGGCGGCTGACGGTCGTCTGCGGCTGGTCGCGCAGTCCCCGCGCCCCTGACGGGGCGCGGGGCGTGGAAAAGGCCCGCCCCCTCATAAGGGGAGCGGGCCTTTCGTACAGCCGGGGGTCAGGCCGCCGAGACCGGTGCGTACGGCGCCAGGTCCGCCGCCAGTTCCTCGTGGACCCGGACCTTGAGCAGGGTGCCCTCCGCGGTGTGCTCCTCGGAGATCACCTCGCCCTCGGTGTGGGCGCGGGCGACGAGCTTGCCGTGGGTGTACGGCACGAGCGCCTCGACCTCGACCGCCGGGCGCGGCAGCTCGTCGTCGATCAGGGCGAGCAGTTTCTCCAGGCCCCGGCCGGTGCGGGCCGAGACGGCGATGGAGCGCTTCTCGACCCTGAGCAGCCGCTGGAGGACCAGCGGGTCGGCCGCGTCCGCCTTGTTGATCACGACGATCTCGGGCACGTCGGTGGCGCCGACGTCCCGGATCACCTCGCGTACGGCGGCGAGCTGCTCCTCCGGGTTCGGGTGCGAACCGTCCACCACGTGCAGGATCAGGTCGGAGTCGCCGACCTCCTCCATGGTGGAGCGGAACGCCTCTACCAGGTGGTGCGGCAGGTGCCGGACGAAGCCGACGGTGTCCGCCAGCGTGTACAGGCGACCGCTCGGGGTCTCGGCGCGTCGGACGGTCGGGTCCAGGGTCGCGAACAGGGCGTTCTCGACCAGGACACCGGCGCCCGTGAGCCGGTTGAGCAGGGAGGACTTGCCGGCGTTGGTGTAGCCCGCGATGGCGACGGACGGCACCTTGTTGCGCCGGCGTTCCTGCCGCTTGATCTCGCGGCCGGTCTTCATGTCCGCGATCTCCCGGCGCATCTTCGCCATCTTCTCGCGGATCCGCCGCCGGTCCGTCTCGATCTTGGTCTCACCGGGGCCACGCGTGGCGAGGCCGCCGCGACCGCCACCCATCTGCCGGGACAGCGACTGACCCCAGCCGCGCAGCCGCGGCAGCATGTACTGCATCTGCGCGAGCGCGACCTGCGCCTTGCCCTCTCGGGACTTGGCGTGCTGGGCGAAGATGTCCAGGATCAGGGCCGTACGGTCGATGACCTTGACCTTGACGACGTCCTCCAGCTGGATCAGCTGGCCCGGGCTCAGCTCACCGTCGCAGATGACCGTGTCCGCGCCCGTCTCGAGGACGATGTCGCGCAGCTCCTGGGCCTTGCCGGAGCCGATGTAGGTGGCCGCGTCGGGCTTGTCGCGGCGCTGGATCACGCCGTCGAGCACGAGCGCGCCCGCGGTCTCCGCGAGGGCGGCCAGCTCCGCGAGGGAGTTCTCGGCGTCCTGTGCGGTGCCGGTGGTCCACACCCCGACGAGCACGACCCGCTCCAGGCGGAGCTGCCGGTACTCGACCTCGGTGACGTCCTCCAGCTCGGTGGACAGGCCCGCCACACGGCGCAGGGCCGCGCGCTCGGAGCGGTCGAACTGGTCGCCGTCCCGCTCGCCGTCGATCTCGTGGCTCCAGGCGACGTCCTCTTCCATCAGGGCATCGGCCCGAAGACCCTCGGGATAGGCGTGCGCGAGGCGCTTGGTGTCCTGGGAAGGGGAAGAAGAGGAGGTCATTGGATCCTTACGTCGATGGGATGCCGTTACGGCGTCGGCAGGGCGGTCCTGCGGGCCCGCACCTGTGTTGTCAACGTATGGGTACCCCGGGAGATTCCCGTGTCCCGTCTCACGCCGACCCGAAGATGGTCGCACGAGGCGGCCCGTCTCGTCACCGTGTTATCGCCGGGCGCGCGGCTTGGCCGCCTTGGGCGGCGACGTGGGCTTCCAGTCCGGGTGACCGGGCATCGGCGGGGTCTTCTCGCCGTACAGCCAGGCCTGGAAGAAGTCGCTCAGGTCACGGCCGGAGACCGTGGAGGCCAGCCGGATGAAGTCGGCGGTGCCGGCGGTGGAGTCCCGGTAGTCGCGGACCCACGTCCGCTCCAGGCGTTCGAAGGCCGGCCGGCCGATCTCCTGCCGCAGGGCGTAGAGCACGAGCGCGGCACCGTCGTAGATGTTCGGCCGGAAGATGCTGATCTTCTGGCCGGGGGCGGGCGCCTTGGGCAGGGCGGGCGGGCCGCCGGCTGCGCGCCAGCGGTCGGAGGCGCCGTACGCCGTCTTCATGCGGTCCGCCATGGGCCGGTGCGCGTGCTCCTCGGCGTACAGGGCCTCGTACCAGGTGGCATGCCCCTCGTTCAGCCAGACGTCGGACCAGGTGCGGGGGCTGACGCTGTCGCCGAACCACTGGTGGGACAGCTCGTGCACCATGATCGACTCGACGTACCACTTGGGGTAGGCGGGATCGGTGAACAGGTCCTTCTCGAAGAGGGACAGGGTCTGTGTCTCCAGTTCGAACCCGGTGGAGGCCTGTGCCATGAGGAGGCCGTACGTCTCGAAGGGGTATTTCCCGACCTTGCTCTCCATCCAGGCGATCTGGTCCGGCGTCTTGGCGAGCCAGGGTTCGAGGGCCTTGGCGTCGGCGCTGGGCACGACGTCACGCATCGGCAGCCCGTCCGGTCCCTTGCGGTGCAGCACGGAGGACCGGCCGATGGACACCTGGGCGAGTTCGGTGGCCATGGGGTGCTGGGTGCGATAGGTCCAGGTGGTGGTGCGGCCGGCCCGGTCCACTCCGACGGGCAGGCCGTTGGCGACGGCGGTGTAGCCCTTCGGGGCGGTGATGTGGAAGGTGAACATCGCCTTGTCGGACGGGTGGTCGTTGCACGGGAAGACCAGGTGGGCGGCGTCGGCCTGGTTGGCCATGGCGAGTCCGTCGGAGGTGCGCACCCACCCGCCGTCGCCGTCCTTGGCGACGGCGGGATCGCTGGTGTGCCTGACCGTGATCAGGGTCCGGCTGCCCTCCGGGAGACCGTGTTCCGGGGTGACGACCAGATCCTCGCCCGCGGTGGTGAAGGTCGCGGGACGCCCGTCCACGTCGACGGACTGCACGGTGCCGTGCGTGAAGTCGAGGTTGATCCGGTCCAGGTCTGCGGTGGTCCGGGCGTCGATGGTGGTGACGGCCTGCAGCGGCTTGTCGTTGCTGCCGGGGTAGGTGAAGGACAGGTCGTACGACGCCACGTCGTAGCCCGGGTTGCCCAGGTACGGGAAGAGCCGGTCGCCCACGCCGAGGGGCTTGGGCGGGGCCGCGGCCGCGAGGAGACAGAGGGAGACGGCGGAGGCGAGCAGGGCCGCCTTCCGGCGCCGGGAGAGCTGGAGGTGGGTCCGGGGCTGGGTCCTGGACTGAGTCCGGGACTCGGAGCAGGCACGGAGGCCGACGCGGGGGTTGAGCAGCATGCACCACCGCTACCAGTGCGTTCCCGGGCTACGACGGCGACTCGCGCCCGGCCCACCCGATCGGGTTCGGTTCCGAGGGCCTTCTGCGCAAGACCGGCAGCCCTCTGGCCAAGGCCCCGGCAGCCTCTGGCCCAGGTCCAGCAGCTCTCTGGCCCAGGCCCAGCAGCTCTTTGATCCCGGACCGGCGCACTCTGATCCCGGCCCGACACCCCTCTGGTCCAGGCCCGGCAGCCCTCTGGCCAAGGCCCCAGCAGGCCTCTGGCTCAGCTCCAGCAGCTCTCTGGCCCAGGCCCAGCAGCTCACTGATCCCGGCCCGACACGCTTCTGGCCCAGGCCCGGCAGCCCTCTGGCCAGAGCCCGGCAGCCCTCCGACCCGGCCCCCGGCAGTCTTCGATCCCACCTGCGGCGCCCGGCCTCGTACCGAGCGCGCCGTCAAGCCCCGGCGCTGCTCACCCGCCCCCGCGCTCCTCACTAGCCTCCAGCGCTCCCCGGTTGCCTCCAGCGCTCCCGGGTTGCATCCAGCGCCCGGGTCGCGAGAAGTACCAACGGTCGCGTTCGGAGCACCCCAGTCACATCGCGCCCCTCAGGCGCCCGGCGCCTGGTGCTGGGCGCGGGCCACGTCGTACACGCCCGGGACCTCCCGCATGGCGCGCATCAGGGCCGGGAGGCGGGCCGCGTCGGGGAGCTGGAGGGTGTAGGTGTGCCGTACCCGCTGCTGGCTGGGCGGTTCCACGGTCGCCGAGACGATGTCGGCGCCCGCCGAGGAGATCGCCTCGGTGAGGTCGGCGAGCAGATGGGGGCGGCCGAACGATTCAGCGACCAGGGTGACCCGGCATTCGGCGGTATCCCCCCAGCGCACACCGATCTCCCCGCGCCCCCTGCCCTTCATGTGCGCCACCGCGGCGCACTCCACCCGGTGCACGGTCACCGCGCCCCCGCGTACCGCGAAGCCGGTGATCTCGTCTGGCGGCACGGGCGTACAGCACCGGGCGAGCCGTACGGCGGCCCCCGGCCGGTCCACGAGGACGTCGGCGCCGCGCGACCGGGCCGGGGTGCCCTCGGCGGGGGACGCGTCCGCCGGGCGGGACGCGGCGGTGACCGCGGTCGCGTCGGTGCGCCGTGCGGGGGCGGTGGCCTCGGTGGTTTCGGCGCGGGTGCCGGTCATGTCCTCCGTGCCGGTGCCGCCGCCCGGGTGCGTCGCCAGCCAGCGCTGGATGGCGATGCGCGCAGCCGGGGTGTGGGCGTGCTCCAGCCATTCACGGGAGGGTTCGGAGGCCGGGTCCTGGCCCATGAGGAGCTGGACGCTGTCGCCGTCCCTCAGCACGGTGCTGAGGGTGGCCAGCCGGCCGTTGACGCGGGCGCCGATGCAGGCGTGCGCGTCCTCGCCGTACTGGGCGTAGGCGGCGTCCACGCAGGTGGCGCCCTCGGGCAGGCCCAGGGTGCCGCCGTCGGGGCGGAAGACGGTGATCTCGCGGTCCTGCGCCAGGTCCTCGCGCAGGGTGGACCAGAAGGTGTCGGGATCGGGGGCGGCCCGCTGCCAGTCGAGGAGCCGGGAGAGCCAGCCGGGACGGGTGGGGTCGGCCCGCTCGCCCTCTGCGGGGGCGGGAGCGTCCGAGGCGGGAGCGTAGGGGTTGCCGAGGGCGACGACGCCGGCCTCGGCGACCTTGTGCATCTGGTGGGTGCGGATCAGGACTTCGACGACCTGCCCGTCGGGGCGGGCGACGGCGGTGTGCAGTGACTGGTACAGGTTGAACTTCGGTACGGCGATGAAGTCCTTGAACTCCGAGACCACCGGCGTCATACAGGTGTGCAGCTCGCCGAGGACGCCGTAACAGTCGGCGTCCTCGCTCACCAGCACGAGCAGGCGGCCGAAGTCGGTGCCCCGCAGTTGTCCGCGTTTGCGGCCCACACGGTGGACGGAGACGAAGTGCCGCGGGCGGATGAGGACTTCGGCCTGGATTCCGGCCTCGCGCAGCACCCCCCGCATCTCGTCGGCGACCTCGGCCAGCGGGTCGTCGGGGCGGGCGGCGTTCTCGGCGATGAGCCGGCGTGTGTGTGCGTACTCCTCGGGGTGCAGGATCGCGAAGACCAGGTCCTCCATCTCGGTCTTCAGGGCCTGCACGCCGAGGCGTTCGGCGAGCGGAATGAGGACGTCTCGGGTGACCTTGGCGATCCGCGCCTGCTTCTCGGGACGCATCACGCCGAGGGTGCGCATGTTGTGCAGACGGTCGGCGAGTTTGATCGACATCACGCGCACGTCGCTGCCGGTGGCGACGAGCATCTTGCGGAAGGTCTCCGGCTCGGCGGCGGCTCCGTAGTCGACCTTCTCCAGCTTCGTGACGCCGTCGACGAGATAACGAACCTCCTCGCCGAACTGTTCCCGCACCTGCTCCAGCGTCACGTCGGTGTCCTCGACCGTGTCGTGGAGCAGAGAGGCCGTCAAGGTCGTGGTCTCGGCGCCGAGTTCGGCGAGGATCAGGGTCACCGCGAGCGGGTGGGTGATGTACGGCTCACCGCTCTTGCGCATCTGGCCGCGGTGCGAGGACTCCGCGAGGACGTAGGCGCGGCGCAGCGGATCGATGTCCGCGTCGGGGTGGTGGGCGCGGTGCGCCTCCACGACATGGCCGATGGCGTCGGGGAGTTTGCCGCGGACGGCGGGGCCCAGCAGCGCGGCCCGGCCGAGTCTGCGCAGGTCGATCCGGGGCCGGGACTTCCTGCGGTCCGCTCTGGGCACCGCGGGGGCGGTGGTCGCCGCGGACGCCGTGGGCGCTACCGGGCCAGGGCTCGCAGGGTTCGTGGCCTCCGCACTCATGGGCACCTCCGGCTCGTGGACCGGCGGACGGGGCCCCAGGGCGTACGCGGCTCAGGGATGGCGACGTTCCCCCGTCCGTGCCGGTGCTTGATGCTACCGAGCCCATCACGTGCGACCGACCGCCTCTGACCCAGCGTGAAACGGATCACCCATTCGAGCGACGAGAAGGAGGTTTAGGGTTTGCGCCAACCGTCTTGGCCTCGACCGCGGTTTCGAACACCCCCGGTCGCCCGAAACCGCTGATCCAGGAGCCGGGGGCCGTGCTCGCCGTGGTGACGCCGGGTCAGCGGAGGGCGTTTTCCAGCCATTCGCCGTCGATCTCGCCCTCGGCGACGATCACGGCGGGTCCGGTCATCTCGATCTCTCCGTCGGGCCGCTCGGTGATGACCAGGCGGCCACCCGGCAGGTCGACGGTGTACGTGGCGGGGGTGCCGGTGACGGCCGGGTCGGCACCGTCGCGCCGGGCGGCGGCCACGGCGACGGCGCACGCGCCCGTGCCGCACGAGCGGGTCTCGCCGGAACCGCGCTCGTGCACGCGCATGGCGACGTGACGGGGGCCCCGGTCGACGACGAACTCGACGTTGACGCCGTCGGGGTAGGCGGCGGCCGGGCTGAACGGCGGCGGGTCGTACAGGTTGCCGGCCTGCGCGAGGTCGTCGACGAAGGCCACCGCATGCGGGTTGCCCATGTTCACGTTGCGCGCGGGCCAGCTGTGCTCGCCGACGGTCACCGTGACCTCGCCCTCCGGCAGGCGGGCGCGGCCCATGCCGACGGTGATGTCACCGTCCTTCGCGATGTGGACGGTCTTCACCCCCGCGCGCGTGGCGATCGCGAGATCGCCTTCGCCCACATGTCCGGCGTGCTGGAGGTAGCGCGCGAACACACGGACTCCGTTGCCGCACATCTCGGCAACCGAGCCATCGCCGTTGCGGTAGTCCATGAACCACTCGGCCTCGGCGGCCATCCCCCTGGCCTCGGGGTGCGCGGCGGACTGTACGACATGCAGCACGCCGTCGGCGCCGATGCCGGCGCGGCGGTCGCAGAGGACTGCCACGGCGGCCTCGGTGAGGTCCAGGGCGTTGTCGGGGTCCGGGACGATCACGAAGTCGTTCTCGGTGCCGTGGCCCTTGAGGAAGGGAATCCGCGTGCGCGTGCTCATTCCTCGATCGTAAGCGACGGCGATGCTTCGCCGGCCCCGCGCCCATTTGGGGGCGTGTGCTAGCGGAGCCGTGCCACGCGCCACACGGCGAGGACAACCACCACGGCCACCAGGAGTACGTATCCGAGTACGACCCGCCAGTCCAGGCGGCGGCCCGAGCCCCGGGCCGGCAGGCCCGGCCATGTGTAGCCCACCCTGCGGGCCGCCATCATGCCCCAGCCCGCCGCGCACGAGCAGATCAGCAGGCCCAGCATCGCGATCACCGCTCCGCTGTCGCCGAAGTCGAAGGCGAGCGGGAAGGCGAACATCAGGGAGCCGACGGCGGACAGTCCCACGATCGGGGCGAGCTGCCAGAGGCGGAGCCTGCGCTGGGGGCGCAGCTCGACCTCGACCTCGGGGCCGCTCTGGTACATCTCCTCCGGCTCCGGCCCGTCGTCGGTCACGCCGTCCGGCGCCTCGTCGGGGCCGTCGTCGGTCAGCCGGTCTTCGGTGAGGGGGATGTCGGGGAGGCGGTTCTCGATGGGCCGGTCACCGGCGAGACGGCCGGCCGCGAGCCCGTCCGTGGTGAGCCGATCCTCGGCAAACCGGTCCGCGGTGAGCCGATCCTCGGCGATGCCGTCCTCAGCGAGCCGGTCGGCGGTGAGGCGGTCTTGGGTGAAACGGTCCTCGGCCGGCCGGTCCCCGGGGCGACGGGCCTCCGGCAGCCGGTGGTCGGCCAGGCCGTCCCCATTCAGGCGCTCGTCCGCCGGCCGGACCTCACCCAGGCAGTCGTCGGTCAGACGGCCGCCGCGCCGGTCCGGTTCGTCACCGGCGGTGGTGACGTGCTCGGCACTTTGTGCGGTGTCGCGAGGGCCGGCCTCCATCGCCACGCGCCCTCCCAACTAGGCTCCACTTGGTCGATCGAAGCTCGATGATGGCACGGCGCCGAAGGCCGGGATGACCGGCGGCGCATCCCGATGCCATGACGTGATCAGGCTGTAACCGGTCGTTCGACCAACGCCAGGGCCTGGTGCGGAAGTTCCCTGCGATCGGCCACGGCTCCACTCAGCCAGTGCACCCGGGGATCACGCCTGAACCAGGAATCCTGACGGCGCGCGAAGCGCTTGGTCGCGCGTACGGTCTCGGCCCGCGCTTCCGCTTCGGTGCACTCCCCGGCGAGCGCCGCGAGCACCTGCTGGTAACCCAGCGCACGCGACGCCGTGCGCCCCTCGCGCAACCCCTCCGCCTCCAGTGCGCGGACTTCGTCCACGAGGCCCGCCTCCCACATCCGGTCGACACGGCGCGCGATGCGCTCGTCGAGCTCCGGGCGGGCCACGTCGACTCCGATCTGGACGGTGTCGTACACGGAGTCGTGACCCGGCAGGTTTGCGGTGAACGGCCGACCGGTGATCTCGATCACTTCCAGCGCCCGGACGATCCGGCGGCCGTTGCTCGGCAGGATCGCGCGGGCGGCCTCGGGGTCGGCGGCGGCCAGCCGGGCGTGCAGCGCGCCCGGGCCGCGCAGCGCCAGCTCCTCCTCCAGGCGGGCCCTGACCTCGGGGTCGGTGCCGGGGAACTCCAGGTTGTCGACGGCGCCACGGACGTACAGCCCGGATCCGCCGACCAGGATCGGCCAGCGGCCCTCGGCGAGCAGTGCGTCGATCCGGGCCCGGGCCAGCTTCTGGTACTCGGCGACGGACGCGGTGACCGTCACGTCCCAGATGTCGAGCAGGTGGTGCGGGATGCCGCCACGCTCCTCGGGCGTCAGCTTGGCGGTACCGATGTCCATCCCCCGGTACAGCTGCATGGAGTCGGCGTTGACGACCTCCCCGCCGAGCCGCTGGGCCAGAAAGACGCCCAGATCGGACTTTCCGGCCGCGGTGGGTCCGACGACGGCGATGACGCGGGGGGTGGAGGATGCGCTGCTCACCGCACCAGTCTCGCAAACCTCCTGGCGGCGCCTCGAACGAGTTACGTGACGGGTGGGGTCCCGAGTCGTTGCCCGTGGCGAGGTACCGCCCTCCGGTCCGCCGGAGGCGGTGACCCGGGCGGCGCAACCGTACGCACCGGGTAACGCGGGAATTCGCCCGCACGAGTACCGTATGGAGTGGATATGGGCGTTTTTGCACGACTCCTCGGCAGGTCGAAGGCGACTCCGGAGGCGTCTGCCGCCGAGGCGCAGACCGGCGCGGAGCCGGCAGGGGCCGAGGCGTAGGAAGCGGAGTCGGTGGAGGCGAAGGCGAAGGCGGCCGGATCGGCGGAGACGGAGGATGCTGCCGGGGACGGGAGCGAGGACGTCGCGGCGCGGTCCGACGCCGCGGCGGACGACGCGTCCGACGGCTCCGGCATCCCCAAGCAGCAGTCCGCCGACGAGGCCGCCGACAACGAGGCCGACGAGGGCGCCCACAGGTAACTGGCCCGCGAGGGAAGGTGGACCATGGGTCTGTTGGACAACATGAAGGCCAAGCTCGGCCCGGCCAAGGACAAGGTGTCGGACCTCGCGCGACAGCACGGGGACAAGGTGCAGCACGGTCTCGACAAGGCAGCCAAGGTCGTGGACGAGCGGACCAAGCACAAGTACAGCGACAGGATCCAGGCGGGCACCGGCAAGGCCAAGGAGGCGATGGACCGCCTCGCCCACAAGGAAGGTCCCGGCCCGGACAGGGCCACCGGCCCCGGCCCGGTGACGGCCGGCGATGCGACGCCCCCCACCCCTCCGGAGGGGCCGCCACCGGCGTCATGAACCTCCTGAAGGGCATGCGACCACACGGATGCGGCCGCATGGCGCACGATTCGGCGGACGGTCGTGGAGCACAACGGCTCCCGGCCGTCCGCCGTTTCTCCTTGTGCTTTCCCTTGCTCCGGGTCCCCGCCCCCTAGGACCAGGTGGCCACCACGTACCCGACCCCGTACGGCGCGTCCTCGTACAGCAAGGCACCGCTGAGATTCGCGCCCTCGGCGGCGCCCGCCAGGAGCTGCCAGGGGGCCCTGCCGGAGGCCTTCAGCTCGTGTGCCAGCCCGGCGTCCAGGGCCTGGACGGCCGCCACGTCCGCCGTGCCCAGCGCCCGCGCGACCTCCGCGTCGAAGGGTGCCGCCCGCTCGTCCAGGTAGCCCGGCGCCTTGACCGTGCGGCACGCGCTGGCGTCGCCCATCACCAGCAGCGCCACCCGCCCGGCCTTGGCAGCGATCTCCCTTCCGGCCTCGGTACACCGCTCGGGCGCGAGCCGCTCCCCGACACCGAGTCCCTCGATCGGGGCATCCGCCCAGCCGGTCCGCTCCAGCAGCCAGGCGCCGACGGCCAGCGATGGCGGCAGTTCGCCCTCGTACACGGTGTCCGCGGCGGGGCCCAGGTGTACGTCCACGGCGACCCCGAAGCCCCGGAAGGACCCCGGGGTGCCCTGCGGAAACGATCCACACCCGCTCTGCCCGGCCGGCCCGACGACCACCAGGAGGTCCGGGCGGGCGGCCGCGAGCACACCGAGCGCGTCGGTGCAGGCCACGCGCGCGGCATCCATCTCGGGAGCGGCGCCCGCGGCCACCTCGGGCACGAGCAGCGGCGGACAGGGACAGACTGCGGCGGCGACAAGCATGATCGGCAGAGTACGCCGTACGACAGCCGCCGGCCGAGTCTCGCTCCTGTGCGCCGGTGTCGCTGCTCCCCGCAGGTGCGGCTGCTCCCCCGCCGGTGCAGCCGGTCCCCGCCGACGTGGCTGGTCCCGCCGGTGCGGCCGGTCCCCGCCAGCGCGGCTGCTCCCGCCGATGCGACCGCTCCCCGCCGACGCGGCCGCTCCCCGCCGGCGTGGCTGGTCGCGGCCCTGTGGCTGGTCCCGTCCGTACTCCGGCGGGCCTCAGTCGCAGCCGCAGCCGCTGCCCGTGGCGACCGGCAGCGGGGCCGGCACGCCGATCTTCGGCAGGCCCAGCATGACGCCGGCCGGCTTGGCGGCCTCGGCGGCGTTGCGCTTCTCCCAGGCGTCCCCCGCGCGCGTGCGGCGCACGGAGAGGACGGGGCCCTCGGCGAGGAGGTGGTGCGGGGCGGCGTAGGTCACCTCGACCGTGACGACGTCGCCGGGGCGGACCTCCTGGTCCGGCTTGGTGAAGTGGACCAGCCGGTTGTCGGGGGCACGGCCGGAGAGCCGGTGCGTGGCGCCGTCCTTGCGGCCCTCGCCCTCGGCGACCATCAGCTCGAGCGTGCGGCCGACCTGCTTCTTGTTCTCCTCCCAGGAGATCTCCTCCTGGAGGGCCACCAGCCGCTCGTAGCGCGCCTGGACGACCTCCTTGGGGATCTGGTTCTCCATGGTCGCGGCCGGGGTGCCCGGGCGCTTGGAGTACTGGAAGGTGAAGGCCTGCGCGAACCTCGCCTCACGGACCACGTGCAGCGTCTGCTCGAAGTCCTCCTCGGTCTCGCCGGGGAAGCCCACGATGATGTCGGTGGTGATCGCGGCGTGCGGGATGGCGGCCCGCACCTTCTCGATGATCCCGAGGTAGCGCTCCTGCCGGTAGGAGCGGCGCATCGCCTTCAGGACCGTGTCCGAACCGGACTGCAGCGGCATGTGCAGCTGCGGCATCACGTTGGGCGTCTCGGCCATGGCGGCGATGACGTCGTCGGTGAAGTCACGGGGGTGCGGGGAGGTGAAGCGGACCCGCTCCAGGCCCTCGATCTTCCCGCAGGCGCGCAGCAGCTTGCTGAAGGCCTCGCGGTCGCCGATGTCGGAGCCGTAGGCGTTGACGTTCTGGCCGAGCAGCGTGATCTCGGAGACGCCCTCGGCGACCAGTGCCTCCACCTCGGCGAGGATGTCGCCGGGCCGGCGGTCCTTCTCCTTGCCGCGCAGGGCCGGGACGATACAGAAGGTGCAGGTGTTGTTGCAGCCGACGGAGATCGACACCCAGGCCGCGTAGGCGCTCTCGCGCCGGGTCGGCAGGGTCGACGGGAAGGCCTCCAGCGACTCGGCGATCTCGACCTGCGCCTCCTCCTGCACGCGGGCGCGCTCCAAGAGGACCGGCAGCTTGCCGATGTTGTGCGTGCCGAAGACGACGTCCACCCAGGGCGCCTTCTTCACGATGGTGTCGCGGTCCTTCTGCGCGAGGCAGCCGCCGACCGCGATCTGCATGCCGGGCCGCGAGGCCTTCTTCGGAGCGAGCCGGCCGAGGTTGCCGTACAGCCGGTTGTCGGCGTTCTCGCGCACCGCGCACGTGTTGAACACGACCACGTCCGCGTCCCCGTCCGACCCCTCGGGGGCGCGCACGTATCCGGCGTCTTCGAGCAGGCCGGCCAACCGCTCGGAATCATGGACGTTCATCTGGCACCCGTAAGTGCGCACTTCGTAGGTCTTGGGTGCGTGAACGTCCACTGCGGGGCTCCGGTCGCTGCTGCTGGTCATGGCTCAAGGGTAGGCGGTTCCCGGAGACACCAGTGCCGCCCTCTTGGCGCATCGACCGTGGGCCGCCGGACGATGGAGCAAACCGTCGCGCCGAGGCGAACGAAGCGGCGGCGTAGCGCCACGTCGAGGAAGTGTGTCGCACGCGGCGATGCCGGGAGTCGCCGGCCTCGCAGGAATCGATCGCGCTGGGCTGACGGCTCAGGCACAGCTCTGCACCCTCGACCCCACCGTCGGTGGCGTGCGGGTCGACCGACCGAGGCGGTCACTCGGCCGCGAAGGCCGGCGCGTCCCGGCGTGGCCGCACCCTGCGAAGACGGGGCGCCACCATGGCCGGCGCCCGGCAGGGCATTCTGGACGACCCCGAGCCGTGAGCCCGGCGCCGCGCGGGCAGACCCGGGGGGCGGTCTCTCCGCCCGGCTCGTCTCCTGTCCCGCCGGACGCGCACACTGTAAGCGGAAGGCCATGCGTCATGAGCTGCACACGGAGGTGAGCCATGAGCACCCTCGAGCTGCATGTCGACGTCGACGTCCCGGTCGACAGAGCCTGGGAGACGCTGCACCGGGTGGAGAACTATCCGCGCTTCGTGCAAGGGGTGCGGGGCGCCCGTACGGAGGCGGGGGGCCGAGCGCACCTGGACCTCGAGGCAGGCGGCCGGGCCCGGGAGGTCGAGGCCGAGGTGACCGACCGCGGGGAGCACGTGATGGAGTGGCTCACCACGAGCGCTCCCGAGCTGACGGGTTCCTTCTCGGTCCAGCCGATCGACCAGAACCACACCCGGATCCAGGCACGGCTGGAGTACGACCCCGGCACGGTACGGGACGCCTTCGGCGGGCCGAAGGGGTTCGCCCAGACCAACGCGATCGAACGGCTCGTCCGCAGCGATCTGGAGCACTTCAAGGAGTACGTCGAACGCGGGTGAGCGGCGCGAGGGCGGCGGTGGGCGCGACGGCGCCGGGCTCCGGCAGGCCGGTCAGGTCTCCATCACGGCATCGCAGTCGGGGCAGACCACGGACGCGTGTTCCTCGGGGTACCAGGGCGCTCCCGGGTGTTCGGAGGGCTTCCAGCCGGCCGTCTCCATCGCGAAGGTGTCCTTGCCGCAGAGGGTCCGCGGTCCGGTGGTCGTGCGCGACCCCGGCGCCGCCGGTGCCGCGTGCACCTTGCGGACGCGTCGTTCCGCGCCGCTCGCCGGTCCTGCGGAGGATGCGGCGGGTGAGCGTGCTGCGCCCGGTCTGTCGAGTTCGTAGACGACGATCTCGCTCATGTCTCCACCGTAGGCGTCGCCGCCGGATGGTGTGGTGAACCTGGCCGTGAACTCCGTACCCGGAGGATCCGTACCGGAAGGATCCGTACCCGGAGGACCGGAGGATCTCGTGCGGGCCCTCACGGCCGCCGGGGTCGGGGACGAGCGGCTGCTCGAGGCCGTGCGGACGACGCCCCGGGCGGAGTTCGTCCCGGCGGATCAGCTGTCCGCCGCCTACGGGGACGTGCCCGTGGCCATCGGGCACGGACAGGTCACCACGCAGCCCTCGCTGTCCGCCCTGATGATCGAGGGTCTCGATCTGGCCGGGGACGAGCACGTCCTGGAGATCGGTACGGGTCTGGGCTTCCAGACCGCCCTGCTCGCGCGGCTGGCCGCGGACGTGGTCAGCATCGAGATACGGCCGGACACGGCCCGCCACGCGCGCGTGAACCTCGCCCGGCACGGGGTGCGGAACGTGGAGCTGCGCATCGGCGACGGCAGCGGCGGTGTGCCGGACCGGGCTCCGTACGACGCCGTCCTCGTGTCGGCCGCGTTCCCGGAGGTGCCCGCGCCGCTGGCCGCACAGGTGCGCCCGGGTGGCCGCCTGGTGCAGCCGATCGGGCCGGGCGGGCGCGAGCGGGTGGTGTGCTTCGAGCGCACCGCGGCGGGGCTGGCACAGGTGCGGGTCCTGGCCTCGGCCTGCTTCGTACGGTTGCGGGGGCGATACGGCTTCCCGCCGGACGAGGCGGGGTGGAGCTGAGGTTCTCCCGGTCGTCAGTCCCGGTCGTCAGTCGTCCGCGACGCGTACGACCGCCAGCGTGATGTTGTCGGGGCCGCCCGCGGCGATGGCGGCCTTCCACAGCTCGAAGGCCGCGTGGCCGTCGTCGTGCTCCCGCATCACCTCGTCGAGCACATCCGCCGGCAGCGGGTCGGTCAGACCGTCGGTGCAGATGAGGTAGCGGTCGCCGGGAGACAGGCGCTCGGCCGTGACATGCGGGTACACGGCGCGGTAGGAGGGGCTGCCGCCCAGGCACTGGGTAACGATGGACGTGGTGCGCTGCCCGGGCTCGAGCGGGGGGTTGTCGTCGACGCTCACCTGGCGCAGCCCGTCGTCGCGGGAAGCCGCGTAGACCCGGCTGTCGCCCACGTTGAACGCCAGCAGTGAGCCGGGCCGCACGACGATGCCGGCGACCGTGGTGCCCATGGCGGTGAGCTCGGTCTCCTCCCCGCCGCCCGCTGCCGCGTACACGGCGCGGTTGCAGGCGGTCAGGGCGTCACGGACGGCGTCCTCGCCGCTCAGCGTGGGGCCGAGGGCCGCCATCCGGCGGGCGACCAGGGCGCTGGCCAGGTCGCCGCCGGGATGCCCGCCGAGCCCGTCGGCCACGGCGACGACAAGCGGCGTGCCGAGCGGGAAGACCAGGGTCTGCGGACTCTCCGTCACCGTGGCGCACAGGGTCCACGGCCCGGCCACGAGGCTGTCCTCGTTACGTTCGCGGACCAGTCCGGGATGGCTCAGCGCGCTCACAGCCACGTACCGCATGGAACGCCACCGCCTTCCCGGACGGGCCACGGCAGTCGGTCGACTCGCTGCCCGCGGCTCCAGGGTAGGCGCTCGCCGGGAGAGGGACACCGGCCGTCCGGTTCCGGTCAGGTGACCGGCGGCGCCAGGGACGCGGTGGTCGGGCCGTCGGGACGGACGGTGATGCCGTACTGCGCCTTGACGGGCGTGGAGTGGAAGGACGGCGTGTGGACCGGCAGCAGGTGTTCCAGGAGGATGGTCGATTCGCGCAGTGCGAACTGGACTCCGAGGCAGGCGCGGGGGCCGATCCCGAAGGGGAGGTAGGCGCCCGGATGGGCGGGCCGGCCGTCCGGGACGAGGAAGCGCCGGGGGATGAACTCCCCGGGATCCGGCCACAGTTCGGGATCGCGGTGCGTGAGGTAGGGGCAGACCAGGATGTCGGTGCCGGCCGCTACGGTGTATCCGGCGAGGACGTCGTCCTCGGTGGTGTGGCGGGGCAGGATCCAGGCGGCCGGGTACAGCCGAAGCGTCTCGTGGACCAGGGCCTGCACGGCCTGGCGGCGTTGCGCCGAGCCTTCGCCGCCGGCGGCCAGGGCTTGTTCGCGGGCGCCGGGGCACTGGTCGAGGAGCAGATAGAGCCAGGTCAGGGTGGTGGCGGTGGTCTCGTGCCCGGCCGCCAGCAGCGTGACCAGCTCGTCGCGGATCAGCCGGTCGGTGTACTGCGGGTGCTCGGCGGCGGCGTCGACCAGGACATGCAGCAGGCCCGGGCCGTCGGGACCGGCCGTCCCGGCGCGGGCGGTGTCGATGGCGTGCCGGGCGACCGCGTCGATCCGGGCGAGATCGGTGGCGACGGCGTCCCCGGCGTCGGTGGCGTCCGCGGGCAGCGTCGGAAGGGCGGCCGCCACGGCGGTCACGGCGGCCAGCTCGCGCTCGGTCCCGTCATCGAGGGCGTGTCCGGTCAGAGAGCGCCAGATGGCGTCGAGGGCGAAACGGCGCATCTCGCGCATGACGTCCAGGGTCTGCCCGCTACGGGCGTACCCCTCCCAGCGTACGGCGGTGGTCCGGGCGGCCTCGGTGATCCGCTGTTCGTAACGGCGCATCCCGGTACCGGTGAACTGGGCCTGCAGCAGGCGCCGTTGCCGCTTCCATGCCGCACCGGTGGCGGCGAGGACACCGTCGCCGATCAGCAGCCGGGCGCGGTGGGAGCGCTTGACGTACCGCTCGGGGTGCCGGGCGAGCACGTGCTGGACCGCCTCCGGGTCGGTGATGAGAACGGTGCGCGCGGGCCCCAGCCGGAACGCGCCGACGCCGCCGCAGCGCTCACGCACCTGGGACAGCAGCTCCACCAGGTCGCCCCCCGCCGAACGCCACCGCTCGACGAGCGCGGGCTCGGCCTCGGGCACCGGCCGTCCCATTTCCGGAAGGCCGGGGAGGGACCCGGGACCGGCTTCGATGTCCATGTTCTCTTCTCCCGGGTTCTCTTCTCGGGGGTTCTCTTCTCGCCGTCACGGACTGTACGGGAGTTGGGACATTTGGTGACAGCCCATCACCGGCGCCCCCCGAAACCCGGTGGAGACCGGAAGCCCGCCGCACCTAGGGTCGCGCCATGAGCACTCGCACTTTCCGGATCACCGTCCGCGGCGCCTTCGACGGCCTCACCGACACCCAGCGGGCCGAGCTGCTGGCCGACGCCGCCGAACACGACGTACTGCGCGCCGAGTTCACCCCCGAGGGCAACCTCACCTACGACATCGCCGCCCGGCCGGCCTTCGTCTTCCGTTTCTCCGACACCGGGGAGGAGGAAGAGGACATCCTGGAGGCGACCGAGCGGGCCGAGGGCACGGCGAAGGCCTGGCTGACCGAGCGCGGCTACGGCTTCAAGAACCTCCGCTCCACCGCCGAGGACCTCTCCCAGGCGCCGATGGGCAAGCGGCAGCGGCGCGCGGCGCGTTCGAACCGGGCATGAACTTGAGTACTCAAGGAGATGGCAATGAGAGGGCGCAGGCGGCCATGCGCGACGCCCTGGACGTGGCACTGCGGCTGGTCCGCGCCCAGGCGGCGCTCGTGCGGCGCTTCGACTCCCGGCTGAGCGGGCTGCACGGCGTGAGCCTCGCCGACTTCACCTTGCTGCTACGACTGAGTCAGGCGCCGGGCGGCCGTATGCGCCGGGTCGACCTCGCCGAGGCACTGGGCGTGACAGCCTCCGGGGTCACGCGCGGGCTCGCGCCACTGGAGCGGATCGGGCTGGTCACCCGTGAGTCGGAGGCCCGGGACGCGCGCGTGGCCTACGCGTCACTGACCGGGACGGGCCGACGCCGGCTGAGGGAGATGCTCGCGACGGCCGAGGAGACCGCCGCCGAGCTCTTCGCCACCCCCGGGTTCAGCGCCGAGGACGTCACTCGGCTGTCGTCCCTGCTGACCCGCCTCGGCGGCACGGGCCTGGCCCGCTCCTGACCGCCGGCGTGTGACCAGTTCTCATCCCGCCATGACGCGAACTCGCCGTGGCACAGGACACCTTGGGATGTGGCCGAATTGTGAGGGGGCCGTGCACGCCGGCATGGCATGATCATGACTCGTCATGAGTTACCGGCCGGTTCTACCGTCAAGTAGCCCGCTCGCCCGGTGCCTCTCTGCCACCCCCCACTCCACACAGGACCGATCATGCGCAGACGCATGCGGCACAGACGTGCCCTGCTGCCCGCCTTCGCCGTGACCACCCTCTTCCTCGCCGCGGCCTGTTCCTCGCCCGCCTCGCACACCGGACCCTCGGCGACCACCGGGCAGGGCCGGCAGGTCGAGATCGCCGACGGGCCCGCCGACGGCACGGACCACTCGCTCGCCGTCGCCGCCGCGCCCACCACGACCGCCACCACCGCGACCGCCACGGCGGGCCCCGCCGGCTCCGGGCGGCGAGCCCACAGGACGGCGCTCGCCATCGGCTCGTACGACAGCCGCACCCGGCGGGCCGTACTCACCAACAAGCCAGCCGCGCACGAGAGTTCAACCCCCTCCTCACCGGCGGCCGCGCCCACTCCCTCCGGCGCCCCGGACCAGGCCACCGTCGGCGATGTGATCGCCAGTGCGCCCGCGCCCGGGGCGCCGGACGGACTGCTCGCCAAGGTCACCAAGGTGATCGGCGAGAGGGACGGCGGCACCGAGGTACAGACGGAACCGGCCACCCTCAACGCGCTGCTCGGCGACGACACGGCCAAGGGCGCGGTGCGGGTCGACCCGTCGTCCTTCACCGTCGACAAGCTGCTGCCCGGGGTGAAGGTGTCCTGGGCGACGGCCGGTCACCTGCACGCCGGCCCGAAGGGTGCCACGGTGCCGCTCGGCAGCCTCCGGCTCGACGTGAGCGCCGACCTGCCGACGGCCCAGGGCGCCCCGGCCTCCGCCACCGCCTCGGTGCACGGCTTCGTCCAGGTCGCCCCGCAGGTCGACTTCGCCTACGGCGGCGCCGGCAACGACGCGCCGCCCGGCTCCGCCTACCTCGGCGTCTCCGGCGACTGGGCCTCCGGCTGGGCGGTCAAGGGCCAGGCGGCCGCGGCCACCGGCGCCCCACTGCGGATCCCGTTCGCCAAGCTGCACGCCGACCCCGTCCTCCAGGTCGGCCCGGTTCCTGTCGTCGTCGACCTCGACCTGACCGCCTACGTCCAGATCAGCGGCGACGGACGGGTCACCGTCGACGTCGAGCAGAACCTCAAGGGCGACTTCAAGGCGGGCGGCACCTTCGGCCCGGCCAGGGGCTGGACGCCGGTCAGCTCCGCGGACATGACGAGCACGCCGGCGCGCGCCTCTGTCACCACCGCCGGGAACGTGAAGACGGCGCTCGGCGCCGAGGCCTCGGTGGGCCTCTACGGCACCGTCGGCATCACCGCCGACCTGGCCCCGTATCTGCGGGGCCAGGCCTCCGGCACGGTCACCGCCTCCGGCGGCGCGGCGAAGACCGCGGGCGCCTGGGGCGTGTACGGCGGGGTCGACCTGTCCGGGACCCTGCGGCTGCAGCTGTCCGTCTTCGGCACACCGGTCATCCAGCGGAGCATTCCGCTGGGCACCCTGAACCGCGAGTGGAAGCTGGCGGGCGGCACCTTCTAGGCGCTCGCCTGCGCGGAGCCGTCCCGCGCCGCCGGTATCCAGCCCTGGCGGCGCAGGACGGACGACACGTCCGGCGCCCGGTAGTGCTCACCCTTGAGGACCTTGCCGTCGGCCCGGCGGGCCACCTGTCCGTCCGGGCCGAGCTTGCTCATGTTGGCGCGGTGGATCTCGGCGATCACCTGGTCCAGGTCGATGCCGTGGACCAGTGCCGTGCCGTACGCCACGTAGACCACGTCCGCCAGTTCGTGCGCGAGCCTGTCCAGCGGGCCGTCGACCGCGACCTCGGCGACCTCAGCGGCCTCCTCGGCGAGCAGTTCCCCGCGGTGCGCGGCCAGTTCGGGATCCACCTCTGTCGGCGTGGTGCGGGCGTCGAGGCCGAAGGCGCGGTGGAATTCTCGGACGAGGTCGGCGGGAGAAGTGCTCATGCGACGACTGTAACGGCCGCCACTGACAGAGCCCTCCGACGGCCTGCGGACCCCGGAGTGACCAGTCAGTGACCCCGGCCCTGGTCAGCGTCGCGTCCGGCCTGGCAGGATCGCCGCATGTCCAAGGTGTTCCCCCGTATCAGCAGGCGCCGGGCGCTGTCGGCCGCGGCCGCCGGTGCCGTGGTGCTGGGGCTGCTGTTGTGGTGGCTGCTGCCGCTGGGCGAGAGGCCGCCGAGCGGGACGATCGTCTTCAGCACGGGCACGCCCAGGGGGGTCTACCAGGAGTACGGCGAGCGGTTGCGCGCCGAGTTCGCCAAGGACATGCCCAATCTGAAGGTGAAACTGCTGAACAGCGCCGGCTCGCAGGAGAACGTGCAGCGGGTGGCGACCGGCAGGGCCGACTTCACCATCGCGGCGGCCGACGCGGTGGAGGCGTACGAGCTGCGGCACGGCAGCGGCGCCGGGCGGCTGCGCGGGGTGGCCCGGCTCTACGACGACTACGTGCACCTCGTCGTGCGCAGTGGCTCGGACATCAGGAACGTCGCCGACCTGCGGCACAAACGGGTGGGGACCGGGCTGCCCGACTCCGGGGTGCGGCTGATCGCCGACCGGGTGCTCAAGGCCGCAGGCATCGACCCCCGCAAGGACATCACCCCGGTCGCGGACGGCATCGACACCGGGCCCGACCAGCTGGAGCAGCGCCGGATCGACGCCTTCTTCTGGTCGGGCGGCCTGCCCACCAAGGGACTCCTCGCGCTGGCCCAGAAGTCCGCCTTCACGTTCGTGCCGATCGACGGCGCCCTCGTCACCAAGCTGCACGAGCAGGGAGAGGCCGCGCGCTACTACCGGGCCACCAATATCCCCGAGTCGGCGTACCCGGCCGTACAGCAGGGCAACGAGGTCCCGACGATCGCCGTGTCGAACCTGCTGATGACCCGCACGGACATGGACCCCAGGCTCACCGAGTGGGTGACCCGCACGGTCATCAAGAGCCGCGACGGCATCGGCGCCCACGTCCACTCCGCCCAACTGGTGGATCTGCGCACCGCCATCTACACCGACCCGCTGCCCCTGCAGGAGGGCGCCCGGCGCTACTACCGCTCGATGAAGCCCTAGACGTGCTGTCCCGGGACGTGGGTGACACGGGTGCTGGGTGCTTGAACAGGTGAGGGCCTTCTGGGTTCGGTGTGGATTGCGACATCTACGACCGGTACTCAGGAGGCCCTCGTGTCCCACCGTAATGCCCCGCTGACGCCGACCGGCAGGCTGCGTCTGGCCCGGTGTGTCGTGGACGACGGCTGGCCGCTGCGGCGGGCCGCGGAACGCTTCCAGGTCAGCCACACCACGGCCGCACGCTGGGCCGGCCGTTACCGGCAGTGGGGCGCCACGGGCATGCACGACCGCTCCAGCCGCCCGCACCACCAGCCACGCCGCACCCCGCCCGCAATCGAGACCCAGGTAGTGCGCCTGCGCCGCGAACACCGGATCGGACCGGTCCGTCTGGCCCCCCGCTGCGGCATCGCCGCCTCCACCGCCCACCGCATCCTGGCCCGCCACCAGCTGACCGTTCTGGCCGCATGCGACCGCGCCACCGGCGAACCCGTACGCCGCTACGAACGCTCCCGGCCCGGCGAACTGGTGCACATCGACGTCAAGAAGCTCGGCCGCATCCCCGACGGCGGCGGGCACCGCACGCAGGGCCGTGCCGAAGGCCGCCGCAACCGCACCGGGACCGGATACGCCTACCTGCACACCGCCCTGGACGACCACTCCCGCCCGGCCTACACCGAAGACCTCCCCGACGAGACCGCCCCGACCTGCGCCGGCTTCCTCACCCGAGCCACCGCCTGGTTCGCCGCCCAGGGCATCACCGTCGAACGCGTCCTGACCGACAACGCCTGGGCCTACACCAAGAACACCTGGCGGCGGGCCTGCCACCAGCTGGGCATCAGCCCCCGCTGGACACGGCCCTGGCGGCCCCGGACCAACGGCAAGGTCGAACGCTTCCACCGCACCCTGCTCGAGGAAGGGGCCTACCAGCGGCCCTACACCACCGATGCCGAGCGGCAGGCCGCGTTTCCAGACTGGCTGGACCGGTACAACTACCACCGACCCCACACCGGCATCAGCGGCCAAACACCAGCCAGCCGCGTCACCAACCTGTCCGAACAGCACACCTAGAGCGAGGCCTGCCTCGGACCGGCGGGCCCCGCGAACGATGGCCTCTCCCCGTCAGGGTCCCGTGTCAGGATCCCCCGTGCCGAGGCACGGTCACCGTCACCCGCAGCCCCCGCGGCTCATGGTGGGCGTAGTCGATCGAGCCGCCGCCGGCCGTGAGCAACGCGCGGACGATGGACAGGCCGAGGCCCGAACCCTTGATGTTCTGGTGACGCCCGCTGCGCCAGAAACGGTCGCCGACGCGCGCGAGTTCCTCGTCGGTGAGGCCGGGCCCGGTGTCGGTGACGACGACCGTGGATCTGTCGCCGTCGGCGGCTACGCAGACCTCCACCGTGCCGCCCTCGGGGGTGAACTTCACGGCGTTGTCGATCAGCGCGTCCAGGGCGCTGGACAGGGTGATCGGGTCGGCCCAGCCGGTGGTGGGCGGACAGTCCCCGGTCAGCCGTACCCCCTTGGCCGCGGCGGCCGGAGACCAGGCGGCGATCCGCTCCTCGGTGAGGGCGCCGATGTCGGTCAGCGTCAGGTCCGCCTCGGCGTGCTCGGCCAGCGCCAGATCCAGCAGGTCGTCCAGCACCTGCGCGAGGCGCTTGCCCTCGGTGCGGACCGAGGCGATCTCCTCATTGTCCTCCGGCAGTTCGAGTGCGAGCAGTTCGATGCGCAGCAGCAGCGCCGAGAGGGGGTTGCGCAGCTGGTGCGAGGCGTCCGCGACGAAGGCGCGCTGCTGCTCCAGCACGTCCTCGACGTTGTCCGCCATCTCGTTGAACGAACGGGCGAGCCGTCTGAGTTCCGGCGGTCCGCCGCCGACCGCGACCCGCGACTTCAGCCGTCCGGTGGCGATGTCGTGGGTGGTGGCGTCCAGGACCCGTACCGGTCTGAGCACCCAGCCGGTCAGCCGCAGTGCCGCGCCCACGGCCAGCAGCATCGCCGCGATCTCGCCGGCCCCGATGATCAGCCAGCCGCGCAGGGTCCGTGAACGCATCGGTCCGGTGGGCGAGTCGGTGACCACGACCGCCACGACATCGCCGTCCCGGATCACCGGCGAGGCCACGACCAGCCGGCTGCGCTGCCAGGGCCACACCTGGCGCGGGTCATGGCTGCGCCGGCTGAGCAGCGACTCCTCGAACGCGTCCCGCACCTCCCCCGTCCGCGGGACGAACCAGTCGTCGGGGGCGTTGGCCATCGCCGAGCCGTTGCGGTAGAAGACGCCCGCGCGGATGCCGTAGACGCCGTAGTAGCTGGCGAGTTCGCTGCGCAGCGCCTGCAGGCGCTCGTCGACGCTGGTGCGGCGCGATCCGCTGGGCCCGTCGGTGACGTACTGGGCGAGGGCCGCGAAGCGTGCCGTGTCGTCGATGCGGTCGACGACGACCTTCTGCTGCTGTGCGGCGGCCACGCTGATGGCGAGCGGAAGCCCGAGGGCGATCAGGACGGCTGCCATCAGGATGATGAGCAGCGGCAGCAGACGTGCGCGCACCCGTCCCCGCTAGGCGGCCGGGGCGACGAGCCGGTAGCCGACGCCGCGTACGGTCTCGATCAGCGCGGGCATGCGCAGTTTGGCGCGCAGGGAGGCGACATGCACCTCCAGGGTGCGGCCGGTGCCCTCCCAACTGGTGCGCCAGACCTCGCTGATGATCTGCTCCCGCCGGAAGACCACTCCCGGGCGTTGCGCGAGCAGGGCGAGCAGGTCGAACTCCTTGCGGGTCAGTTGGACTGTCGAACCATCCACGGTGACCTGCCGGGTGGGCAGTTCGATGCGCATGGACCCGAGGTGGAGGGCGCTCTCGCTGCCGGCCGCCGGGTCCT
Organism: Streptomyces puniciscabiei; assembly: GCF_006715785.1. Taxonomy (NCBI): domain Bacteria; kingdom Bacillati; phylum Actinomycetota; class Actinomycetes; order Kitasatosporales; family Streptomycetaceae; genus Streptomyces; species Streptomyces puniciscabiei. The sequence goes on from NZ_VFNX01000001.1 coordinate 1,145,321, forward strand.
CGTGGACGGTGCGCCGGCTGACGGCGTGGATGCGCGCGAGCAGTTCCCCGGTGTCGTAGGGCTTCACCACGTAGTCGTCGGCGCCCAGGTTGAGCCCGTGGATGCGGGAGCGGACGTCGGAGCGGGCGGTCACCATGATCACCGGGGTGCTGGTGCGCTTGCGGATCTTGCCGCAGACCTCGTAGCCGTCCTGGTCGGGCAGGCCCAGGTCGAGCAGGACCACGCCGAAACCGTTGCCCTCGGGGACGAGCGCCTGCAGGGCCTCCTCGCCGCTGCGCGCGTGGGTGACCTCGAAACCGTGTCGCGCGAGTACGGCGGACAGGGCCGCGGCGACGTGGTTGTCGTCCTCGACGAGCAGCAGTCTCATCCCGGCCCCCTCCGGTTCAGCGGTCGTACGGTCTGTGTTCGCGTGCGTCGTGCAGGGCACGCGCGCGTGCACCATGGCAGTGACGCCGATGGACAAGGACGGCGTCAAGAGGGTTCCGGTTGCCCGCCGCTTCCGTTATCCGGCCGATACGCACACCTGCGGCAGATGCTACGACACGTGTCCGATTGCTATCGGATCGTGATGCTCAGATCTCCCTCAGATGTGATGACGCAGGTCACAGCCCCTCACTACTGTCCTGCGAAACCGAGGAGGACGGAGCCCGAGAGCGATGACCAATGTATCGGTGACCAAGGAAGACACTGTGGTCACGTCCGACGAACTGGTCGTCCTGAAGAGCGTCAACAAGCACTTCGGCGCGTTGCACGTACTCCAGGACATCGACCTGACGATCGCCCGCGGCGAGGTCGTCGTGGTCATCGGGCCCTCCGGGTCCGGGAAGTCGACCCTGTGCCGCACGATCAACCGCCTGGAGACGATCGACTCCGGCACCATCACCATCGACGGCAGGCCCCTCCCCCAGGAGGGCAGGGAGCTGGCCCGGCTGCGGGCCGACGTCGGCATGGTCTTCCAGTCCTTCAACCTCTTCGCGCACAAGACCGTGCTCGAGAACGTGATGCTGGGCCAGCTCAAGGTCCGCAGGACGGACAAGAAGCAGGCCGAGGAGAAGGCCCGGTCCCTGCTCGACCGTGTCGGCGTGGGCACGCAGGCCGACAAGTACCCCGCCCAGCTGTCCGGCGGCCAGCAGCAGCGCGTCGCCATCGCGCGGGCACTGGCGATGGGCCCGAAGGTCATGCTCTTCGACGAGCCGACCTCCGCCCTCGACCCCGAGATGATCAACGAGGTCCTCGAGGTCATGCAGCAGCTCGCCCGTGAGGGCATGACGATGGTCGTCGTCACCCACGAGATGGGCTTCGCACGGTCGGCTGCGAACCGCGTGGTGTTCATGGCCGACGGCCGGATCGTCGAGCAGGCCGCGCCGGACCAGTTCTTCAGCAACCCGCGCAGCGACCGGGCCAAGGACTTCCTGTCCAAGATCCTGCACCACTGACGACGCAGGCCCCGCCCGCCCCCTGGATCGGTTTTTCCCACCAGCGGGTCGCCTTTTCCAACGGACCTCGTTCCGCACCACTCAAAGGATGTTCACCATGAAGCTCCGCAAGGTCACCGCCGCCTCGGCCGCCGTACTCGCGATCGCCGTGGGCGCCACCGCGTGCGGCGGCGGCAAGAAGGACGACAACGGCTCCTCCGGTGGGGGCAAGAAGATCGCCATCGGCATCAAGTTCGACCAGCCGGGCCTCGGCCAGAAGACCCCGCAGGGCTACGCGGGCTTCGACGTGGACGTGGCCACCTATGTCGCCAAGAAGCTCGGCTACAGCGCGGACCAGATCGAGTGGAAGGAGTCGAAGAGCGCCGACCGCGAGACCATGCTGCAGCGCGGTGACGTCGACTTCATCGCCGCCACGTACTCGATCACCCCGAAGCGTGAGCAGAAGGTCGACTTCGCCGGGCCGTACCTGCTGGCGCACCAGGACGTGCTGCTGCGCGCGGACGAGACGAAGATCAAGTCTCCGTCGGACCTGAACGGCAAGAAGCTGTGCTCGGTGACCGGCTCGACCTCGGCGCAGAACCTCCACGACCGGCTGGCTCCCAAGGCGAACCTCCAGACGTACCCGACCTACTCGGCCTGTCTGGGCGGTCTGCAGAGCGGCGCCATCGACGCCCTCACCACGGACGACTCGATCCTCGCGGGCTACGCCTCCCAGGCCCAGTTCAAGGGCAAGTTCAAGCTGGGCGGCTTCAAGATGACCAACGAGAATTACGGCATCGGCGTCAAGAAGGGCAGCGCCCTCAAGGCCAAGATCAACAAGGCCCTTGAGGAGATGGTCTCCGACGGCTCGTGGCAGGCGGCCGTGAAGAAGAACCTCGGCCCGGCCGACTACAAGAACGAGCCCGCCCCGAAGATCGGCGACATCAAGAGCTGAGGCAACGCCCCGCCGGTGCGCCGCCTGTGAACACGGCGGCGCACCGGGGCATCCCTACACGCGGAAGCGCGGGAGATCGTGTTCGACTTTCTTGACAAGTACGACGTGCTGGGCGCCTTCTGGACGACAGTGCAGCTGACGCTGCTGTCGGCCGTGGGCTCCCTGGTCTGGGGCACTCTGCTGGCCGCCATGCGGGTGGGCCCGGTACCGCTGATGCGCGGTTTCGGCACCACCTATGTGAACATCGTGCGGAACATCCCGCTCACGGTGATCATCCTCTTCTCCTCCCTCGGCCTGAACCAGAATCTGGGCATCAACCTCGGTGCCAAAGACTTCGACACGATCAACTTCCGGCTGGCCGTGCTCGGCCTGATCGTCTACACCTCGGCGTTCGTGTGCGAGGCGATCCGGGCCGGCATCAACACCGTGCCGGTGGGCCAGGCGGAGGCGGCGCGGGCCATCGGGCTGAGCTTCCCCCAGGTGCTGGGGCTGGTCGTGCTGCCGCAGGCCCTCCGCGCGGCCGTCGCTCCGCTGACCAACGTACTGATCGCACTGACGAAGAACACGACGGTGGCGGCCGCGATCGGCGTGGCGGAGGCGGCCTTCCTGATGAAGAAGATGATCGAGAACGAGGCGGAGCTGCTGGCGATCTCCGCGGTCATCGCCTTCGGGTTCGTCTGCCTGACCCTGCCGACCGGGCTGATCCTCGGCTGGGTGGGCAAGAAGGTGGCGGTGAAGCGATGAGCTCGGTCCTGTACGACGTCCAGGGGCCCCGCGCCAAGCGGCGCAACGTCCTGTACACGGCGGTCTTCCTGATCGTCCTCGCGGGCGTCGCATGGTGGGTGTACAAGTCGTTCGACGACAAGGGACAGCTCGCCTGGTCGCTGTGGAAGCCCTTCTTCAGCGGCACCGAGGTGTACTCGACGTACATCTGGCCCGGTCTGCAGAAGACCCTGGAGGCGGCGGCCCTGGCGATGGTCATCGCGCTTCCGCTCGGCGCCGTCCTCGGCATCGCCCGGCTCTCGGACCACCTGTGGGTGCGCGTTCCGGCCGTGATCGTGGTCGAGTTCTTCCGCGCGATCCCCGTACTGGTCCTGATGATCTTCGGGCTCGCGCTCTTCGCCCAGTACACCGACGTGAGTTCGGACGACCGGCCGTTCTACGCGGTCGTCACCGGTCTGGTGCTGTACAACGCGTCGGTGCTCGCGGAGATCGTCCGCGCGGGCATCCTCGCCCTGCCGAAGGGGCAGTCCGAGGCGGCCCTGGCGATCGGCCTGCGCAAGGGGCAGATGATGCGGCTCATCCTGCTGCCGCAGTCGGTCACCACCATGCTCCCGGCGATCGTCAGCCAGTTGGTGGTCATCGTGAAGGACACCGCCCTCGGCGGCGCGGTCCTCACCTTCCCCGAACTGATGGCCTCGGCCAACACGATGGCCGGCTACTACGGCAACATGATCGCCTCACTGACCGTGGTCGCCGTGATCTTCGTGATCATCAACTTCTCCCTGACCTCGTTCGCGAGCTGGCTGGAGGGCCGGCTGCGGCGCGGCAAGAAGTCGACGGGCGCGGTGCTCGGCGCCCAGGACGTCGCCGACATCGCCGGTACGGCGGCGACCGGGGCCGGAGGTACCGCCGGCCCCGTGGACCTCAGCGGTCCCTTCGTCGGCGGTGGTCAGCACGGCGGCGGCCACGGCAGCTGACGTTCATTCAGGTGATATGAAACACCCGGAGGCAGTGGCCTGATCGCCACTGCCTCCGGTCGCTTGACGCAAACTCTGCCAATGGGTTGCATACGTTCTGTGATCGTGCACCCCGCTCCCTCTTCCTGTTCACTTGTCTCCGTCAGGGCATCGTCACGGGCAGGGGGCGCCGCGTCATGGACCCGGTGATCATCGTCGGAGCGGGGCCGGTCGGGCTCGCGCTCGCTCTGGCGCTGGCCCGCCAGGAGGTGCCGTCCGTCGTCCTGGACGAGGGCCCCGGCAAGGACGAACCCCGCCCGGCGCGCACCGTCGTACTGCGCGAGGACACGGCCGCCCTGCTGGAGCGGCTGACCGGGGTGGCGCTCGGTGAGCAGGGCGTGCGCTGGGCCGGATGGCGGTCCGTCAGGCGCAAGCAGGTGATGAGCGAGATCTCTTTCGAGGAGGCGGACCCCGCCGCCCCGCTGCACATCGCCCAGCACGTCCTCACCGGCGCCCTGCGCGCGGCCATCGCCGACGAGCCGCTGGTGAAGGTGGCCGCGGACAGCCGTCTGGACTCGATCGAGCAGGAGCGTTCCGGCGTCACGGCGCACACGCGCGGTGCGAACGGCACGTGGTGGCGCGGCAGTTACCTGGTCGGCTGCGACGGGCCGCGCTCCACGGTGCGCAAACTCCTGGACATCCGCTTCCCCGGCCGTACGGCGGTGGAACGGCACGCGGTCGCGGCGCTGCGCACGGAACTTCCGTGGCAGGGCCGGACGTTGCTCCATCGGACGCCGCCGTGGCGGCAGTCCGGGCCCTCGGCCGGGGAAGTGACCGCCCGCCCCCTCCCGGACGGCGTGTGGCGCCTGGACTGGCTGCTGCCACCGGGCAAGGACCTGGTGACGCCCGAGATCCTGGTGGCCCGGATCCGCGAGACGCTCGCGGGCTGGACGGACGGCTCCACACCGGTGTACGACCTGCTCGACACCGGTGTCCACACGGTGCATCACCGGCTGGCCCGCCGCTGGCGGGTCGGCCGGGTCTTCCTCGCCGGGGACGCGGCCCATCTGCTCGGCGCGCTCGGCACCCAGGGGCTGGACGAAGGCCTCCGGGACGCCGACAACCTCGCCTGGAAGCTGGCCCCGGCCTGGCACCACGGGCCGCACGAAGCGCTGCTGGACAGCTACCAGGCCGAGCGGCGTGCGGTGGTCGCCGCCCGGCTGCGCGCCGCCGACCAGGTGCTGCCGGTGCTGCGCGGCGCCGGCGGGCTGCGCCAGATCGTCCCGGGTGCGGCGCGCGGCCATGACACGCTGATCACCGACGGTCACCTCGGCCGCGGACCGCTCGGTGCGCCGGGGGTCTACGCCGACTCGCCGCTCGCGCCCCGGCAGCTGGAGGGCGAGATCCCGGTCGGCACCCCGCCCGGCGCGGCCGTCACCGACGTACGGGTCACCGCGGAGGATGGTTCCTTCGTCCAACTGCGCGACCGGCTCGGACGCGGCGCCCTGCTCGTCGTGCTGATCGCGCCCGGCACGGGGGTGTGGGACCGCAAGCACTGGGTCTCCGCCGGAGTGATGCCCCGGCTCGCGGCGGCCGTGACCGCGCTGCCGTACCCCGCCGAGCTGCTGGTCGCCGAGAGCTACCCGGGTGCGCCGGCGCACAGCGTGCTGCTCGTGCGCCCCGACGGCCATCTGGTCACCGCCCTCAGCGGCGTCCGGCCGGCCGACCTCTACACGGCGGCGGAGGCCACGGTGGGCGGCGTGGCCAAGGAGGAGGCACAGGCGGCCTCCGGCGCCCGCTGACCCGGGGCAGGTCACCCTCTGTCCACATGGTGACGGTGAGTTGACCGCAGTACACCGGCATGCTGTACTCCGGACCATGACCGACACCTGCGTGCGCCTGTGGCGGAGGGTCCACATGGACCTCGTCCGCTACGCGGGCTGCGTGTGTCGCCCGTCCTGCTGAATTCGCATCCTCTTCCTTCCGGGCGCTTCGGTGCGCCCGTTCCGCGAACCTCCTCAGGACGGTGCACGTGTCTGTCTCCCCTGCTTCCGTGTCCCCTGCTGTCGGCTCGGCGCCCACCCAGGCGGACCTCCTCGACTTCGTACGGCGTACGGCCGCCGACGCCGAGCTGATCGCCTCCCTTCCGCTCGACCCGGAGGGCCGCACCTGGGTGCGGCTGAAGGGTCCGCGCGGCAGCGAGGCATGGCTCATCGGCTGGCCGCCCGGCACCGGCACCGGCTGGCACGACCACGCCGAATCGGTCGGCGCGTTCCTCACCGCCTCGGGCGCTCTCAAGGAGAACTCCCTCGCCACCCGGCTGCCCACCGACGGCTGGAAGACCCTGGAACTCGCCGACGGTGTGGACCGCGAACGCCGGCTGCCCGCCGGCGAGGGCCGTGCCTTCGGCCGCCACCATGTGCACGAGGTCCTCAACGAGTCCCGTACGGAACACGCGATCTCCGTGCACGCCTACTACCCGCCCCTGCCGCGCATCCGCCGCTACAGTCGCAGCGGTCAGGTCCTGCGCCTGGAGCAGGTCGAACGCCCGGAGGACTGGCAGTGAGCGGCGTGCAGGAGACACCGGCGGGCAGCACACCGGCTGCGGCTGCCGTGGGTCAACGGCCGGTCGGCATCGACGAGTTGCTGGAGCGGGTGCGCACGGGCTACCGGCGCATCGAGGCACGGGAGGCGCATGAGGCGGCGCGGACGGGCGAGGCTCTGCTCGTCGACATCCGGTACGCGGCCCTGCGCGAGCGGGACGGGCTGATCCCCGGTGCTCTCGTCATCGAGCGCAACGAACTGGAGTGGCGCCTCGATCCCCAGGGCAGCCACCGCGTCCCCGAGGCCACCGGCCATGACCTGCGCGTCGTGGTGATCTGCAACGAGGGCTACGCCTCCAGCCTCGCCGCCGCCTCCCTCCACCAACTGGGCCTGCACCGGGCCACAGACCTCGTGGGCGGCTTCCAGGCATGGCGGGCGGAGGGCCTGCCGGTGGAACCGCCGAAGCCCTGACCCCGGAACGGTTTCCAGGACCTCAGTCCTCTTCTCCGAGGAACTCCGTGTCCTCACCCTCTTCCTCCAGGGCCTGGCGGACGACACGGAGGGCCATGCCCTCGGGGTAGCCCTTGCGGGCGAGCATGCCGGCGAGGCGGCGGAGACGCTTGTCGCGGTCGAGTCCGCGGGTGGCGCGCAGTTTGCGGGCCACGAGCTCGCGGGCCGTCGCCTCCTCCTGCTCGGAGTCGAGCTGGGAGACGGCCTCGTCGATCAGCGCCGAGTCGACCCCCTTGGTGCGCAGTTCCCGGGCGAGCGCCCGGCGCGCCAGTCCCCGGCCGTGGTGCCGGGACTCCACCCAGGCGTCCGCGAACGCGCCATCGTCGATCAGTCCGACCTCCTCGAACCGCGACAGCACCTCCTCGGCCACGTCCTCGGGGATGTCCCGCTGGCGCAGGGCGTCCGCGAGTTGCCTGCGGGTGCGCGGGGTCCCGGTGAGCAGGCGCAGGCAGATCGCCCGTGCCCGCTCAGCCGGGTCCCCTGAAGACTCCCCCCGCTCGGCCCTCGACGAGGAAGGGGCGCCTTCGTCCTCACCGGGCGCGTCCCCGAAACCGCGCCGCCGCCGACCGCGCCCCCGGCCGGCTCGCGAGCCGGGGCCACCGCGGGAGCCTCGGCCGGGCGAGCCACCCCCGTACGGCTCGTCGCCCGGATCGCCCGGGTGTGCTCCGTCGGCATCCCCGTGTCCACCGGTGCCGCGGTACGCGTCGTGCCTGTCGTGACTCTCGTAACCGTCGTCCGGGTGTCCGTCGGCACCGCCCGGGGCTGACCCCGGGTGGCCCCCGGTGCCCCTCCCCCGTGGGGCACCGGGGGTGGCGTACTCGTACTCGGCCCAGTCGGTTCGTCGTGTCACGGGTCAGCTCTTGGCTGCGGCGGCCTTGGGCTTGGTGGCCTTGGCGGCTGCCGGGGCGGACACCGTCTTGGCGTCGTCGGCGGCCGCGGTGGTGACAGCCGCGTCCCCGCCCGGCTCGGCGGCGGGCTCCTCCGGCCGGACTCCGACGCCCAGCTTCTCCTTGATCTTCTTCTCGATCTCGTTGGCCAGGTCGGGGTTGTCCTTGAGGAAGTTGCGCGCGTTCTCCTTGCCCTGGCCGAGCTGGTCGCCCTCGTACGTGTACCAGGCGCCGGCCTTGCGGACGAAGCCGTGCTCCACGCCCATGTCGATCAGGCCGCCCTCGCGGCTGATGCCCTGGCCGTAGAGGATGTCGAACTCGGCCTGCTTGAAGGGCGGGGCGACCTTGTTCTTGACGACCTTGCAGCGGGTGCGGTTGCCGACCGCCTCGGTGCCGTCCTTCAGGGTCTCGATGCGGCGGATGTCGATACGCACCGAGGCGTAGAACTTGAGCGCGCGGCCACCGGTCGTGGTCTCCGGGGAACCGAACATCACGCCGATCTTCTCGCGCAACTGGTTGATGAAGATCGCCGTGGTCTTCGACTGGTTGAGCGCGCTGGTGATCTTGCGGAGGGCCTGGCTCATCAGGCGGGCCTGCAGACCCACGTGCGAGTCGCCCATCTCGCCCTCGATCTCCGCGCGCGGGACGAGCGCGGCGACGGAGTCGATGACGATGAGGTCGAGCGCGCCGGAGCGGACGAGCATGTCCACGATCTCCAGCGCCTGCTCGCCGTTGTCCGGCTGGGAGAGGATCAGGTTGTCGATGTCGACGCCCAGCTTGCGCGCGTACTCGGGATCGAGGGCGTGCTCGGCGTCCACGAAGGCGACCTGGCCGCCGGCCTTCTGCGCGTTCGCCACCGCGTGCAGGGTCAGGGTCGTCTTACCGGAGGACTCCGGTCCGTAGATCTCCACCACGCGGCCGCGCGGCAGGCCGCCGACACCGAGGGCCACGTCGAGTGCGGTCGACCCGGTCGGGATGACCTCGATGGGCTCCTTCGACCGCTCGCCCATGCGCATGACCGCGCCCTTGCCGAATTGCCGTTCAATCTGCGCGAGCGCGGCGTCGAGCGCCTTCTCGCGGTCGGTTCCTGCCATGGGTTCCACCCGGTTTGCTTGAGTCGATCGCTTCACGTCAAAGACGCTAACGCCTGCCACTGACAATGCGCCCCGACGCAGGCCCAGCCTGTGGATAACCGCGGAACTTCTCCCAGCAAAACGGGACGAAATCCACTTCCAAAACCTCGCCTGAGCCTCCATGAGAATAGATGTTCGATTTTAGTGTCAAGCGCCCCCGCTTCCGGGGCGCACTCCGCTACGCCGACTCCTCCGGCTCGGGCTGCCCGGCCCGCGGTCGGCGCATGCGGGCGAGCACGCCGGGACCGCCGGGGCCCCGGTCGCGGTGCCCGTGCACCCGGGGGTCGTCCGTGACGGCGTACCGCTTCACATAGGCCCCCAGGAAGGCCTGGAGGGTGGCCACCGCCGGAATGGCGATCAGCGCGCCTACGGCGCCCAGCAACGCGGTGCCTGCGATGACCGAGCCGAAGGCCACCGCGGGGTGGATGTCGACCGTCCTGGCGGTCAGCTTGGGCTGGAGCATGTAGTTCTCGAACTGCTGGTAGACCACCACGAAGGCCAGCACCCACACCGCGTACCAGGGGTCGACGGTGAACGCGATCAGCATCGGCAGCGCGCCGGCGAGATAGGTGCCGAGGGTCGGGATGAACTGCGAGACCAGGCCCACCCAGACACCGAGCACGGGCGCGTACGGCACGCCGAGGGCCTGGAGCAGGATGTAGTGGGCGATGCCGGAGATGAGCGCCATCAGGCCGCGCGAGTAGAGATAGCCGCCCGTCTTGTCGACGGCGATCTCCCAGGCCCGCAGCACCTCCGCCTGGCGTGCGGGCGGCAGGACGGAGCACAGGGCGCGGCGCAGCCGGGGACCGTCGGCCGCGAAGTAGAAGGAGAACAGCCCCACCGTCAGCAGCTGGAACAGCCCGCCGAGCACCTGCGCGGAGACGTCGAGGACACCGGCGGCGCTGTTCTGCGCGTACTTGCGCAGCCAGTCGGAGTGGAGCAGGCCCTCCTGGACGTCCACGCGCCGGAGCTCTGTGTGGAAGGTCTCATTGATCCAGTTGATGAGCGAGTCAAGGTATTGCGGGAAACCCTCGACCATCTTGATGATCTGGCCGGCCAGCATGGAGCCGAGCAGTGCGACGAACCCGGCGACGGCGATCGTCAGCCCGAGGAAGACCAGGAAGGTGGCCAGCCCCCGGCGCATGCCACGCGCGGCCATCCGGCTCACCGCGGGCTCGATCGCGAGGGCCAGGAAGAACGCGATCAACACGTTGATCAACAGTCCGGTCAGCTGGTGGAAGGCCCAGCTGCCGAGCTGGAAGGCGGCGATCAGCGCGAGCGCGAGCACCATGGCGCGCGGCAGCCAGCGCGGCATGCGGCCGACCGCGGCGACGGCTCCGGGGGCCGTGGGCCGCTCGGGCGGTGTCGTGCCGGCCGGTGCCGCGTCCCGGGTCAGCGGCTCGTTGTCCTCGTCGATGGGTGCCACGGGCCAAGTCTCGCCCACGCCACCGGCAACCGGCGCCCACCCTCGATCTTCGTGACCGATCGGTGCGGTACGACGGATCTCCTCCCGGACGACCGGGAGATCTCGGACAGCCGGTCAGCCGGTCAGTGGATCAGCGCCGCTCACCCGGCACGTCCATGACCGTACAGACCACGCGCCACACGTCCTTCGCGTCCCAGCCGGCGTCCAGCGCCTCCTTCACGGTGCGCCCGCCCAGCTCCGACATGACGTGATCGCGCGCGAAGGTGTCGGCGTATCCCGGACCGAAGTGTTCCGCCATCCGCTGCCAGAAGACCGTCAACCGCATGAGTTCCGCTCCATACCCGTCATGAGCTGCACGTTTCCAGCCTCTCACGGTCAGCGTGCCTTGCGCGGGTGCCGTTGCGCCCACGCTGCCGTCTCTTGCCGGAGGTAGGCGGGTACGCACCAGCGCGGCCGGTTGAACCAGGCCACCGTGAGCTGGAGGACGACGCCGACCAGAAAGACGACGATCAGCAGGACGGCCACGACGACTGCCGGGGAGGGACCCTCCTGGTGCTGGCCGACACCGGCGGCGACGAACATCAGCATCGCCGGCAGCAGAGCCACGACGCCGGCCGCAAAGGGAGCCCAGCCGCGGACCAGTCCGCGGCTGACGTCCTCCTTGAACCGGAACACGCCTCGGCTCACGACCTGCTGGTAGTAGTCCGGGTCCTTCCACAACCGCTGGGCACGCCAGACCGAGAAGCAGGCGCTGCCGCCCCAGAAGACCAACAGAAAGATCCCCACACCTATCGCCCCGTCCTGGAACCAGCCGGCGGTGTCGGTGATGGCATGGTTGACGCAGCTGCTGGAGAACACGGCGACAGCACCGTCGCACCGATCGCCGCGGCCCGGAAGGCACCCGCCCGTGCGGCGCCCCAGCCTATCGCCGTGTCGGCGACGCCCCCGGACGCCCCGGCCGCCACGGACTTGCGGACGGACATGCCGGCGTCGCGCGAGGTGGCGGACAGCGCGGTGAACGCGCTCGGCGACCACACCGTCTCGGCCTGGCACGGCGGCCCCCACCCGGTCGCTGCCAGAAGACCGTCAACCGGATGACTCCGGTATCCCGCCCCTGGGGGTGGGCCCCGGCCGGGAGCGCTTGCCGAGACCGCTTTCCGTCCTACGGTCTGACGCATGGCCGAAACAGGAGCTTCCCCACTCCCCTCCACGTCCCCGGCGCGCTCCCCGCTCTTCCGCGCCGAGCAGTTCGTGTGGCTCACCGCGCGCGTGCTGGAACAGCGCCTCTTCGCGTACCACTTCCTGCACAGCACCCCGGACGCGGTGGAAGCGGCGCTGGACGCCTACCGCAACGAGGACGGCGGATACGGGCACGCCCTGGAGCCCGATCTGCGCGGCCCGGTGAGCCAGCCCCTGCACACCGCGCACGCCCTGCGCGTCCTGGACGCCATCGGGCGCTGCGGCGGGCAGCGGGTGGAGCGCCTGTGCCGCTATCTGACCTCGATCTCCACCGCGGACGGCGCCCTGCCGGCGATCCACCCCAGCCAGCGCGGATATCCAGCGGCACCGTTCGTCCCGGTCGTCGACGACCCGCCCAGCGATCTGCTCGCCACCGGACCGGTGGTCGGGCTGCTGCACCGCAATGAGGTGTGGCACGCCTGGCTGTTCCGGGCCACCGACTTCTGCTGGCAGGCCGTGGAGTCCCTGGAGAAGTCCCACCCGTACGAGGTGGAGGCCGCCGTGGCCTTCCTCGACTCCGCTCCCGACCGCTCGCGCGCTCAGGCCGCGGCGGACCGGCTCGGTCGCCTGGTGCGCGAGCAGCGGCTCGCGGCCCTGGAACCGGACCGGCTCGACGCGTATCCGGTCGCGTCCGGCTACGCCCCGGGCGAGCACCACTTCCCGCACGACTTCGCCAAGTCCCCAGAGTCGCTCGCCCGCGCGTGGTTCACGGACGACGAGATGGCGCGTTCCCTGGACCACCTGGCCACCGAGCAGCAGGACGACGGCGGCTGGCCGATCCGGTGGCGTCAGTGGGCCCCTGCCCCCGCGCTGGAGGCGCGCCCCCTGGTGACGATCGAGGCCCTGCGCACCCTGCGGGCTTACGGCCGTTTCGTGGGCTGATGCGGTGCGCTGATGCGGTGCGCCGATGTGGTGCCGTACGGCGGCTGATCGCATCCCGCGCCGCGGCCGGGCGCCACCGGTACGCGCGCGGAACCACCCGCGTGAGCCGTGTCGGCCCGCGCCGGTGGTGCGTCAACCGCCGAGCGCCCGTACGCCCGCCGTCACCACCACGGCCGCCGTGACGACCAGCAGGAACGGCGCGCGGAGCACCAGCGCCACGGCGGCCGCGCCGAGCCCCGCGACTCGTGCGTCCAGCATGAGCGCGTGCCCGTCGGCGAACGTCTGCTGAGCCGTGAGCGCGGCGAGGAGGGCGACGGGCAGCAGGGCGGCGAGCCGCCGTACGAACGGCCGCTCCATGGCACCCGCGGGCACCAGCAGCCCGGCGAGCTTGACGGCGTAGCAGCCGAGGGCGGTCAGGCCGATCGCGATCCAGGTGTTCACCGATCCTCCTCCGCCACGGCGTCGCCGTCCGATCCATAATCTCCATTGATCCGGTCAACCTGGTCAATCCGGTCCACTCGGGTCGCTCCGTCCGATCCGGTGCGTCCAGTCGGTCCACCGGTCCAGCCCGGCCCACGTCCTCCGCCCTGTCGGCCACGCCCCGCGCGACGGCCTTCGGCGACGAGAGCCACCGGTGCCGCCAGGGCCGCCACCAGGACCGGAACCCCGGCCGGCAGGACGGGCAGCAGGCCGAGGCCCAGCAGGACCGCCAGGCCCGCGACCGCGCGCTCGGTGGTCGTCCTCAGCATCGGCGCGAGGAGCGCCAGGAACACGGCGGGCCCGGCCGCGTCGAGGCCCCACGCGCGCGTGTCGCCGATGGCCTTGGCACCGAGCGCGCCGAGCAGCGTGGTGAGGTTCCAGAGCGCGTACAGCGTCAGCCCGGTGACGGTGAAGCCGATCCGCCGGGCCCGCCGGGTCGGCTGGGCCAGGGTGACCACCGTGGTCTCGTCGATCACCCACTGGGCGGCGAACGGCCGTACCGCGCGCGGGAGGGCGAGCAGCTGCGACAGTCGCAGCCCGTAGAAGGCGTTGCGGACACCGAGGAAGAAGGCGCCGGCGGCCGCCGTGAACGGATTGCCTCCGGCGGCGAGCGCTCCGACGAGGGCGAACTGGGAGGCGCCGGTGAAGACCAGGAGGCTGAGCACGCAGCTCTGGAGCAGCCCGAGCCCGCTGCCGGCCGAGGTCACCCCGAAGGCGAATCCGGACAGACCCACGGCGACGCCGACCCCGAGGGCGTCCCGTACGACGGCCCGGTCGGGCTTGCCCGCGTCGCCGGCGCTCATGTCCGCGAGTGCTGTCTGCTGTGCCACGCCCCGGACGGTACGGGCGCCGCTCACCCCGGGTCTTGTACGTTCTTGCGCCCGCGCTCGCCCCTCACCCGCCGCTCGCGCTGGTAGGCCCCCGGGGTCACGCCGACGATCCGGGTGAAGTGCCGGTTGAGGTGCGGTTGGTCGGTGAAGCCGACGGCCACCGCCGCCTCGGCGGGAGGCGAGCCCGCGTCCAGCAGGAGCCGTGCGCGACGCACCCGGGCGTCGGTCAGCCAGGCGTGCGGCGGCATGCCGTAGGCGTCCCGGAACGCCCGCAGCAGCGCGAACGGGCTGGTACCGAGGTCGCCGGCCAGCCGTTCCAGGGTCGGCGGCTCGGCCATCCGCTCGTCCAGCACCGCACGCGCGCGTGCCGCGATACCGGCTCCGGCCGTGCGGATCGGCCGCTGTGGCAGGGGCCCGCCGTTCAGCCGCAGCAGCCTGGTCACGGCGACCCGCAGCAGGGTGTCGGCGGCCAGTGCGTTGCCCTCGTCTGCGGCGCGCAGCACCTGGTGGACCAGGTGGACGGTGTAGGGGTCGTCCAGGACGGGGCTGACGAATCCGGGCGTGCCCCGGATGGTGGTGGTCTCGGCCGCGATCGCGGCGACGACCTCGGGTGAGGGATAGACCGCGCCGTACCGCCAGCCCTCGGGGACGCCGGCGCGGCCGGTGTGCGCGGTGTCCGGATTGACGAGGGCGAGGGCTCCCGCGCCCGCGGACACGTCGGAGCCGCGGTGGTGGAAGACCTCGACGCCGTCGGCTATGGCCGCGATCACGAAGTGCTCGTGCGTGTGCCGGACGAAGGTCTTGCGGACGTACCGGGCTCGCAGCAGGTCCACGCCCGGCAGCTCGTCGTACCGCCAGTGCCGCGCACGCTCCACCGGCCGACGCCCGCCCGTCTCCCCGCCCGTCCGTTCCTCGCCCCGCCGAGCCGCACCCGCCATACCCCCCATTCTCCGCCCACCACCCGCGTCCGGCCTCGGCCCACTCCCGTGCAACGACCCGCGGCCATCGTCGGCCCCCCGAACCACCGGCGACCCTCGACCGTCGCCGTCGGCTCCCCGAACCACCCGCGCCCCCGGACCGACGCCGTCGGCCCCCGAACCACCCGCGCCCCCGGACCGACGCCGTCGGCCCCCGAACCCCCCACACCCCTTGACCGACGCCGTCGCCTCCCCGCACAACCCGCCGCGGCCGCCATCTCCCTCCCCGCGCCCGGCTCCCGCCCAGACCCCGGCGGATAGCGTTCGCGCAGGTCAGCGTGATTGTCAGTGGGCGGGTGCAGGATGGACGCATGGTCAGCTCCGCACACCGAGCCCTCGACGGCTTCTCACCCGCGACCCGCGGCTGGTTCACGGGGGCGTTCTCCGCGCCCACCGCGGCCCAGGCCGGCGCGTGGCGGGCCATCGGTGCGGGTTCGGACGTGCTGGTGGTGGCCCCGACCGGCTCGGGCAAGACGCTGGCCGCGTTCCTCGCCGCCCTGGACCAGCTGGCCTCGACCCCGCCCCCGGCCGACCCGAAGAAACGCTGCCGGGTGCTCTATGTCTCCCCGCTGAAGGCCCTCGCGGTGGATGTCGAGCGCAACCTCCGCAGCCCGCTGACCGGCATCCGGCACGAATCCGTGCGCCTGGGCCTGCCCGAGCCCGAGGTCAGGGTCGGCATCCGCTCCGGCGACACCCCCGCGGCGGAGCGGCGTGCCCTGTCCACCCGCCCGCCGGACATCCTGATCACCACCCCCGAGTCGCTGTTCCTGATGCTGACCTCGGCCACACGTGACGCGCTGACGGGTGTGGAGACGGTGATCCTGGACGAGGTGCACGCGGTCGCGGGCACCAAGCGCGGCGCCCATCTCGCGCTCTCCCTGGAGCGGCTTGACGAGCTGCTGCCGAAGCCGGCCCGGCGGATCGGCCTGTCGGCGACCGTCCGCCCGGTGGACGAGGTGGCCCGGTATCTCTCGCCGCGCCGCAAGGTGGAGATCGTCCAGCCGGAGTCCGGCAAGGAGTTCGACCTTTCCGTGGTCGTCCCGGTCGAGGACATGGGCGAGCTGAGCGGCGCACCGGCGGCCGACGCGGGCGAGGGCGCGGAGCGGCCGTCGATCTGGCCGCATGTGGAGGAGCGGATCGCCGACCTGGTCCAGTCCCACCGCTCCACGATCGTGTTCGCCAACTCCCGGCGCCTCGCCGAGCGGCTGTGCAACCGGCTCAACGAGATCGCCTACGAGCGGGCGACCGGCGAGACCCTGGACGAACACCACGCCCCGGCCCAACTGATGGGCGGCTCGGGCGCGGCCCAGGGCGCGCCCCCGGTGATCGCCCGCGCGCACCACGGCTCGGTCTCCAAGGAGCAGCGGGCCCTGGTCGAGGAGGACCTGAAGGCGGGCCGCCTGCCCGCCGTGGTCGCCACGTCCAGCCTGGAGCTGGGCATCGACATGGGCGCCGTCGACCTGGTCGTACAGGTCGAGTCCCCGCCCTCGGTCGCCTCCGGGCTGCAACGCGTCGGCCGCGCGGGTCACCAGGTGGGCGCCGTCTCCACCGGTGTGGTCTTCCCCAAGTACCGCGGCGACCTCGTCCAGGCAGCCGTGGTCACCGAGCGGATGCGCTCCGGCTCGATCGAGTCCCTGAAGGTGCCCGCGAACCCGCTCGACGTGCTCGCGCAGCAACTGGTCGCGATGACGGCGCTGGACACCTGGCAGTTCGACGACCTGCTCGCCATGGTCCGCCGTGCGGCCCCCTTCGCCTCGCTGCCCGAATCGGCGTTCACGGCGGTCCTCGACATGCTCGCCGGCCGCTATCCGTCCGACGCGTTCGCGGAGCTGCGCCCGCGCGTGGTGTGGGACCGCGTGACCGGCGAGATCACCGGCCGCCCGGGCGCCCAGCGCCTCGCCGTCACCTCGGGCGGCACGATCCCCGACCGCGGTCTGTTCGGGGTCTTCCTCGCCGGTGCCGACCCGAAGAAGGGCGGCGGCCGGGTCGGCGAGCTCGACGAGGAGATGGTCTACGAGTCCCGTGTGGGGGATGTCTTCACGCTGGGCACGAGTTCCTGGCGCATCGAGGACATCACCCGCGACCGGGTCCTGGTCTCCCCCGCCCCGGGAGTACCGGGCCGGCTGCCCTTCTGGAAGGGCGACCAGCTGGGCCGCCCGCTCGAACTGGGCCGCGCCTTGGGCGCGTTCCTGCGCGAGGTCGGCGCGCTGCCCAGGGACGACGCGCGGCTGCGCCTGCTGGCGGCGGGTCTGGATGCCTGGGCGGCGGACAATGTGCTGTCGTACCTGGACGAGCAGCGCGAGGCCTGCGGCCATGTCCCGGACGACCGCACGATCGTGGTGGAGCGCTTCCGCGACGAGCTCGGCGACTGGCGGGTCGTCGTCCACTCACCCTTCGGCGCCCAGGTGCACGCCCCCTGGGCCCTCGCGCTGGGCGCCCGCCTGTCCGAGCGTTACGGCATGGACGCGCAGGTCATGCACGCCGACGACGGCATCGTGCTGCGCCTGCCCGACGCCGACCTGATGGGCCTGGACCTGCTCGACCAGGCACCGATGAAGGCCGGCACGGAGTACGACAGCGAACAGGCGCCCGTCGGCGCGGCGGACGTCGCCTTCGACAAGGGCGAGGTCGACCAGGTCGTCACCGACCAGGTCGGCGGCTCCGCCCTGTTCGCCTCCCGGTTCCGCGAGTGCGCCGCCCGCGCGCTGCTGCTGCCACGCCGCAACCCCGGCAGGCGGACCCCACTGTGGCAGCAGCGCCAGCGGGCGGCCCAACTGCTGCAGGTGGCAAGCGAGTTCGGCTCGTTCCCGATCGTCCTGGAGGCCGTCCGCGAGTGCCTCCAGGACGTCTTCGACGTCCCCGGCCTGGTCGAGCTGATGGGCGACATCGAGTCCCGCAAGGTGCGTCTGGTCGAGGTCACCACCCCGGAGCCGTCCCCGTTCGCCCGCTCCCTGTTGTTCGGGTACGTCGCCCAGTTCCTGTACGAGGGCGACTCCCCGCTGGCCGAGCGCCGGGCCGCGGCGCTGTCCCTGGACTCGCGGCTGCTGGCCGAGCTGCTGGGCCAGGCGGAGCTGCGCGAACTGCTCGACGCCGAGGTGCTGACCGAGCTGGAGCGCGAGCTGCAGTGGTTGACCGACGACCGGCGGGTCAAGGACGTGGAGGGCGTGGCCGATGTGCTGCGGCTGCTCGGCCCGCTGACGGACGCCGAGCTGGTCGCGCGGGGCGCGGACCCGCAGTGGGCGCGCGAGCTGGCCGGCGCCCGCCGGGCGATCAAGGTCCGGATCGCCGGTGCCGACCACTGGGCGGCGGTCGAGGACGCCGGCCGGCTGCGCGACGCGCTCGGCACGGCACTGCCGGTCGGTGTGCCCGAGGCCTTCACCGAGCCGGTCAAGGACCCACTGGGCGATCTCCTCGCCCGCTACGCCCGCACCCACGGCCCGTTCACCTCGGCCACGGCCGCGGCCCGCTTCGGCCTCGGCGTGGCGGTCACCGAGGGCGCCCTGCAGCGGCTCGCCGCGAACGGCCGGGTCGTCCAAGGCGAGTTCCACCCGGCGGGCATCGGCCAGGAGTGGTGCGACGCGGCCGTACTGCGCCGCCTGCGCCGCCGCTCCCTGGCGGCCCTGCGCCATGAGCTGGAGCCCGTGCCACCGGCCGCGCTCGCCCAGTTCCTGCCCCAGTGGCAGCACATCGGCAAGGGGCACGGAGTACGCGGTATCGACGGACTGGTGCGCGCCATCGAGCAGTTGCAGGGCGCCTCCGTGCCCGCCTCCGCGCTGGAGAAGCTCGTGCTGCCCTCCCGCGTGGCGAACTACACGCCCGCGATGCTCGACGAGCTGACGGCCGCCGGGGAAGTGGTGTGGGCGGGTGCGGGCGCCCTGCCCGGCAAGGACGGCTGGGTCTCCCTCTATCTGGCGGACGCGGCCCCCCTGCTGCTCCCCCCGCCCCATCCCCTGGAGCTGACCGCGCTCCACCAGTCCGTCCTGGAGGCGCTCTCCGGCGGCTACGGCCTGTTCTTCCGCCAGATCGCCGACCAGGTCCGTGCCACCACCCACCCCGATGTCACCGACCCCCAACTGGCCGACGCGCTCTGGGACCTGGCCTGGTCGGGCCGGCTCACCAACGACACCCTCGCGCCGATGCGTTCCCTGCTGGGCTCGGGCCGTACGGCGGGCTCGACCGCCCACCGCGCCAAGCGCGCCGTCCCGCGCGGGCGCTACGGCTCCCTGACGGCCGCCGCACGCACCGCGTCCCGTACGGGCCCGCCGACGGTCGCCGGCCGCTGGTCACTGCTCCCGGCGGCCGAGCCGGACGCCACCGTGCGCGCCCACGCGCTGGCCCGCACCCTGCTGGACCGGCACGGCGTGGTCACCCGCGGCGCGGTCGCCGCGGAGGGAATCGAGGGCGGCTTCTCGTCGGTGTACCACGTGCTGTCCGCGTTCGAGGAAAGCGGCCAGGCGCGGCGCGGCTATGTGGTCGAGGGCCTGGGCGCGGCCCAGTTCGCCATGGACGGCGCGGTGGACCGGCTCCGCGCGGTGTCCAGCGCACGCGACCGGGGCGAGGGCCTGCCCTCCCCGCCCGACCGGAACGGCTTCCCCGGCGGCTCCGACGGTTTCGCCCAGCCGGCCTTCCCGAACGGCTTCGACGCGCCCGACGGCACACCGCACGATCGCGCGCTCCCCGGCGCGTTCGACCAGGGCGACGGCGGCTTCGCCCACCCCGGACTCGACGGCGACTTCACCTGGCCGCCGACGGACCCGCCGCCCGCCCCCGGCGAATACGTCTCACCTCGCGACCTCGCCGACCCCTTCGCCACCCCCGGCTACGGCGGCCCCAGAGGAGGCGGATCCAGCGCCTACGGCCCACCGGCGAACCGAGGGTACGGAGGGTACGCGGGCGGTCGTACGGGCACGGCCTCGCCCGACCCCCGTGCCGTGGTCCTCGCCGCGGCCGATCCCGCCAACGCGTACGGTGCGGCCCTGTCCTGGCCCGAGCCGCCGACCGGTGCCGGGCACAAACCGGGACGCAAGGCGGGCTCGCTGGTCGTCCTGGTGGAGGGCGAACTGACGCTGTACATGGAGCGCGGCGGCAAGACCCTGCTGGCCTGGCCCGCCGGTCCGGACACTCCGGCCCCGGACGACCCCCGTCTCCGTACGGCCGCGGAAGCCCTGGCCGCGGCAGCTCGCGCGGGCTCCCTCGGCACGGTCACCGTCGAGCGGATCAACGGCGCCCAGGCTCTGACCTCACCCATCGGCAGCCTCTTCGAGGCAGCGGGCTTCGTGGCCACGCCCCGCGGCCTGCGCCTCAGAGCATGACCGCCGGCGACCGCCCCGCCGGCACGCGCCCGCCCCACCCGCCCGTGGCACCCTTGACGCATGCCCGAAGGTGACACGGTCTGGCAGGCCGCGCGGCGGCTGCACGAGGCCCTCGCGGGCAAGGCGCTGACCCGCAGCGACTTCCGGGTGCCGAAGTACGCGACGGTCGATCTCACCGGCCGAGCGGTGCTCAGCACGATCCCTCGCGGCAAACACCTGCTCACCCGGTTCGAGGGCGGCCTGACCCTGCACACGCATCTACGGATGGAGGGCACCTGGAAGGTGTACGGCACCGGCGAGCGCTGGCGAGGAGGCCCGGCACATCAGATCAGGGCGATCCTCGGCACCGCCGACCGCACGGCCGTGGGCTACCGGCTCCAGGTCCTGGAACTGCTGCGCACGAGCGAGGAAGAACGGGTCGTCGGCCATCTGGGCCCCGACCTGCTCGGCCCGGACTGGGATCCCGAGCGCGCCCTCGCCAACCTCCTCGCCGACCCCGCCCGACCGCTCGGCGAGGCCCTGCTCGACCAGCGCAACCTCGCCGGCATCGGCAACATCTACAAGAGCGAGCTGTGCTTCCTGCTGGGCGTCACACCGTGGCTGCCGGTCGGCACGCTGCCCGCGGACCGCGCCGAGAAGCTGCCCGCGCTCGCCAAGAGACTCCTGGAGGCGAACCGCGACCGCCCGATCCGCCAGACCACGGGCCTGCACCGGCACGACCTGTTCGTCTACGGCCGCGCACCCCGCCCCTGTCTGCGCTGCCACACCCCGGTCCGCGTGGCCGACCAGGGCGACGGCTCCCGGGAACGCCCCACCTACTGGTGCCCCACCTGCCAGACGGGCCCCGCCCCGGCCTCCGGCTCACCGCAGCACCGGCAGAACCGCCCACCCCGCCGCACCGCCTGACGCCCTGGCCCCCCACCAGGCCTCCGCCACAAACCCCTCCCGTACCCGAGCCCACCCTCCATACCGGCGACGCCACAGCGACCGGCATCCCCGGCGCCCCGCGCCCCCGGTCACCCCACCCGGCGCCCGACGGCCGGAAGCCGGCAACGCGCGGCAGGCCAAGCCAATCCCCGCCCACTAATTGACGGCCCGTCAGAAGTGCTCGTACCGTCGCTGCATGCCCCTCACGGCGTACGACCTCACCGGACGCACCGCATTCGTCACCGGAGCCGCCGGCGGTATCGCCCGGGCCTCCGCCGTTCTGCTCGCCGAGGCGGGGGCGACGGTGCACTGCGCCGACCGGGACGCGGACGGCCTGCACGGCACGGCGGAGCTGATCGAGAGACGCGGCGGCACGGCCCGTATCCACGTCCTGGACGTCACCGACCGGGCCCGGCTCGCCGAGGCCGTGCGGTCATGCGGACAGCTGGACGTGATGGCGGCGATCGCAGGGATCATGCACAGCAGCCCCGTGCTGGAGACCCGCGACGAGGATCTCGACCGGGTACTGCACGTCAACTTCAAGGGTGTGCTGTACGCCTGCCAGGAGGCGGTCCGCTCGATGCTGGCCCGTGACATCCGGGGCAGCATCGTCACCATGGCCTCGGGCGCGGTCGACACCGGTGGGCCCGGGCTGCTCTGCTACGGCGCGGCGAAGGCGGCCGTGGTCCAGCTGACCAAGACGCTGGCCACCGAGGTCGGGCGGCACGGCATTCGGGTCAACGCGATCGCGCCGGGCTGGATCCGCACCCCGATGACCGACCGCCACGACCGAGAGGCGCAGGCACACACCGAGGGCGTGATGGCCCGGATGGCGCCGCTGGGCCGGGTCGGCGAGCCGGGCGACGTCGCTCACGCGGTGCTGTACCTGGCGTCGGACGCCTCGGCGTTCACGACGGGTCAGATACTTCGCCCGAACGGGGGTGTGACGATGCCCTGGTAGCGTCCCCCGCCCGCCAGGCGGCTGCCCAGCGCCCCCTCGGCACGGCCCCCACGGCCTGCACTTTTGGGACGCAGTGCACGGGCAGCAGGCTCAGCCCCCACCCGCCGGCCGCGACCGCGGCTTCCAGGACGCCCGCCCCCTGCCCCAGGGCGATCCGCAGCACGGCCCACCACCACACGGCCGCGAAGCCCAGCGCGACCGCCCAGCGCACTATCCGCCCCACCATGGCCGCCACCACCTCCTGCGGGACGCTGGACCGCCGCCCGCCCGGCGCGGGAGACACACTCCGGGCTCACCGGTGCACACGAACGAGCCCGTCCGGAGATTCGCCGAGTACAGGGACCGGCTCTGGCCGGGACACCTACGCGTTCTCTGCCTGGAACATCCAGTGATGCTTCTCCAGATCCGCCGTGATCCCGATGAAGATGTCCTGGGACACCGGATCCGGCTCACCCGTCGCCGCGACCCGTTCCCGCATCCGGGTGATCACGGCGCCGAGCGCGTCCACCATCGCCCGGACCGCGTCCCCGTCCTTGATCCAGCCCGCCGGAGTGGTGCCGATGCCGCTGCCGGAGGCCACCGTGGCGGCGCGCCCGTCCGGTGGTACTCCGAGCGCCGAGGCTCGCTCGGCCACGGTGTCGGAGTGGGTGCGTGCGGAGGCGACGACCTCGTCGAGCTGGAGGTGGATGGAACGGAAGCGGGGCCCGACGATGTTCCAGTGGATCTGCTTGGCGACCAGGGAGAGGTCCACCAGGTCCACGAGGGCACCCTGCAGCGCCTCGGTCACGGTCTTCAGGTCAGCGTCGGCCAACGGGCTCTTCACGACGTACATGCGCTTCCTCCGGTGCTTCGGCGCCGTCACGTCCCTCCACCATGGCCGCCTCCCCCAACACCGGCAAACGGACGTAAAAGCGACACACATCACACATGGGCCGGTAAAGCAGAAACCCCGGCCGACGCTCCAGGTTCCCCTGGGACGGCCGGCCGGGGCCTCACAGCGATCGGTGCTGAGCCGCGTACGCGTGCGTCACGCGGCGACCACGTCCACCGCCTCGGCGGGCGCCTTGATGGTCACCCGTTCCGGTGGCACACCGGTCACCGAGACGGAACCCAGCATCGGACGGACCGGCGTGGGCATGGGCTCGGTGGCCGCGGCGGACTGGGCCAGTTCGGCGAGCGCCAGCTCGTCGCTCACTTCCCGCATGAGTTCCGACATCCGTACGTCCAGCGCGTCGCAGATGGCGGCGAGCAGCTCGGAGGAAGCCTCCTTCTGCCCCCGCTCCACCTCGGAGAGATAGCCGAGTGAGACTCGGGCGGACGAGGAGACTTCGCGCAGAGTACGGCCCTGGCGTTGGCGCTGCCGACGCAGCACGTCACCCAGCAGGCGACGGAGCAGAATCATCGGTGGCTCCCTCCTCGGACCGCGTAGCCGCATCCTTCTCGCCCCACCGTACCGCCTCGCGCTGCGGCCGTGCGGGGAGCGATGTCGTGTTCACTCAGGGCTGCAAACATCAAAACCCCCCGTTCCGTTCCGTATCCTGTGCCCGCTCATTACCGGTCTGTTCGCCCGCAAGCTGCTCCAGGAGCACTGCGAGTACGCTCCGTACACTCTCCATACGAATTTCCGCACGGCTGCCGTTCAACCGCAGGGCCTCCACTTTTCCGCCAGCGGCGGAACCCGGGCGGTCGGTGAGGGGCCCGTCGACGGCCACGAAAACCGTCCCTACGGGCTTGCCGTCCTGTGGTTCGGGGCCGGCGACTCCGGTCGTCGCGATGCCCCAGTCGGCGCCCAGCGCCTTCCGCACGCCGGCCGCCATCTCGCCCGCGACCTGCGGGTCCACCGCTCCGCGCTGCGCCAGCAGGGCCGCGTCGACGCCGAGCAGCTCATGCTTCAGCTCGGTGGCGTAGGCGGTGACCGAACCCCGGAACACCTTGGACGCTCCGGGGACCGAGGTGATCTCCGCCGCCACCAGGCCACCGGTGAGCGACTCGGCAACAGCGAGGGTCTCGCCCCTCACGGTCAGTAGTCGCACCAGTTCGGTGGCCTTCGAGCTCACGCTTCCTTCTCCTCCAACGCCGCCGCGCGCTCGGCGATTCCCCGCCTGCGCAGCACAATGGCTTGTCTCACGTAGTCGAGTCCGGTGACGACGGTGAGGACGACCGCCGCGGCCATCACCCAGAACCTCAGCGTGGCCAGCCATCCCGTCAGCGCCAGGACGTACATCCCGACCGCGACCCCCTGGGTGAGGGTCTTGAGCTTGCCCCCACGACTGGCCGGGATCACGCCATAGCGAATGACCAGAAATCGCAGCAGCGTAATGCCGAGTTCCCGGCCGAGGATGACGCCCGTCACCCACCAGGGCAGATCGCCCAGGCCCGACAGACAGATCAGCGCCGCCCCCATGATCGCCTTGTCGGCGATGGGGTCGGCGATCTTCCCGAAGTCGGTGACCAGGTTGTAGGTGCGCGCCAGATGCCCGTCGAACAGGTCGGTGATCATGGCGATGGCGAAGGCCGCCCAGGCCAGTGCGCGCCAGGCCGGGTCGTAGCCGCCGTTCGCCAGCATCAGGGCCACGAAGCCGGGCACCAGCACCAGCCGGAGCATGGTCAGCAGATTGGCCACGTTCCAGACGCTGGCCTGGTTGACGGCCGCGGCCGCGATCTTTCCGCCGCGCGCGGGCCTGCCGCCGCTGTCGGGACCTGGAGCAGAACCGGAGACCTCGGACCGAGCGCCGTCGGCAGGGGCGGCGGAACCCCGCGCGCCGTGCGCGCCGGAGGAGCCGCCCGCGGCGGATGCCGGGACTCCGGTCATCTGCCCGCCTCCTCACTACACGCGGGCGAGCCGGCCAGCGGCTCGGCCACCAGGTCGACACCTTCCGTACCGACCACCTTCGCCTCGACCATACGTCCGACGCTCAGGCCGGCGCCGCTCGTGAGCAGGACCTGGCCGTCGGTCTCGGGCGCCTGGTGCGCGGCACGGCCGTACACGCCCTCTTCCTCGTCCACGGACTCGACCAGGACGCGCACCGTGTCGCCGACGCGCTCCTCGGCGCGCTGGGAGACGAGTTCCTCGGCCAGCCGGGACACCCGGGCCAGGCGGTCGGCGACGACGTCCTCGTCGAGCTTGTTGTCGTAGGTCGCCGCTTCCGTGCCCTCCTCGTCGGAGTAGCCGAAGACACCGATGGCGTCCAGGCGGGCGCCGTTCAGGAAGCGCTCCAGCTCGGCGAGGTCGGCCTCGCTCTCGCCGGGGAAGCCGACGATGAAGTTGGAGCGCACGCCGGCCTCGGGCGCCTTGGAGCGGATGGTGTCGAGCAGCTCCAGGAAGCGGTCGGTGTCGCCGAAGCGGCGCATGGCGCGCAGCACGCCGGGCGCGGAGTGCTGGAAGGACAGGTCGAAGTACGGGGCGACCTTCGGGGTGGAGGTCAGCACGTCGATCAGACCCGGGCGCATCTCGGCGGGCTGGAGGTAGCTGACCCGCACCCGCTCGATGCCGTCGACGTCGGCCAGCTCCGGCAGCAGGGACTCCAGCAGGCGGATGTCGCCCAGGTCCTTGCCGTAGGAGGTGTTGTTCTCGGAGACCAGCATGATCTCCTTCACGCCCTGCTCGGCGAGCCACCGCGTCTCGTTGAGCACGTCGCTCGGGCGGCGGGAGATGAAGGAGCCCCGGAAGGACGGGATGGCGCAGAAGGAGCAGCGCCGGTCGCAGCCGGAGGCGAGCTTCACGGAGGCGACCGGGGAGCCGTCGAGGCGGCGGCGCAGCGGCGCGCGGGGGCCGGAGGCGGGCGCGACGCCCTCCGGGAGGTCGGCCGGGGCGTGCCCGGGCAGGGCTACGGACGCGGCCGATTCCTGCCGCTCGGCCGGGGTGATCGGGAGCAGCTTGCGGCGGTCGCGCGGGGTGTGGGAGGCGTGGATGCCGCCGGACAGGATGGTCTGCAGGCGGTCGGAGATGTCCGCGTAGTCGTCGAAGCCGAGCACGCCGTCGGCCTCGGGCAGCGCCTCGGCCAGCTCCTTGCCGTACCGCTCGGCCATGCAGCCCACCGCCACGACGGCCTGGGTTCTGCCATGGTCCTTGAGGTCGTTGGCCTCCAGGAGGGCGTCGACGGAGTCCTTCTTGGCGGCCTCGACGAAGCCACACGTGTTGACCACGGCGACGTCGGCGTCCGCGGCGTCCTCGACGAGCTGCCAGCCGTCCGCCTCCAAACGGCCTGCGAGCTCCTCCGAGTCCACCTCGTTACGGGCGCAGCCGAGTGTGACGAGTGCGACGGTACGGCGTTCAGGCATGGGCTCAAGAGTACTTCGTCTCACTGACAGCCCACGTCGACGGGGTTGGCCGATCTTGGCCAACCCCGTCACATCCGTTCCGCCGCGGGGACGGGCTACCCGGCGACGGGGTCGCCCTTGGTGTAGGTGAGGCGCTCCACCTGGCCCGGCTGGAAGTTGTCGTCGATCTTCTTGCCGTTGACGTACAGCTCGATGGCGCCGGCGTCGCCGAGGATCAGGTTGATCTTGGTGCTGTCCTGGAAGGTCCTGGACTGGCCCTTGTTCAGCAGCCCGTCGAAGAGCATCCGGCCGTTGTGGTCCTTGGCCGAGATCCAGCTGCGTCCGTTGGGGGCGCTGATCTGGACGGTCACCTTGTCCTGGGGTGCGGCGGCGATGGCGCTGTCGGAGGGCGCGGGGCTCGGCGCGGCAGGCTTGTCCTTCTTCGGCGTGGGCGAGGCCGGCCTGCTCGCGGTGGGCGTCCCGCCGCCCTGGGCGACCTGCGACTTCGCGTCGTTCCCGGAACCGCCGCCCTTGACCGCGGTGAAGCCGACGAAGCCGATCACCACGACGATCGCGGCGACCATGGCGGCGGTCCAGTTCGGCCCGCGCCGCTCGGGCCGGATCCGCTCGGCCTCGAACAGGGGGGCTGCCGGGGTGGGGGCGGGACGGCCGCCGTGCTCGGCGTCGTACTGGGCGATCAGGGGCGCGGGATCGAGGTGGACGGCCTTGGCCAGCGTGCGGATGTGGCCGCGGGCGTACACATCGCCGCCGCAGGGCGCGAAGTCGTCCGCCTCGATGGCATGGATGATGGCGATACGGACACGAGTGGCAGTGCTGACGTCGTCCACGGTGAGCCCGGCCGCGATCCGCGCCTGCTGCAGGGCGCGGCCCACGGAGACACGGGCTTCCTGGGACTCGTCTTGGAACGGACGCTCGTCTTCAGGGGAGTTGCCGATGGACACGGGGGCGCCTTTCGAGCGTGTAGCCACCTGTGCTGGAAGCTCAGTCTAGGGGGGGTACGAAAGGGTGGGGCAACCGGGCGGTCGGACTTTGTGCACCATAGGAATGGCCGGACATTCCTATGATTCGACAGGCAGGTACCCCATGGTGGGACGCCTATCTGTCCTTTCGCTCAACTGGACGTACGACGAAGGGAAACGGTTGCTCGCCGTTCCCTAACGGGTGGATCACGACGAAGCCGCCCGGCGTAACCGGCATCCGCCGAACGGCCCTTCGCCCTACTCCTCAGACTCCCCGCGAATCATGGCGAGCACGCCGTCCAGCTCATCAGGCTTCACAAGAACGTCACGTGCCTTGGAGCCCTCGCTCGGGCCCACGACGCCCCGGGACTCCATGAGGTCCATGAGCCGCCCGGCCTTGGCGAAGCCGACGCGCAGCTTGCGCTGGAGCATGGAGGTCGACCCGAACTGGGTGGAGACGACCAGCTCGGCCGCCTGGCACAGCAGGTCCAGGTCGTCGCCGATGTCCTCGTCGATCTCCTTCTTCTGCTTGGTGCCGACCGTGACGTCGTCCCGGAAGACCGGCGTCATCTGGTCCTTGCAGTGCTGGACGACGGCCGCGACCTCGGCCTCGGTCACGAAGGCGCCCTGCATGCGGGTCGGCTTGTTCGCCCCCATCGGCAGGAACAGGCCGTCGCCCTTGCCGATCAGCTTCTCGGCACCGGGCTGGTCGAGGATGACCCGGGAGTCGGCGAGCGAGGAGGTGGCGAAGGCCAGCCGGGAGGGCACGTTGGCCTTGATCAGACCGGTGACCACGTCGACCGACGGGCGCTGGGTGGCGAGCACCAGATGGATGCCGGCCGCGCGCGCGAGCTGGGTGATGCGCACGATCGCGTCCTCGACGTCACGCGGGGCGACCATCATCAGGTCGGCCAGCTCGTCCACGATCACCAGCAGGTACGGGTAGGGCTGCAGCTCCCGCTCGCTGCCCTCCGGCGGCTTGACCCTGCCCTCGCGGACGGCCCGGTTGAAGTCGTCGATGTGCCGGTAGCCGTAGGCCGCGAGGTCGTCGTAGCGCAGGTCCATCTCGCGCACGACCCACTGCAGCGCCTCGGCGGCCCGCTTGGGGTTGGTGATGATCGGCGTGATCAGGTGCGGGATGCCCTCGTAGGCGGTCAGCTCGACGCGCTTGGGGTCGACCAGGATCATCCGGACGTCCTCCGGGGTCGCCCGCATCATGACCGAGGTGATCAGGCAGTTGATGCAGGACGACTTTCCGGAGCCGGTCGCACCGGCGACCAGCATGTGCGGCATCTTCGCCAGCGAGTGCATCACGTACCCGCCCTCGACGTCCTTGCCGAAGGCGACCAGCATCGGGTCGTCGTCCTCGGCGGACTCCGCGAGGCGCAGCACGTCGCCGAGGTTGACCATCTCCCGGTCGGTGTTCGGGATCTCGATGCCGACCGCGGACTTGCCGGGGATCGGGCTGATGATCCGCACGTCCGGGCTGGCGACGGCGTAGGCGATGTTCTTGGTCAGCGCGGTGATCCGCTCGACCTTCACGGCGGGGCCGAGCTCGACCTCGTAGCGGGTGACCGTCGGGCCGCGGGTGAAGCCGGTGACGGCGGCGTCGACCTTGAACTCGGTGAACACCTGGGTGAGCGAGGCGACGACCGCGTCGTTCGCGGCACTGCGGGCCTTGCCGGGGCCGCCGCGCGTGAGCAGGTCCAGCGACGGCAGCGCGTAGGTGACGTCCCCGGAGAGCTGGAGCTGCTCCGCGCGCGGCGGCAGGTCGCGGGGCTCGTCGGGGGCCTTCTTGGTCAGGTCGGGGACGATCCCGGCCTGGAGCTTCTCCTGCTTGGGGCGCGCGGCCGGGACCGGCGTCGGAGCGGGCGCGGGGGCCGGCTCCGGGGTGGGCACCGGTGTGGTCTCCTCGCGGTCGCCGACACTGACGCCCTGGGTGAGGTCGGCGACCAGCGGGGAGGGCGGCATGCCGTGCAGCACCGCGCCGTCCAGCGCCGCGGCGGCGGCCGCCGCGACGTCCACGGCGTCCATCCGGCGCTGCGGATCCGGCTGGGGCACCGCGGAGCGCCTGGGGCGGCCACGGCGCTGCGAGAGGGCCTCCTCCTCGGCGCCGTCGGGGTCGTACGCCCGGGGGGCGGACGAGCGCTTTCGGGGGCGCGCGGGCAGCGCCTCGCGCCATTGGTCGTCGTAGCGCTCGTCGTCCTCGGTGAACTCCTCCGCCTCGTGGTCGTGCAGCACGCCCAGGCGTACGCCGAGCGCGCGCAGCCGCTGCGGGATGGCGTTGACCGGGGTGGCGGTCACCACGAGCAGCCCGAAGAGCGTCAGCAGCACCAGCAGGGGTACGGCGAGCACGTCGGTCATGCTGTACGTCAGCGGGGTGGCCGCCGCCCAGCCGATGAGGCCGCCGGCGTCCCTTATGGCCTGCATGCCGTCGCTGCGCGCGGGCGAGCCGCACGCGATGTGGACCTGGCCGAGCACGCCGATGACGAGCGCGGACAGGCCGATCACGATCCGTCCGTTGGCCTCCGGCTGCTCCGGGTGCCGGATGAACCGTACGGCGATCACCGCGAGCAGGATCGGCACCAGGAGGTCGAGCCGGCCGAACGCGCCGGTGACGAGGATCTCCACGAGGTCGCCGACGGGACCCTTCAGGTCGGCCCAGGTGCCGGCGGCGACGATCAGCGCGATGCCGAACAGCAGCAGCGCGATGCCGTCCTTGCGGTGGGCCGGATCGAGGTTCTTCGCACCCTGCCCTATGCCGCGGAAGACGGCGCCGACGGCGTGCGCGAGGCCCAGCCAGAGGGCGCGCACAAGCCGGTACACGCCCCCGGTGGGGCTGGGCGCCGGCTTCGGCGGCGCGGCCTTTCGGGCCGGGGCCTTCTTGGCGGGCGCCTTCTTGGCCGGGGCCTTCTTCGCTGCGGCCTTCCTCGCCGGAGCCTTCGAGGGAGCGGCCGCCTTCTTCGCGGGCTGCTTCTTGGCTGCGGAGGGACGTGAGGCCATGGGTGTGAGGTTACCGGGGGAGACGACAGCGGACACGTGTGCCCACAGCTTCACCCGTTCGTGTCGCCCTTGGCGCGGACCGGAACTGACGCACGCTCATGGGCAACCGCCACCTGGGCGTACGTCAGTTCTGCGCGGGTACCGAGGAGCCGCCGGGGCCGGCGCCCGGCTCCAGGGCGTCGAGAGCGCGCCGCAACCCGGTGAGCTTGCGCTCCAGATGGGCCGCCGTGGCCACCGCGGCCGCGTCCGCGGAGTCGTCGTCCAGCTGCTTGGACAGGGCCTCGGCCTGCTCCTCCACGGCCGCGAGCCGCGCGGACAGCTCGGCGAGCAGCCCTGCGGACTCCTTGCCGCCGACCGCGCCCTTGCCGCCGCCCTCCAACTACAGCCGCAGCAGCGCCGCCTGCTCGCGCAGCTGGCAGTTCTTCATGTACAGCTCGACGAACACCGAGACCTTGGCGCGCAGCACCCACGGGTCGAAAGGCTTGGAGATGTAGTCGACCGCGCCCGCCGCATAGCCCCGGAAGGTGTGGTGCGGCCCGTGGTTGATCGCCGTGAGGAAGATGATCGGGATGTCCCGGGTCCGCTCGCGCCGCTTGATGTGCGCGGCGGTCTCGAACCCGTCCATGCCCGGCATCTGGACGTCCAGCAGAATGACCGCGAAATCGTCCGTGAGCAGTGCCTTGAGCGCTTCCTCCCCGGACGATGCCCGCACCAGCGTCTGATCGAGCGCCGAGAGGATCGCCTCCAGCGCCAGCAGATTCTCCGGCCGGTCATCGACCAGGAGGATCTTGGCCTTCTGCACCATGGCCCGCCCTCCTCGCCCCGGCGGTACACCGGGCGCCGCCCCAGGGGACGACTCCCTTTCGCCGCCCGTCCTTGTGCCGGTCATCGTAGCCGCACCCCGCCTGTCGCCACACCCTGTCACCGCGATGTCACTGTGCACATACCGGAAACGCGGCGGGAGCCGGGATGGTTCCCGGAATCCCGCATTCCCATATGCACGCAGGCCACCCTAAGCCGTACGTTCGCCATCACCTCAAGTGGGCAACTCCGGACCCACGCCAAGGGTTCCCGGGTGTTCACATCCCGGTGGCCGGATCTCGTCACTTCCCACCCATCCACTGCTGCATCACGGCCAGCAGATGATCCGGGTCGACCGGCTTGGTCACGTAGTCCGAGGCACCCGACTCGATCGCCTTCTCCCGGTCGCCCTTCATCGCCTTCGCGGTCAGCGCGATGATCGGGAGCCCGGCGAACTGCGGCATCCTGCGGATCGCCGTGGTCGTCGCGTAGCCGTCCATCTCGGGCATCATGATGTCCATCAGCACGACCGCCACGTCGTCGTGCTGCTCCAGCACCTCGATGCCCTCGCGCCCGTTCTCGGCGTACAGCACCGACAGGCCGTGCTGCTCCAGGACGCTGGTCAGGGCGAACACGTTCCGGATGTCGTCGTCGACGATCAGCACCTTCTCGCCGCCGAACCGCACTCCGCGCGCGGCGTGCGGCGCGCTGTCCTGCTCGGGCAGCGCCGCCCAGGGCTCGGACCGCTCCTCGCCCTGCGGCAGGCCCCGGCGCCGGCGCCGGAAGAGCGCCGCCGGCCCGTTCTGCGTCTCCCGGTACGACTTCACCTCGGCCGGGGTCTCGATCTCCACGGCGGACAGCTCCGAGGACTTCTCCGCCTCGGAGGCGGCGACCAGGTCCCCGGCCTCCAGTGGACGCACGGACTGCTGGTAGCCCTGCGGGGGCAGCTCGCTCGGGTGCAGCGGCAGGTACAGCGTGAACGTGGAGCCGCGGCCCGGCTCGCTCTGCGCGTGGATCTCGCCGCCGAGCAGCTGCGCGATCTCCCGGGAGATCGACAGGCCGAGGCCGGTGCCGCCGTACTTGCGGCTGGTCGTGCCGTCCGCCTGCTTGAACGCCTCGAAGATCACCCGCATCTTGCTGGCCGCGATGCCGATGCCGGTGTCGGTCACCGAGAACGCGATCAGCGGCGCGTCCGGATCGGTCAGCGAGCCGGCCTCCAGCAGCTGCTCCCGGATGCCCATCGGCACGTCCGCGCCGGCCGGCCTGATCACCAGCTCCACCGATCCCGAATCGGTGAACTTCACCGCGTTCGACAGCAGGTTGCGCAGCACCTGCAGCAGCCTCTGCTCGTCGGTGTGCAGCGTCGCGGGCAGCTCCGGTGAGACCCGTACGGACAGGTCCAGGCCCTTCTCCGCGGTCAGCGGGCGGAAGGTGGCCTCCACGTAGTCCACGAGCTGGACCAGGGCGATACGTGTCGGGGAGACGTCCATCTTGCCGGCCTCGACCTTCGACAGGTCGAGGATGTCGTTGATCAGCTGGAGCAGGTCGGAGCCGGCGCCGTGGATGGTCTCGGCGAACTCCACCTGCTTGGGCGAGAGGTTGCCCTCGGCGTTGTCCGCGAGCAACTTGGCCAGAATCAGCAGCGAGTTGAGCGGCGTACGCAGCTCGTGCGACATGTTGGCCAGGAACTCGCTCTTGTAGCGCATCGACACCGCGAGCTGCTCGGCGCGCTCCTCCAGGACCTGCCGGGCCTCCTCGATCTCGGTGTTCTTCACCTCGATGTCCCGGTTCTGCCGGGCCAGCAGCTCGGCCTTCTCCTCCAGTTCGGCGTTGGAGGCCTGCAGCGCCTTCTGCCGGTTCTCCAACTCCGCCGAGCGCTCCCGGAGTTGCTCGGTCAGCTCCTGCGACTGCTTCAGCAGCTGCTCGGTCTTGGTGTTGACCGAGATGGTGTTGACGCTCGTGGCGATCATCTCGGCGATCTGGTTGAGGAAGTCCTTCTGGATCTGCGTGAACGGCGTGAAGGAGGCCAGCTCGATCACACCGAGCACCGTGCCCTCGAACAGCACCGGCAGCACGATCACCTGCGCCGGCGGGGCCTCGCCGAGCCCGGAGGAGATCTTCAGATAGCCGCTGGGCGCGTTCTCCACCAGGATCGTGCGCTTCTCCTCGGCGGCCGTGCCGACCAGCGCCTCACCGGGCCGGAACGACGTCGGCATGGAGCCCATCGAGTAGCCGTACGAGCCCAGCATCCGCAGCTCGTAGTTGTCCTCTCCGTCGCCGCCGTCCTTGCCCTCCTCCATCAGCGGCATCGCCACGAAGAACGCGCCGTGCTGCGCGGACACCACCGGCGTCAGCTCGCTCATGATCAGCGAGGCCACGTCCTCCAGGTCGCGGCGGCCCTGCATGAGGCCGGAGATGCGGGCCAGGTTGCCCTTGAGCCAGTCCTGCTCCTTGTTGGCGATCGTGGTGTCGCGCAGGTTGGCGATCATCTTGTTGATGTAGTCCTGCAGTTCCTGGATCTCGCCGGACGCGTCGACGTCGATCTTCAGGTTCAGGTCGCCGCGAGTCACCGCGGTCGCCACGCGCGCGATGGCACGCACCTGCCGGGTCAGGTTCCCGGCCATCTCGTTCACCGACTCGGTCAGGTCCCGCCAGGTGCCGTCGACGTCACGCACGCGTGCCTGGCCGCCGAGCTGTCCTTCCGTGCCCACCTCGCGGGCCACGCGCGTGACCTCCTCGGCGAAACTGGACAGCTGATCAACCATGGTGTTGATCGTCGTCTTCAGCTCCAGGATCTCGCCGCGCGCGTCAATGTCGATCTTCTTCGTCAGGTCACCCTTGGCGATCGCCGTGGTGACCATGGCGATGTTCCGCACCTGACCGGTCAGGTTGGACGCCATCTGGTTCACGGACTCGGTGAGGTCCTTCCAGGTGCCGGCCACACCCGGTACGTGCGCCTGGCCGCCCAGGATGCCGTCCGTGCCCACCTCACGGGCCACCTTGGTGACCTGGTCCGCGAACGAACTCAGCGTCTTGACCATGATGTTGATGGTGTCGGCGAGCTGCGCCACCTCACCGCGCGCCTCGATCGTCACCTGACGCGTCAGGTCGCCGTTGGCCACGGCCGAGGCGACCTGGGAGATGTTCCGCACCTGCATGGTCAGGTTGTTGGCCATCAGGTTGACGTTGTTGCTGAGGTCCTTCCAGATACCGGTGACGCCCGGCACGGTGGCCTGGCCGCCCAGGATGCCCTCGGTGCCCACCTCACGGGCCACCCGGGTCACCTGCTCGGCGAAGCTGGACAGCTGATCAACCATGGTGTTGACCGTCGTGACGAGCTCAAGGATCTCGCCCTTCGCGTCAACAGTGATCTTCTTCGACAGGTCGCCCTTGGCGACCGCGGTCGTGACCTCGGCGATGTTGCGCACCTGGATGGTCAGGTTGTTCGCCATGAAGTTCACGGACTGCGTGAGGTCCTTCCAGGTGCCGGAGACACCCTGCACCTCGGCCTGACCGCCGAGAATGCCCTCCGTACCCACCTCACGCGCCACTCGCGTGACCTCCTGGGCGAACGACGACAGCTGGTCCACCATCGTGTTCAGGGTGTTCTTCAGCTCCAGGATCTCGCCGCGCGCGTCCACGGTGATCTTCTGGGAGAGGTCACCGCGCGCCACGGCCGTCGCGACCTGCGCGATGTTGCGGACCTGGGCCGTCAGGTTGCCGGCCATGCCGTTCACGGAGTCGGTCAGGTCACGCCATACCCCGGCCACACCGGGCACCTGCGCCTGACCGCCCAGCCGGCCCTCCGTACCCACGTCCCGCGCCACCCGGGTCACCTGGTCGGCGAAGGCGGACAGCTGATCAACCATCGTGTTGATCGTGTTCTTCAGCTCAAGGATCTCGCCGCGCGCGTCAACGTCGATCTTCTGCGACAGGTCACCGCGCGCCACGGCCGTCGTCACCTGGGCGATCTGCCGCACCTGCGAGGTCAGGTTGCCGGCCATGAAGTTGACGGAATCCGTCAGCTCCTTCCAGGTGCCCGACACACCGTCCACCCGGGCCTGACCGCCCAGCCGGCCCTCCGTACCCACGTCCCGCGCCATCCGCGTGACCTGGTCGGCGAAGCTCGACAGCTGGTCCACCATCGTGTTCACGGTGTTCTTCAGCTTGAGCATCTCGCCGGAGACGTCGACCGTGACCTTCTGCGACAGATCGCCGTTGGCCACCGCCGTGGTCACCTGGGCGATGTTGCGCACCTGCCCGGTGAGGTTGCGGAACGCGGTGTTGACGGAGTCGGTCAGGTCTTTCCACGCACCGGCCGCACCGGGCACCTGCGCCTGGCCGCCCAGCTCACCCTCGACACCGATCTCCCGCGCGACCCGCGTCACCTCGGCACCGAACGCCGACAACTGGTCCACCATCCCGTTGACGGTGTTCTTCAGCTCCAGCATCTCGCCGGCCACGTCCACCGTGACCTTCTGCGACAGATCACCGTTGGCCACGGCTGTCGTCACCGTGGCGATGTCCCGCACCTGGGTGGTGAGGTTCCGGAAGACCGTGTTGACCGAGTCCGTCAGGTCCTTCCAGGTACCGGCGGCGCCCGGCACGTTCGCCTGTCCGCCCAGCCGGCCCTCCGCGCCGACCTCGTTCGCCACGCGCGTGACCTCGTCCGCGAAGATCCGCAGCGTCTCGGTCATCTGGTTGATCGTCTCGGCGAGCTGCGCCACCTCGCCGCGCGCCGGAACCGTCACCTTCTGCGACAGATCGCCATTGGCGACAGCGGTCGTGACCTGCGAGATCCCTCGCACCTGGGCGGTCAGGTTGCCCGCCATCGTGTTGACGGAGTCGGTGAGCTCCTTCCACACCCCGGCCACGCCCGGCACCTGCGCCTGACCGCCCAGGATGCCCTCGGTGCCCACCTCACGGGCGACCCGGGTCACCTCCACGGAGAAGGACGACAGCTGCTCCACCATCGTGTTGACGGTGTTCTTCAGCTCCAGCATCTCGCCGGCGACCTGCACGGTGACTTTGCGGGACAGGTCACCCCGGGCCACGGCCGTCGTCACCAGGGCGATGTCGCGCACCTGGGCGGTCAGCTGCCGCGCCATGGTGTTGACGGACTCGGTCAGGTCCTTCCACGAACCGGACATACCGCGCACCCGGGCCTGACCGCCGAGCTTGCCCTCGGTGCCGACCTCGCTGGCCACGCGCGTGACCTCGTCCGTGAACGTCGACAACTGGTCGACCAGGTTGTTGACGGTACGGCCGACCTTCAGGAACTCGCCCCGCAGCGGATGCCCGCTGCCGTCGTCCGGGGACTGCGTCCGCAGCTCCATCCGCGGTGACAGATCGCCCTCGGCGACCGCCGTGAGCACCCGGCCGACCTCCGACACGGGCCACACCAGATCGTCGACGAGCGCGTTGGAGGCGTCGATCGCGGACGCCCAGGAGCCCTCGCAGGCCCCCGTCTCCAGCCGCTCCGTGAGCTTTCCCTCACGGCCCACCATCCGCCGCACCCGGGACAGCTCCCCGGTCAGATGCAGGTTCCGGTCGGCCACCTCGTTGAAGACGGCCGCGATCTCCGACATCACACCGTCCCCGGAGACGGTGAGCCGCTTGCGGAAGTTCCCGTCGCGCATCGAGACGAGTGCCGCCAGCAGCCGGTTCAGGGCAGCCGTGTCCACGGTGGTGGTGTCACCGCGCCTGCCCAGGGACGGTCCGCCTTTCGCGCGCGTCTTCGTGCCACGCGTCGCCGCGCCAGACTCCACTGTGTCCCTCCCGGAGGGGTAGACCGTTACTGCTGTGCTCGGCCGCTTCGGGCCGGGGTGCCGCTGATCGGCATACCGGTTACGTCCGCGTACCCGTTACTGCTGCGTATTTCTGCCAGACGAGATCCGGCCACACCAGAGGCTGCTGCCCGCCGTACACGGAACACACGCAGGCTGACCCGACCTTCATCAGAAGCTTGCCCAGTGTTTCACCCCGGCCGAACCAGGCCATAACAGTTCGGCAGCTTCGCACATCGTCCGCACACCCTGGGGGGTAAACACCGGCGACCGGCATCCGCTCGGACGGCGAAGGTAAGTAACCTTGCATGCGGCTGTCCAGCCGCACCGGTCCGACCGGCCTGGGCGGTGGCACGAGCACGAGCGGGCATCGGAGGGGCGGCCGCAGACCATGACCACCGGAGTGATCCCGGGGGAACAGCCCCCGGAGCCACAGCCGACGGGCGAGCTGATGCCGCAGCAGCGGAGCGAGCCGGCCGGCCACGCAGCCCTGCACGTAGACAACCGGCCGAGGAGTTCTGTGATCACCGCGCGCGCGGCCGCCACCTTCGAGCCCGTCGGGCGATCGGTCGCGACCGCCCGGTCCTTCGTCCGCGACACCCTGCAGGGCTGGGGCTTCGCCGACATCGTCGACGACGCCGTGGTCCTCACCAGCGAGCTGGTGACGAACGCGGTCGTCCACGCGGGCACCCACGCGGACGTCCTGTGCCTGCGTACCGAGGACGGCGTGCGCATCGAGGTCTCCGACCGCTACCCCGAGCGCGAGGTCCCTCTCCAGGGCGCCGCGGCCACGATGGGCAGCCCCGACCGCGAGGGCGGCCGCGGCCTGCAGCTGTGCGCCGCCCTGGCCACCCGCTGGGGCGTCGACTACACGCCGACCCACAAGAACGTCTGGTTCCAGCTCAACCTCCCCGAACGCCCGGTCGGCACCCGCACGGCTGGGCCGTCCCTCCCGGCCGATCTGCTTCCGCTGGCCGACGGCCGGGTCCGCGTCGCCGTCCTCCAGGTCGACCGGAAGGGCACCGTCACCTCCTGGAACGAGGACGCCGAAGACCTGTTCGGCCACCCGGCCGCCGAGGTCATCGGCAGGCCGCTGACCGAACTGGCGGCCTGGCCGCACACCCCGGGCACCAGCACCGGCGTGGCCGAGGCCCTGCAGCTCTCCCGCTGGGAGGGCAGCTACGGCATCCGCGGCGCCGACGGCCGGGTGGTCTCGGTCTACGCCTCCCACCTCAGGGTCCGCGACACCGGCGGCGAGCCCTCCACCGTCTGCCTGCTGGTCCGCGAGGACGAGCGCGCCGTCCTGCAGAGCCCGCCGCGCGTCCCGGCCGGCGACCAGACCCAGTCGTCCGACGGCCAGAGCACCGACCCCTTCGAGGTCTTCATCGGCTCCCCCGCCCCGGACGACCTCGACGGCCTCCTGCAGCGCACGGTGGAGCGCGCCCGTGACATGCTCGACGGCGACTCCGCGTTCCTGCTGCTGGCCACCGACGACGAGACCGAACTGGAGGTCCGCGCCTCCACCGGCCTGCCCTCCGCCCGCCAGCGCTTCGCGCGCGTGCCGGTCGAGGCCGGCCCCGGCCGCTACGGCTCCGCACGCATGCCGGCCGTCCACGACGACCTCACGTCCGTGCCGGGCGCCGTACCGCTGCTCGCCGGCACCGGGATGCGCTCGGTCGTCACGGTCCCGCTGAAGGTCGAGGGCCGCCTCACCGGCTCGCTCGGCGTCGCGGCCGAGGCTCCCGGCCGGTACTCCAACGAGGAGGCGCTGCGCCTGCAGTTCGCCGCCGACCGCATTGCCCTGGCCGTCGAGTCGGCCCGTCTCGGCGAGCTGGAGCGGTTGCGCCGCGGCTCCCTGAGCTTCCTGGTCGAGGCCTCCGACCTGCTGGCCGGCACCCTGGACCGCGACCAGACGCTGGCCCTGATGGCCCAGATGACGGTCCCGACCCTGGCCACCTGGTGCGCCGTCTATACGATCGCCGACCAGGCCTCCGAGCCGTATCTGTCGTACGTGCTGCACGAGGACGAGGAACTCATCGACGGCATCAAGTCATTGTTGTCGAAGATCCCGCCGCCCGACCCGGTACCGACGCCCGGCGCCCGCGTCTGGACGGCCCCCGGCGAGGTCGCCCACAAGGCCGCCCTGCGCACCTCCATGCGCAGCCTCGGCCTGTCCGGCGGCCCCACGCACCGGCTCTCCTCCGGTATCGGCCCGACCCTCGCCACGGCCTCCGCGGTGGGCGGTGAGACGGTCGTGCTCCCGCTCGTCGCCCGCAACCGCGTCATCGGCATGCTGGTCCTCGGCAAGCCCACCGACGAACACTTCCGCCAGGAGATCCTGGAACTGGCCGAGGACCTGTCCCGCCGGGCCGCCCTCGCCCTGGACAACGCCCGTCTCTACTCGGAGCGCACGGCCATCAGCCAGGCCCTCCAGCGCAGCCTGCTGCCGCCCGGTACCCCGAACATCGAGGGTGTCGAGGTCGAGGTCATCTACCGCGCGGCCGGCGAGGGCAACGAGGTCGGCGGCGACTTCTACGACCTGTTCCCGATCGGCAACGGCGCCTACGGCTTCGCCATCGGCGACGTCTGCGGTACGGGCCCGAACGCGGCGGCGGTCACCGGCCTCGCCCGGCACGCCCTGCGCCTGCTGGCCCGCGAGGGCCTCTCCGGACCCGCGGTGCTGCAGCGCCTGAACTCCGCGATCCTCGACGAGGGCGACCGCAGCCGCTTCCTGACCCTCCTGTACGGCGAGATGCGCCCGCAGGAGGACGGCAGCGCCGAGCTGAAGGTGGTCTGCGCCGGCCACCCGCTGCCGCTGCGCCTGCGCCAGGACGGCACCGTGACACCGGCCGCCGAACCGCAGCCGCTGCTGGGCGTGATCGAGGACCTGGAACTGCACGAGGAGACGGTCACCCTCGACCCGGGCGACGTCCTGCTCTGCGTCACGGACGGCGTCACCGAACGCCGTGAGGGCACGCGCATGCTGGGTGACGACGGCCTCGCCGACGTGCTCACGACCTGCACGGGTCTCACCGCGGGGGCGGTCGCCGCACGCATCATGCGGGCGGTGGAGCGCTTCGCGTCGGACGCCCCGTCGGACGACATGGCGATCCTGGCCATGCGGGTCCCGGGAATCCACAAGGACGGATGAGAACGAGCGCATGAGAAAGGCCGCACCCGAAAGGGTGAGGCCTTTTTTCTGAGCCCCCAAACGGAATCGAACCGTTGACCTTCTCCTTACCATGGAGACGCTCTGCCGACTGAGCTATAGGGGCCTGTCGTTTTCGAGGTTTCCCTCGCGGCGACGAAGAAACTGTACCCCGAGCAGGCCCGAGTTCCCAAATTCGTTCGGTAGCTGCTCAGTAGGCGGGCTGCAGCAGTCCGCCGAGCGCGTTGCACGCGGACACGATCCGCTGCATCTCCCGCTTGGTGAGCGAGGCGTCCACGGGCAGCGCCAGCGTCTCGTCGGCGGCGAGCTCGGTCTCCGGCAGGGACACGCACCTACGGAACTCCGGCAGCCGGTGCACGGGCGTCTTGACCGGCACCCGGCACTCAACTCCCTTGGCCCGCAGAGCCATCGCGAAGGCGTCCCGGTCCGGCCGGCCGTTCCCCGGCACCCGCACCACGTACTGCTGGTAGGTGTGCCCGTCACCGCCGTCCGGCGTCCGTACGCCCTTGAGCTTGCCGTCGAGATAGGCGGCCCGCTCCCTGCGCTGCGCTATCTCGTCGTACGGCGCCTCCGACTCGCCCTGCTCCAGCACCAGCAGCTCGTGCCGCTGCCCGAGCGCGTGCAAGCGCCGCAGGTCGGCCCGCCGTCCGAAGCGGTGTACGACAACCACCGCGGCCGTACGCGGAGTTACGGCTGCCTCGACAGCGCCGGCGTCGAGGCAGTACGTGACCGGGTCTATGTCGGCGAACACGGGAAGCGCCCCGGCCAGGGTGACGGCCTCGGCGACTTCGACGTTCCCGAAGGCCGGTACGACGACCTCGTCACCCACACCAACGCCGGCGGCCCTGAGCATTGCAGCAGTTCCCATGTGCTGGATGCTGGGTGCGCGACGTGAACGACACGTTAAGGAAAACGTAAAAAGGTCGGACCCTGAACCGAAGTTCAGGGTCCGACCTTTTTGAAAGATTGTTCGGCGGCGTCCTACTCTCCCACAGGGTCCCCCCTGCAGTACCATCGGCGCTGTGAGGCTTAGCTTCCGGGTTCGGAATGTAACCGGGCGTTTCCCTCACGCTATGACCACCGAAACACTATGAAACTGTGAACGCCGCACCGCCCTGTCAGGCGGGGCTGTTCGTGGTTTCAGAACCAACACAGTGGACGCGAGCAACTGAGGACAAGCCCTCGGCCTATTAGTACCGGTCACCTCCACCAGTTACCTGGCTTCCAGATCCGGCCTATCAACCCAGTCGTCTACTGGGAGCCTTACCCCATCAAGTGGGTGGGAGTCCTCATCTCGAAGCAGGCTTCCCGCTTAGATGCTTTCAGCGGTTATCCCTCCCGAACGTAGCCAACCAGCCATGCCCTTGGCAGAACAACTGGCACACCAGAGGTTCGTCCGTCCCGGTCCTCTCGTACTAGGGACAGCCCTTCTCAAGACTCCTACGCGCACAGCGGATAGGGACCGAACTGTCTCACGACGTTCTAAACCCAGCTCGCGTACCGCTTTAATGGGCGAACAGCCCAACCCTTGGGACCGACTCCAGCCCCAGGATGCGACGAGCCGACATCGAGGTGCCAAACCATCCCGTCGATATGGACTCTTGGGGAAGATCAGCCTGTTATCCCCGGGGTACCTTTTATCCGTTGAGCGACGGCGCTTCCACAAGCCACCGCCGGATCACTAGTCCCGACTTTCGTCCCTGCTCGACCCGTCGGTCTCACAGTCAAGCTCCCTTGTGCACTTACACTCAACACCTGATTGCCAACCAGGCTGAGGGAACCTTTGGGCGCCTCCGTTACCCTTTAGGAGGCAACCGCCCCAGTTAAACTACCCATCAGACACTGTCCCTGATCCGGATCACGGACCCAGGTTAGACATCCAGCACGACCAGACTGGTATTTCAACGACGACTCCACACACACTGGCGTGCATGCTTCACAGTCTCCCAGCTATCCTACACAAGCCGAACCGAACACCAATATCAAACTGTAGTAAAGGTCCCGGGGTCTTTCCGTCCTGCTGCGCGAAACGAGCATCTTTACTCGTAGTGCAATTTCACCGGGCCTATGGTTGAGACAGTCGAGAAGTCGTTACGCCATTCGTGCAGGTCGGAACTTACCCGACAAGGAATTTCGCTACCTTAGGATGGTTATAGTTACCACCGCCGTTTACTGGCGCTTAAGTTCTCAGCTTCGCCCCACCGAAATGGAGCTAACCGGTCCCCTTAACGTTCCAGCACCGGGCAGGCGTCAGTCCGTATACATCGCCTTACGGCTTCGCACGGACCTGTGTTTTTAGTAAACAGTCGCTTCTCGCTGGTCTCTGCGGCCACCCCCAGCTCAGAGCGCGAAGCTCATCACCAGGACTGGCCCCCCTTCTCCCGAAGTTACGGGGGCATTTTGCCGAGTTCCTTAACCATAGTTCACCCGAACGCCTCGGTATTCTCTACCTGACCACCTGAGTCGGTTTAGGGTACGGGCCGCCATGAAACTCGCTAGAGGCTTTTCTCGACAGCATAGGATCATCCACTTCACCACAATCGGCTCGGCATCAGGTCTCAGACACATGCAGGGCGGATTTGCCTACCCTGCGTCCTACACCCTTACCCCGGGACAACCACCGCCCGGGATGGACTACCTTCCTGCGTCACCCCATCACTCACCTACTACCAGCTCGGGTCACCGGCTCCACCACTCCGACCTCGTCCGAAGACTCAGCCGGCGGCTTCACGGGCTTAGCATCACTGGATTCGATGTTTGACGCTTCACAGCGGGTACCGGAATATCAACCGGTTATCCATCGACTACGCCTGTCGGCCTCGCCTTAGGTCCCGACTTACCCTGGGCAGATCAGCTTGACCCAGGAACCCTTAGTCAATCGGCGCACACGTTTCTCACGTGTGAATCGCTACTCATGCCTGCATTCTCACTCGTCAACCGTCCACGACTACCTTCCAGTGCCGCTTCACCCGGCAGACGACGCTCCCCTACCCATCACAGCACCCGTTGGGGCTAAAGCTGCAATGACACGACTTCGGCGGTACGCTTGAGCCCCGCTACATTGTCGGCGCGGAATCACTAGACCAGTGAGCTATTACGCACTCTTTCAAGGGTGGCTGCTTCTAAGCCAACCTCCTGGTTGTCTGTGCGACTCCACATCCTTTCCCACTTAGCGTACGCTTAGGGGCCTTAGTCGATGCTCTGGGCTGTTTCCCTCTCGACCATGGAGCTTATCCCCCACAGTCTCACTGCCGCGCTCTCACTTACCGGCATTCGGAGTTTGGCTAAGGTCAGTAACCCGGTAGGGCCCATCGCCTATCCAGTGCTCTACCTCCGGCAAGAAACACACGACGCTGCACCTAAATGCATTTCGGGGAGAACCAGCTATCACGGAGTTTGATTGGCCTTTCACCCCTAACCACAGGTCATCCCCCAGGTTTTCAACCCTGGTGGGTT
The DNA here is from genome assembly GCF_006715785.1 of Streptomyces puniciscabiei. Classification (NCBI taxonomy): domain Bacteria; kingdom Bacillati; phylum Actinomycetota; class Actinomycetes; order Kitasatosporales; family Streptomycetaceae; genus Streptomyces; species Streptomyces puniciscabiei. Next base: position 1,188,933 of record NZ_VFNX01000001.1, read on the forward strand.
CGGTCCTCCACGAAGTCTTACCTCCGCTTCAACCTGCCCATGGCTAGATCACTCCGCTTCGGGTCTTGAGCGTGCTACTACAGCGCCCTATTCGGACTCGCTTTCGCTACGGCTTCCCCACCCGGGTTAACCTCGCAACACACCGCAAACTCGCAGGCTCATTCTTCAAAAGGCACGCAGTCACGAGATGCAGCAAGCTGCATCCGACGCTCCCACGGCTTGTAGGCACACGGTTTCAGGTACTATTTCACTCCCCTCCCGGGGTACTTTTCACCATTCCCTCACGGTACTATCCGCTATCGGTCACCAGGGAATATTTAGGCTTAGCGGGTGGTCCCGCCAGATTCACACGGGATTTCTCGGGCCCCGTGCTACTTGGGTGTCTCTCAAGCAAGCCGCTGACGTTTCGACTACGGGGGTCTTACCCTCTACGCCGGACCTTTCGCATGTCCTTCGCCTACATCAACGGTTTCTGACTCACCGACCAGCCGGCAGACTGATCAAGAGAGATCCCACAACCCCGTATACGCAACCCCTGCCGGGTCTCACACGCATACGGTTTGGCCTCATCCGGTTTCGCTCGCCACTACTCCCGGAATCACGGTTGTTTTCTCTTCCTGCGGGTACTGAGATGTTTCACTTCCCCGCGTTCCCTCCACACTGCCTATGTGTTCAGCAGCGGGTGACAGCCCATGACGACTGCCGGGTTTCCCCATTCGGAAACCCCCGGATCAAAGCCTGGTTGACGACTCCCCGGGGACTATCGCGGCCTCCCACGTCCTTCATCGGTTCCTGGTGCCAAGGCATCCACCGTGCGCCCTTAAAAACTTGGCCACAGATGCTCGCGTCCACTGTGCAGTTCTCAAACAACGACCAGCCACCCATCACCCCGAACCAACAGGCTCGAGTTCACTGGGGCCGGCGACTGAGGAAAAACCATTCCCTCAGACACCCAACAGCGTGCCCGGCCAGGCCCTGTCCGGAGATCGTGCGTTCCACGCTCTTGCGAGCAGTACTAGCAGCCCCCGACCCGAGGTCCTGATCGAGTAGTCAACGTTCCACCCATGA